>CABVDL010000118.1 GCA_902497035.1 uncultured Prevotella sp.
GCCATTCCCCCGAAATTTAAACTGCCCGAAATAGCCATTCCCCCGAAATTTAAACGGACTGAGGGTAGCAAAAGTTTTTGGAATTCTGTACCAGCGCTCTAAACTTCCTGCAAATGCGTCCCCGTTGTCCCGGAGAGAAACCACCGCAGCCGGGGCGGCGTGCCTGCGTGCCGGGATGGAGAATGAAGCCGCGTTTGGCCCGCAACCATGCAAAATATTGCATGGAATAAAAGAATAAATCGCGGCCGGTTGCGTTTATCTCACAGAAAAGTGCTATATTTGCGGACAATTAGTATCAAGCTATTTCATAAACCATATAAAAGCGTTGACTATGAAAAAAGAGTATTTGGCAGAGATGGTGGGCACGATGGTGCTCGTTCTTATGGGTTGTGGTGCAGCCGTGTCCCTTGGCTGTGACCCGGTGCACAACCAGGCGGCTGTGGTCGGCACGGCCCTGGCCTTCGGACTCTCCGTGGTGGCCATGGCCTACACCATTGGCGGTATCTCGGGCTGCCACATCAATCCGGCCATCACCTTGGGCGTGTGGCTCAGCGGCCGCATGAAGGGCAAGGATGCCGCGATGTACATGATTTATCAGGTGGTCGGCGGCATAGTCGGCGCGGCCATCCTCTACGCCATCACCACTTCTGCGGGCCTGCAGGGCACGGGAGCCAATGACCTGCAGGCGGTCAACGATGCCGGCGTCACCGTCACTGCGTTGGGCGGCCTGTTGGCAGAGATGTTCTTCACCTGCGTCTTCGTGCTTGTCGTGCTTGGAGCCACGGCCAAGACCAACGGGGCTACCAACAACTTTGCAGGCCTGGCCATCGGCCTCTCGCTGGTGCTGGTCCATCTGGTCTGCATCCGTTACACCGGCACGTCGGTCAACCCGGCTCGGTCCATTGGCCCGGCCCTCTTCCAGGGAGGCACTGCGCTGACCAACCTTTGGATTTTCATTGTCGGCCCGTTTGTCGGTGGCGCACTGGCAGCTGGCGTGTGGAAGATTATAGAACCCGCCGAAAAGAAAAAATAATTGTATTAAAATAAATATAGATTCTACAGAGGCAGGAGCCTGGCGTGACGCCGCGCGTCCTGTCTCTTTACTGTTATGAACTCTCGACCCACGCTTACCAACAGGCAGTATGTACTGCCGTTTATCCTCGTCACCTCACTGTTTTTCCTTTGGGGCTTCGCCCGCGCCATTCTTGATGTGCTGAACAAGCACTTCCAGAATGCGCTCGACATCTCAATGACCCAGTCGGCCCTGATACAGGTAACAACTTATTTGGGCTATTTCATCATGGCCATTCCCGCCGGGTGGTTTATCAACCGTCACGGCTACCGCACAGGCGTCATCTTCGGCCTTACGCTTTTCGGCGTGGGTGCATTGCTCTTCATACCCGGTGCCGAGGCCGGAACGTTCTACGCCTACTTGGGCGCACTGTTCATCATCGGGTGCGGACTGGTATTCCTTGAGACCTCGGCCAATCCATACGTCACGGAACTCGGCGCAGCGGAAACCGCCACAAGCAGGCTCAATTTCTCGCAGTCGTTCAATGGCCTGGGCTGTCTTTCGGCCACGTTCATTGTTGGTCAGTTCTTCTTCAGCGGCCCGAAGTCGGAGAGCGGAGGCAAGATAGTCGTGCCTTATGCCATTCTCGGCATTCTGGTATTGCTCATTGCCGTGGTGTTCTCTCGGGTCAATCTGCCCGAAATCAAACACCGCGAGACAGAGGAAGACCGTGAGAAAGGCACGCGCATCTCGAAGCTTTTCCATCACCATACGATGTTTGTCTTCGGCCTTTTCGCACTGTTGGCTTATGAGATTGCTGAGATTTCCATCAACAGCTATTTCATCAACTTTGTCACCGCAAAGGGATGGATGTCTGACAATACGGCGTCGGTCGTGCTGACGCTCGCACTGGCTTTCTTCATGTTGGGACGTTTCGGTGGCAGCTGGATCATGCGATGGGTGAAGGCCGAGCACATGCTTATGGGCTGCGCCGTGGGCAGTCTGATTAGCATCGGGCTCGTGCTTTGCAACTGGGGCAGGCTGTCGATGATTGGCCTCGTGGCCAACTACGTCTTTGAGGCCATCATGTTCCCCACCATCTTCTCACTCGCCCTGCGCGGCCTTGGCAGCCTGACGAAGTCGGCCTCCTCACTGCTGATGATGACCCCTATAGGCGGATGCGGCTTCCTGTTGATGACAATCATTGCCGACTCTACGGGCAAGATGAGCCTGCCATTCGTCATTCCGTTCCTTTGCTATTTCATCATTCTGCTCTTCGCCTCAGAGCTTACCCGCAAGAACAATGGCCCGGTGCTTACGCTTTAGACTGCTGTTGCTGACCATCTTCCTGCTGTCCTGCGCCTGCGCTCAGGCCCGTCACCTCACCGGCCGCGTCGTCGATGACGAGACGGGAGAGTCGTTGCCGGGCGTCACGGTGGAGCTGTTGTCGCCAAAGGACAGCAGCGTCATTCGGGCCACGGTGACGGCAGAGAAGCTCTTTTTCGGGCAAAAGGAACAGCTCTATGATATCGACGTGGACAACCACACCACCTACCTGCTCCGCTTTTCGATGGTAGGCTATGCCACGCAATATAAGAAAGTAGAGGTGAGGATGGCCGAGCGCATGAATGTGCAGTGGATGTCGGAAGTGCGTCTCAAGGCCGACAGCAAGCTGCTCTCCGAGGTCGTTGTCAAGGCGACAAAGATTAAGATGGTGCTGCATGGCGACACCATGGTTTATAATGCCGATGCCTTCAGCCTTAGCGAGGGCTCCATGCTCGACGCCCTCATCCGTCAGATGCCGGGAACCACTATCGACAATGGCGTCATCAAAGTCAATGGCCGAGTAGTCAGCTCGCTCTTGGTTGACGGCCGCGACTTCTTCAACGGAGACGCCAAGGCGGCTCTAAAAAACCTGCCCGCCTATACGGTCGATAAGGTGCGTGTCTATGACAAGGGCGGCAAGAGCAGCAGGCTGATGGGCCGCAATATGGGCGACAAGGCCCTCGTGCTCGATGTGGGACTGAAGAAAGACTACCAGCGCGGCCTGCTCGGCAACACCGAGTGGGGCCTCGGCTCGCAGCGGCGCTACAGCGGCAAAGCCTTTGCTTTGGGCTATAGCAAACACTCGAGGCTCACGCTCACGGGCGTGATGAACAATGTCAACGACGGCGGCGTGCCGGGCGAGGACGGCTCTGCCAGCTCCATGCCCGATGCCGGAGGCGGACTCAGCAGCATGCGGCAGATAGGCCTGGGATACCGCATCGAGGGCAACAATGAGGATACTTATCTCTCCACCGACAACGATTATTCCTTTACCGACGGCGACATGCAGAACCGCTCCAACAGCCAGACGTTTCTCACCGGCGGCGACTACTACAGCCTGACCCGCAGCAGCAACCGCTCCCGCTCGCGCAGCTGGAGCAGCAATGAGAGCTTCGGCATGCGAAAGGGCCGCCATATGCTCGGCGGCAACCTGTCGCTCAGCCACTCCTCGGGCGATGCCAATGGCAGCAGCCTCTCAGGAAGATTCAACGCCAAGCCGGCCGACAACGCGCTTGACAGCCTCTTCACGGCGGAGGCCGCATGGCTGAGAACCGTCGTCAACAGGCAGCGCGCCGAGAGGCAGAGCCACAGCCAGAGCTCCTCCTACAGCGTCGGCTTCAACGACCGCCTGCGCGTGGGCAACGACAAGTGGAACGATATGGCCAGCATGGCGGCCAGCGCAAGCTACAGCCGCAGCACTGCAACCGCTTTCTCAACCAACAGCATCGACTATCTTGACGGCACTACCGCCCCCGACAACCGCTATCAATACACGCCCAACAACAGCCATAGGTATGAGATAGACTTCAACGCTGACTACAGCAAGCTGCTCAATGCCGACAGCGATAAGGTGAACACCATCTATCTGAGGCCGTCATACCGTCTCAACAAACAATACAGTTCGGAGGACAACTCACTCTATCGCCTCGACCGTCTCGATGACTACACGGAGGAAACCTACGCCATCGGCATGCTCCCCTCCACTAAGGAGGCCCTGATGGCGACGCTCGACGGGGCCAACAGCTACTGGAGCAACAGTCACAGACTGTCCAACTTCGGCAGCCTGCTCTTCAACTACTCCCACGACAATGAGCATCATGGCCCTAAGATTAGCCTCATGCTCAACCTGCCGGTGGAGTGGCGCTATGAGTCGCTCGGCTATTTCCGGCAAAAGAAATACGAGAAAAGGCGCAACAGCGTCTTCTTCCAGCCGAGCCTCTCGGCGCAGGTCTCCCAGACCGACTCTATTAGTATGAACTCGCTGAGCTTCTCTTATTCCACGTCGCAAAGCCAGCCCGACCTTGCGTCGCAACTCGATATACGCGACGACAGCAACCCGCTGACGGTGACGCTTGGCAATCCTGGCCTGAAGAAGTCGAGGACACACGCGCTCGGCCTCAACCTTTCGCTGCTCAACATACCCCGGCAGCGTTTCGTCAACGCAAGCCTCAGCTGCAACGTTACGCAGGACGCCATTGCCACGGCCACGCTTTACGACAAGCAGACCGGACGCACCACCACGCAGCAACAAAACATTAACGGCAACTGGAATATGTCGGCTGGCATTATGTATGGCCGCCCCCTCGACAAAAATCAGCACTTCTTGCTCAATGAGAGCCTCAACGGCAGCTATGCCCGCAGCGTCGACCTGACGACCGTGGAGGGTTCGACGGCGGAACGCAGTAAGGTGGGCAACTGGAACCTAACCAACCGGTTTCGGCTCGTCTTCCAGCTTGGCGACCGCATGCGCCTCAACCTCACCTCCAACGTTGCCTATCAGCGGGCAACAAGCCCCCGGCCGGGCTTTCAGCTGGTGTCGGCATGGAACTACAACTTCGGAGCCTCCGGCTTCGTCACATTGCCGCTCGGCCTTGAGCTCTCCACCGACATGGTCAACTATAACCGCAGCGGATACAACGACGAGCAGATGAACAAGAGCGAGTGGATATGGAACGCGCGCCTCACCAAATACCTGCTCGGCAAGCGGCTGGCCCTGGCCATCGACGGCTTCGACATCCTCGGACAGCTCAACAGCACCACGCTCACGCTCAACAGCCAGGGACGTACCGAGGCCTGGGCCAACTCCATACCGCGCTACCTCATGCTGCGATGCTCATACAAGTTCACCGCAGGAGCCAAACGCAGGCAGCGCAACCCCTATTATGATGCGGGCGAACTGGAGGAATGAAGTGCGATTGCCAAACCGACGTGCCAATTTCATGTGTAGGTGAGGAGGATTGCTTCGAATTATTAGATTTTTTATATTTACGAAACAATAAACAACGTGCTTTTCTTTGCAAACACAGAATTTAGTGTTAAATTTGCACGTGAAAGATAATAGGACATTATCTCTAAACATTTAAATAAAATGGTTAACTACAAAGATTTAGGTCTCGTGAATACTCGCGAGATGTTCAAGAGAGCCGTCAATGGCGGCTATGCCATTCCCGCATTCAACTTCAACAACCTTGAGCAGCTGCAGGCTATCATCACTGCTTCCGCTACCCTGAAGTCTCCTGTCATTCTTCAGGTTTCCAAGGGTGCACGTGCATACGCCAATCCTATCCTGCTCCGCTACATGGCTCAGGGCGCTGTTGAGTATGCCAAGAGCCTGGGTTGCAACCATCCTGAGATTGCGCTGCACCTCGACCACGGCGATACCTTCGAGCTGGTTAAGGACTGCGTTGACCTCGGTTTCTCAAGTGTGATGATCGACGGCAGCAGCAAGCCCTACGAGGAGAACATTGAGCTGACCCGCAAGTGCGTTGAGTATGCCCACAAGTACGACGTGACCGTTGAGGCAGAGCTCGGCGTTCTGGCCGGCGTTGAGGATGAGGTTGCCGCTGAGGAGTCTCACTATACAAAGCCTGAGGAGGTGATTGACTTCAGCAAGCGTTCCGGCTGCGACAGCCTCGCCATCTCTATCGGCACCAGCCACGGCGCTTACAAGTTCAAGCCCGAGCAGTGCACACGCGACCCGAAGACCGGCCGCCTGATTCCTCCTCCATTGGCTTTCGACGTGCTGCATGAGATTGAGAAGAAGCTTCCTGGCTTCCCCATCGTGCTGCATGGCTCTTCTTCTGTTCCTCAGAAGTATGTCGATATCATCAACAAGTTCGGCGGCAAGCTGCCTGACGCAGTAGGCATCCCCGAGGATCAGCTCCGTGAGGCTGCCAAGAGCGCTGTCTGCAAGATCAACATCGACTCAGACTCCCGTCTGGCTTACACTGCCGGTGTCCGTGAGACGCTCGCCAACCATCCTGACTACTTCGATCCTCGTCAGTATGGCAAGGTGGCCCGCGCTTACATGACAGAGATGTATGAGCACAAGATCACTGACGTGCTCGGCTCTGACAACAAGCTCGCCAACCTCGACTAATCCTATCGTCCCTTGCATGAGGGAAGATGAGTAGAAATAATAAAGCCATCCTTGCATTGCGCAGGGATGGCTTTTTTGATGCCCGCCAATGGAGGCGCCTGGCGCAGACGGGTCACCCGGCGCTGCCAGACGGGTCATTCGGCGCTGCCAGATGGGTTACCTGGCGCTGCCAGACGGGCCGTCCGACAAGCTGCGGTGACCGCTACGCACAACTGCGGCGACCGCCACGCACCCCTACGGCGACCGCCACGCACACCTGCGGCGACCGCCCCGCCTCGGCAAGTCACCCGTA
>CABVDL010000119.1 GCA_902497035.1 uncultured Prevotella sp.
CGAGGTTAGGGCGGGGATGAACCCCGCCCCTACGGCGGCACCGAACGCAACCCGTTGGGGTTAGGGTGGCACCGAACACAACCCGTTGGGGTTAGGGCGGGGATGAACCCCGCCCCTACCTTAGCGTCGGGACGTTGAACTCGGTGACCTTGGAGATGGACTTGCTGCCCTGCACCACGCTCAGGCAAATCTTCGCCGTGCCGGCTTTAAGCCGGTTGTCGGCCTTGACCAGCGCCGTATAGCGGATGCCGCTGTTGGGCTGCAGCTGCTCTACGTGCATGTTGGGCGAGATGATGATATGACGGTTGCCGTTGGCCTCAATCACGGTCGGCACAATGTCGTACAGCGTCTGCTTGCCGCGGTTGAACACCTCGAAGATGACCTTACACATCTCACCGCGCTCAATCTTACCGTCCTGGTTGTCGTCGATGAAGCGGGCGTTCTTAATCTCGATATACGGCGTGTATTTCAGGTTGCCGGCCAGATTCTCTACACTCGACTGCATCGGCATGGACACCGTAGGCTGCTGAGAGCTGTAGTTGCCCGTGTAGTCGGAGCCGTTGAAGTCGTAGATGCGGTCGTCGCCGCTGTTGTTGGGGTCGAATACCCTACCCTGGTCTTCCTGTCCCGCACTGCTGTTCTGGGGCTGCATGCTGCCATAGCTGCGCGAGCCATAGTCACCGTAGTCATGCTGGCTGCGGCGCTGTCGGGCAGCGTCACGCTCAGCCTTGTCCCTACGGTACTGCGCCTCGTCGTCGTCACGGCGCTGCTGCACCCGCTGGTCGGAGGCCGAGCCCACGGCCGCACCGACCACGGCTCCTCCCACCATGCCGACAATTGTACCGACATCAGACCCGTGAGGGCCACCGGCAATGCCGCCAATAGCCGAACCGAAGATGCTGCCCAACGTGGTGCCTGTGTAGGCACCCATTCCCGTATAAGTCTCACAGCTGCTGAGCAGGAGCAGGGCCGACATTCCAATCACTACTGACTTTTTCATAGTTGCTATGCTGTAATTACAGATGCAAAAATAGGAGAAAAAGCACAAACACGCATGCTTTTTCTCCTATTTTAACGTAGGGATTTCCCTAAACCCCATTATATGGTACCGTCTCTACAGCGGCCGGCCCTCGAAGTCCTCTATCGCCTTGCGCCACTCGGGCAGGAAAGGCACGGTCTCTTCCTTGTTCACATCGAACAGCACCATAATGGTCTGCCCCACGCATTTCACCTCTCCGTCGCCCACGCCGACCAGACGCTGCTGGAACGTGAAGCTGCTGTGGCCGATGCGCACGATGGCCGACTCGACGTTGACCAGCTCGTCCCTGGTGAAGACCTGGTGCATGAAGTCAGCCTCCAGATGCACGGTGACGATGGCGCATCTGTCGACGAGTTCGGGACAAACCTTGCGGAAGTAGTCCATCTTGGCCGTGTCGTAGTATTGGAAGTACATGGTGTTGTTGACGTGTCCAAACGCATCGGCGTCCATCCATCGCAGCTGGATGGGCATGACGTGGTGATATTCAATCTCTGGAAAGTTCATACTGCAAATTCGATTAAGAACACACAAAGTTAAGACATTTTTCCGAGAGCGCGAAACTTCTGGCCGACAATCATCAGCCTACACCCGCCTGATGATTTTCTCTCCCTCCTCTTCCGCCTGCATATTGAGCGGTATGAGGCCGTGGTGACGCTCGGGCAAAGTCTTGTAGAGTGCCTTCTGCAGGCCGTCGGTGCTGACGATGGGGCAGACCTTGAGCAGTCCGCCCAGCACAATCATGTTGAACACCTTGGCGTTGTGCATCCCGGCGGCCTTGTCCATGGCGTCGATGCGGTAGATGGTGATGTCGTCCCGCTGCGGACGCCCGGCTATGCCGTAGCCGTCGTAGATAAGTATGCCGCCTGGCTTCACCTTCGGCATGAACTTGTCGAGCGAGGGCTGGTTGAGCACGATGGCCACATCGTACTGGCTGAGTATGGGCGACGAGATGCGGCTGTCGCTGACAATGACCGTCACGTTGGCCGTGCCGCCGCGCTGCTCAGGTCCATAGGCCGGCATCCATGTCACCTCCTTGCCCTCCATCAGTCCTGAATAGGCAAGGATTTTTCCCATCGACAGCACGCCCTGGCCGCCAAAGCCTGAGATGATGATTTCTTTCTTCATTGTTGCTCTCCTTGATTTATTCGTCATTTTATCCGACCAGACTACTTCATGCCCGTGGTGTCCTTGAAGTCGCCTTTGTGATATTGCTCAAACATATACTGCCTCATCCACTCGTTGGCCTTGACGGGCGACAGATGCCAGCCGCTGCTGCAGGTGGATACGATCTCGACAAGCGACGAGCCGAGGCCTTTCATGGAAGCCTCAAACGCCTTGCGGATGGCTTTCTTGGCCTTGGTGATGGAAGCCACGGTATCGACGCTCTGCCGCGTCACGTAGCAGGTGCCCTGCAAGTGGGCAGCCAGCTCGGTGATGTTGAGCGGATAGCCGTGCAGCTCGGGGTCGCGGCCGTAGGGGCAGGTGGTGGTCTTCTGCCCAATGAGGGTGGTGGGGGCCATCTGGCCGCCCGTCATGCCGTAGATGGCATTGTTGATGAAGATGATGGCGATGTTGTCGCCGCGATTGAGCGAATGGATGGCCTCAGCCGTGCCGATACAGGCCAGGTCGCCGTCGCCCTGATAGGTGAACACCAGCCGGTCGGGCCACAGCCGCTTGATGGCCGTAGCCACAGCGGGTGCGCGTCCATGGGCAGCCTCCTGCCAGTCGATGTCGAGATAGCGGTAGGCGAAGACGGCGCAGCCCACGGGCGACACGCCGACAGCCTTGTCCTCCATGCCCATATCGGCTATGACCTCAGCCACAAGCTTATGCACCACACCGTGGCTGCAGCCCGGGCAATAGTGCATCGGAACATCATTCATCAGCTCCGGCTTCTGGTACACTTTGTTTTCCGGGGCGATGAGCTTATTTCTTTCTATCTCTTCAGTTGTCATGTTGCTTCAATTTTGCTTTAAGTTCATCTACGATTTCGGCAGGCTCCGGCACGATGCCACCCAGCCTGCCAAAATGGCTCACGGGCACGCGGCCCTCCACGGCGAGTCTCACGTCCTGCACCATCTGGCCGGCGTTGATCTCAGCCACGAGGATATGCCGCTTGCCCCGGGCCATCTCAGCCAGGGCCTTGCTGGGGAATGGCCACAGCGTGATGGGACGGAAGAGGCCGGCCCTGATGCCCTGCTCGCGAGCGAGCTCGACACTCTTCTCGGCAATGCGGGCCGCGCTACCGAATGCCACGATCAGGCAGTCGGCGTCGTCGCACTGCTCGGTCTCGTAGCGCACCTCCTTAGCCTCTATCTCGCGGTACTTCTCCTGCAGGTGCAGGTTGCGCTGCTCCATGACCTCCGGCTTCAGCTCAAGCGAGGTGATGATGTTGGGCCGGCGGTTGCGGGTGCGCCCCGTTGTGGCCCAGGGACATTCCTTGATTATCTGCTCCTCCGTGCGCCGGGGCTTGAACGGCGGCAGCACCACTTTCTCCATCATCTGGCCGATGACGCCGTCGCTGAGTATCATGGCCGGATTGCGGTAGCGGAAGGCCAGCGTGAAGGCGAGGTCAACGAAGTCGGCCATCTCCTGCACCGAGGCCGGAGCCAGCACGATGACGTTGTAGTCGCCGTTGCCGCCGCCCCGAGTGGCCTGGAAATAGTCGCTCTGACTGGGCTGGATAGTTCCCAGTCCGGGGCCGCCACGCTGCACGTTGACAATGACGCCGGGTATCTCGGCGCCGGCCATATAGGCAATGCCCTCCTGCATGAGCGCTATGCCGGGGCTCGACGAGGTGGTAAGCACCCGCTTGCCGGCGCCTCCGCCGCCATAGAGCATATTGATGGAGGCCACCTCGCTCTCAGCCTGCAAGACCACCATGCCCGTGGTCTCCCAGGGCTTGAGGGCCGCGAGGGTCTCAATGATTTCGGTCTGCGGTGTGATGGGATAACCGAAGAAGCCATCGGCCCCACACCGTATGGCAGCGCGGGCAAGGGCCTCGTTGCCTTTCATAAGCATTACGTCCTGTTCCATGATTACACCGTTTTTTGTTCCATTGCAGGGTCGCCGGCCACCTCTATCCGCTTCCGATAGACCGTGATGCAGCCGTCGGGACAGACGATGCCGCAAGAGGCACAGCCGATGCAGTCGGCCGGATGGGTGGCCTCCACGTAGGGGTAGCCGTGGGCGTTTACCTTTCGGTCGGCCAAGGCTATCACATCTTTTGGACAAGCCTCCACACAGAGCGCACAGCCCTTGCAGCGGTCAGTGTCCACTACAATGGCACCAATCGTTTTTTTCATAATTCTCTTATCAAAATAATGGTTGCAGGCCATCCGCGCCATAAGGGGCGCTTACGGATTGTAGATGTCCTTGCAATAGAAGTTCATTATATTCTGAAGCATCTCCACGGCTGTCGCGGCCGGACCCTCGGGGTCGAGCCGCGCGGCCTGAAGATAGCAGTTCATGGCCGAGGAAAAGTCGCCACGGCGGCGGTGCGCGTCGCCCTGCACACAATACTCCTCGGCAGTCTTCCTTTTCCTTTCCATTCTGCTGCTTGTCAGGTTAGCCTTATACCCGGTAGAGCAGCCCATTTCTGAGGTCGTCGCTGGCGGTGGCCTTCATCTTCACGTGCAGCTTCTTGCCCGTGGCGTTGAACGGCAGCTGGGCGACGAAGCGGTAGTAGCGCGGGCGCTTGAAGTTGGCTATGTCGGGACTGTCCTTGCAGAACTGGTCGAGCTCCTCGGGCGAGAGAGAGTCGTCGGCACGCACCACGTAGGCCGTCACCACCTGTCCGCGCATCTTGTCAGGCACCGAGGTCACCATGCAGTCCTTCACCTTCGGGTTCTTGTTTAGCACGGCCTCAATCTCGGTGGGATAGATATTCTCACCCGACGAGATAATCATGTCGTCCTTGCGGCCCAGGATGGTAATGTACTGGTTCTCGTCCCACGTGGCAAGGTCGCCGGTATAGATGAAGCCCTTGTAATATTTCCTCTCGGTCTCCTCGGGATTGTTGTAATACGTGTAAGGCGACTTTGCCGGTGAGCCGATGATCACCTCGCCGGTCTCGCTGCCGTCGGTGGCCACCACCTCGTCGGGCTCGGCCCTGTGGTCCTCATAGATTTTGACCACGCGCACGTCGTCGTCGACCATCGACGCGCCGGCCGTGCCGGCATACTGCGGCAGGTCAAACGGGCGGAGGAACGTGTTCCACAGCGTCTCGGTGGTGCCATAGCCGTTATAGATGTTGGGGGTCAGCACGCGCTGGTAGCGCAGACAAGCGCCGCGCTCCAGCGGCGAGCCCATCGTGATGATGCCCGTCAGCGTCGAGAGGTCATAGGCCTGCTGCTCCTGGGCGTCGGCCAGCTCCTCAAGCACCGTAGGCACGCCGATGACAAAGGTTATCTTGTAACGGGAGATGTACTGCAGCGTCGTCACGGCGTCGAACTTGTCCATGACGACCAGGCAGGCGCCGGCGTAGAACGTCGGGCAGGGGCCACCGCAATGCACGCCGCCGCGGTGGAACCACGGCGTGGTGTTCATCGTCACGTCCCTGAAGTTCATCGGGAAATGGATCATAATGTCGTGGGCCGACAGCACCTCGTTGATGCTCGTCAATGGCACGCCCTTGGGGTGGCCCGTCGTGCCAGAGGTATAGAGGCGCGTGGTCTCGTCATAGATGTTGTTCTCGCCCTCCACCTCAGGCTCGGTGTCGTCGCAGTCGCGCACATAGTCGGCATATGAGGTCACATCCTTGTCCGTCGTGCCGTCGGCCACGAGGATGCGCCTGGGCTTGCATCCGGCTATCCTGACGGCCTCAAGCACGCCGTCCTTGCGCTTGCTGTCGCAGAGGATGACCATAGGCCGCGAGTCGCGGATGTTCTGGGCCAGCTCGCCCGGACTGAGGCGGAAGCCCACGGGGCTCATCACGCCGTGCAGCTTCTGCGGGGCTACGTAGGCAAAGGCGAACTCGGGACAGTTGGTGGTCTGCACCATGATGACGTCACCGCGGCCGAAGCCGTCCTGCTGAAGGGCGTGGCACAGACGGTTGCACTCCGCATTCAGCTCTCGGTAAGTCCAGCTCGTGTCGTGGCGGGGGTCTATCATGGCCAGCCGGTCGGCATAGCGCCTCACATTGCGCATGAAGCCCTCAATCCATGTGTAATGGCTTTCAAAAATACGCTGAAATTGTGACTTGTTTGTTGATGTCATATTAAAATTGCACTTTAATCTTACTTGTGCAAAAATAGCATCAACCGATGTTTTTGTTCCATATTTTAGCCCATTTGATACCGAAACGTTGTTTTTTAGAGACGAACCGTTACCTCATTTCCTTGATATTGCACACACGGAATAGCAGTGTGCAACCATTTTGGCAGGTATGCCTGAGGGCTGCTCCCCCGCTGCCAACCTGCCCTCTGTATTCGGCAGGCAGTCCGATACGTCACCGGCGGCAGTGTTGTGCGTCACCGGCGGCAGTGTTGTACATCACTGGTGGCAGTGTAGTGGCCGGCCTGG
>CABVDL010000120.1 GCA_902497035.1 uncultured Prevotella sp.
ATTGCCAAGCGTGTTAAAGACCAACAATGCGTTCTTGCTCACCACCTGCTCCCCGGCACGCAGCCCGCTGAGGATGTAGGCATAGCCGCTGCCCACATGCTCGGTTTTGACGGGCTGGCGACGATAGTGGCGATGGCCGTCAGCAACCACCACATAGTCGGCACCACCGTCGAAGACAATGGCCTTGGCAGGCACGCGGCACAGCGCTGTACCACCTCCACCGGTGCTGACATGCACCGTGGCAAACATGCCAGGGCGAAGCAGGCCGCGGGCATTATCGAGGGTGATGCGCACCTTCATGGTCTTGCTCTCGTTGTCGAGCACGTTGTAAATCTTATCTATATGTCCATGGAAGACCTCGCCGTCGTAGGCCATCGTGGTCACGGTGACGGGCGCGCCCTGACGGATCTTGGCAATGTCGCTTTCATAAACATCGGCAATGACCCACACGCGGCTGAGGTTGGCTATCTCCAAGGCCTCACCACCGCCCTCGCCGTCGGGACTGACATAGCTGTCGTCATAGACATTCTTCACGGTGACATAACCGCTGATAGGCGAGCGCAGCACGGCAGTGGCCCGGCCGCCAAAACCATTGATGCCGGCCACCGCTCCTAAGCGGCTGCGCTCAGCACGTGCCATGACGAGTGCGCCACGCGCCTCGCTTACCTCCTTGTCCGAGGCCATGCCCGAGCGGTACATGTCCTGCTTCATCTCATAGTCACGCTCGGCCAAACGTATCTGCGCGTCGGCGTCGGCGAGCCCTTTGTTATAGTCGGCGGCCTCCTCGCTGTGGATGACAGCGAGGCACTGGCCGCGGCGCACCTGGTCGCCCACCTCGACGGTGAGCCCACTCACACGCCCCGAACAAGGGATGAACACCTTGCGCACGAGGCTCTCGTCACAGCTCACGTCGCCGTTGAGCGTGAGCTCATCGCCATAGCTGCCCGTCTCCACGGGTGTCGTCTCGACCACCTCGCTGCGCAACGAGCGGTAAGTGTCTTCTGTTGTCTTCTTCTTCAACGGCGAGCAAGCTGCCAGGCACACGAGCCCGGCAAGCATCAATATATTCTGTTTCATCATCTGCTTGATTTTCTTAATAATGTTTTTACTTTCCCCACATCAGCCTTAATCTTTCAGCTGCTTGCAGGGCTTTGTTCTTGGCGTCAAGGCGGGCAAGCATCGTGTCGCGATAGTTGGCATAGAGATCAACAAACTCCACAAGGGAGATGTGGCGGCTCATAAACTGCTCCTCGGCCGCATGGAGCATCTTGTTGAGATCAGAGTCAAGAGCTGACAGCGGCAAGGGTGACTGACGGAGATACTGTTCCACAACGGCAAGGTCGTGTGACCGTTGCTGCTGAAGGGCGATCCGCTGTCGGTCCACTGCATTGGCGGCTTGCTCTACAGCTGCCTCCGCACTGCGGATATTGCCCCGGTTATGATTCCACAAGGGCACTGAAACACTCAGGCCCACGGCAACGAAGTTATGTCCGATACAGCCATTCTTGTCATATTCTCCCTGCACCGCCATCTGCGGCAATGCCTGACTGTGCTGCCATTTCAGCGCATGTCGCGCTGCCTCCGTCTGACTGGTCAGAGCCTGCAACTCAGGCAAAGAATCAACAGAAGCCTCATTGCCATGTAGCGACAGATAAATTCTGGAAGCCTCGTTAACGGCTTCCGTTTCGTTGATATCGGCCGTAACAGGCTCGTTGCCGGATAGTCCTAACAGTAGCCGGAGCTGCGCTTGCAGGTCGTTGACACCGACAAGCAAGTCGGTGCGTTCCTTATTGAGCTGATAGAGCATCGTGGCGATGCGCTGCGTCTCCATCTCCGCAATGTTGCCCTTGGCACTCTGTTGACTGTATGCAGCCAAAATCTTTTCGACCGAGGCTATCTCCAAATCGTAAACCGCAGCCTGCCGTTGCTGATAATAGAGATCAATGAGAGCGGTATGGGCCTGCACGCGAAGGTCGCGGCCGGTAAGACGCAACTGACTGCGTGAGGCCTGCACAAGCGCTTCGTTCTGCCTCACCTGCTCGGTATGCTGTCCGCCAATGGAGAACGGTTGAGAGACCTGCACGTCGACCTCGCCGTCGTGCCCGGCATCCAGCCAGCGACGGTTGTTGGGGTTGCGCACATTATACATTATGCTCACGGTAGGATTGTCATAGCGGCGCGACTGGGTCAACTGCCCCTCGGCTGAAGAGACATCCCAACGGGCCGACTTGAGGTCGTGGTTGCGTGCCACTAACAGGCTGTCGGCCTGACGGAAGCTGAGCTTTTGCGCCCACAGCATGTGAGGCAGCATGAAGCCTGAGAGCAAAAGCCAACAGCGGATCAAGGAAATACTAATTGTTTTCATCGCCCGCAAAATTACACACATTGCATAAGATGCTGAAACAGAACGGATGAGAATGCTTTCATCTGACATTAAAGGTTTCTAATCGCCTTTCCTTGCCCACGCATCAAAAGGTTTCTACCTTTGCAGCCGACAAATAGGAGGCACGGCGTCTCGCCGTGCAAAGCTGTGCGGCGAGGACGCCGCACCTCCTATAAAACAAGAGAATAGTGTTTAGTTAAATAGAAAATGTTACTGAAATTCTTCTTGACGTGTAATAAGATTGGAGCGTTTACTTTAGGCGGCGGCTACGCCATGATACCCATCATGGAGCGCGAGTATGTAAACAAGAACCACTGGTTGAGCCGTGAGGAGTTCATGGATATCATGGTGGTGGCGCAGACCACGCCTGGCATCTTCTCCATCGACATCGCCAGTCACATCGGCTACAAGCTGCGTGGCGTATGGGGCGGCATCGTAGGAGCGTTGGGCATTGCCCTGCCGTCCATCATTGCCATCCTACTCATCGCCATCTTCTTCCATAACTTCAAGGATAATGTTTACGTGGAGAAGTTCTTCTGTGGCGTGCGTCCGGCTGTGGTCGCACTCATTGCTGCCCCTTGTTTTAAGATGGCACGCACAGCCAGCATCTCATGGGCTACCTGTTGGATACCCGTAGTGAGCTGTCTGCTTATCGCGGCCTTAGGTGTCTCGCCAATATGGATTATTCTCGTAGCAGGAGTGGGAGGATACGGCTATGGGAAGTTAAGAGTTAGGAGTTAGGAATTAGGAATTAGGAGTTAGGAGTTAGGAATTAGGAGTTAGAAGTTAGGAATTAGAAGTTAGGAGTTAGAAGTTAGGAATTAGAAGTTAGAAGTATGTTGTTTCTCAAGTTATTTTATGTCTTTAGCAAGATAGGCATCTTCAACTTTGGAGGTGGCTACGCCATGCTCTCGCTCATCTACAGCGAGACAGTAGTGAAGAACCATTGGCTGACGAATGCGGAATTCACCGACATTGTCGCCATCAGCCAGTCCACGCCGGGACCTATCGGCATCAACGCCGCCACCTACGTCGGCTATACGTCGGTCATCAATGCCGGCTTCCCTGTGTGGGCAGCCGTGTTGGGCTCCGTGCTCGCCTCCCTGAGCATCATGTGGCTGTCGTTTATCCTGATGATCAGCATCAGCCACTATCTGCTCACCCACAAGGACGCACCTTGGGTGAAGAACGTCTTCGCAGCCCTGCGTCCCGCTATCATCGGCCTCATAGCCGCCGCTGTTCTGCTGTTGATGAACAAGGAGAACTTTGGCACGCCATCGGCCAATTTGCCGCTGTTCGTGCTGAGCATCGCCCTGTGCGTAGCCGTCTTCATCGCTACCCTGCGCTTCAAGGTCAACCCCATCTTAGCCATGCTCGTCTGCGGAATCATCGGGCTGTTAGCTTATTGATTTTTGTGAATATTAAGCG
This sequence comes from uncultured Prevotella sp., assembly GCA_902497035.1. GTDB lineage: Bacteria > Bacteroidota > Bacteroidia > Bacteroidales > Bacteroidaceae > Prevotella. The sequence goes on from CABVDL010000120.1 coordinate 3,812, forward strand.
CATCATCTATTATTATATTGGTGATGCATTGAAGTAGGCAGGTGACTTCATCAGCTTTTCCACCTCAGCCTCAAACTGGTCTTCGGGTATAGCCGTAGACTTTTTTATCTTCTGTCGATAGTTGTAAACGGTCTGTGTGGAGTAGTTGATGTACACGCCATAATAAATGGAAGAATGTGTTTCCCCCACTTGATCAACAAGTCATTCAGATCAGAGGATCTATATGATAAAGTCTACGACAACGCCCGTAAAATCCATGGCTTAAAAAGAGCAGAAAGCGAGGACGCAGGCAGGCGTAGTGCCTGAAAATTATTGACAAAAAGTAAAAAGTCTTGTCATTGACGATTGATGAAAGAGATTGAAAAAGGGAGATAAAACGGGCGGAAAACGGCGCTGGAGAGAGGAAAAAAGCATGGGAGCACCATTATCTAAGTTGCATCGTATCGTCGTTCAGCTTAGATCGCAGTGCGATTAAGGTTGAATCGCGATGCGATGCAAGTTGAAAGATGATGCGATCTAAGTTAAATAATGGTGATTTGAAAGCGACAAAAAAAACTCATTCAAATGAAATCTCAGTAAGCGTCTGATTCATAGCTGTTTGCCAACTCACATCAAGAATCGCGTCTTTGCGACCAATGACCCTTCTCTTTGAAAAAAACGATTCTCAGCTGGGGTTGAAAAGAATAATAATTGACATTTATCTAAAACATTCCTCACGGGCCGCGACTTACAATATGAACCTTGACCAGTTCTATACCCGTTGGTTCTACACCGTGCGCGACGACCAGGGGCAGGATGGCTCTTTCTTATCCCAACCTGGGTACTCCTCCGCAGGGGGCCACAAACGGTATGGCCTGTGGTGGCTGGCAGGGGTAGGTGTCATCGTGCCCTGGCAGGTCTACCAACAGTATGGCGACCTCGGTTTGGTACGTAAGCAATATCCTTCCATGGTCCGCTTTATGAACTATCTGGAGCGTAAGACTACCAATTATATCCAGACATCCTACGTATTGCCGCTACAGTTTGGTCTGTTCAATGAGGAGAACAAGCCTAAGGCTGTCCGTCATCTCCTTGAGACGGTGAAGGCCAGCAACTACTGTCTTACCACCGGCTTCGTAGGCACCCCTTATATCTGCCTCGTTCTTTCCGATGCCGGTCACCCGGAAGAGGCTTACCGCATGTTCCTCAACTCTGAGTATCCTTCCTGGCTCTTCCCGGTGAAGCAAGGTGCAACAACTTTCTGGGAGCGTTGGAACTCATACACGCTGAAGAATGGGTTCGGACCGGTAAGTATGAACTCGTTCAACCATTATGCTTACGGGGCAATAGAAGAGTGGATGATGAGCCACTGCCTCGGTATACAACGTGACGAACAGCAGCCGGGATACAAGCACATCCTGCTTCAGCCTGAAGTATCCGACTCGCTTCGTTATGCCAAGGGTGGTTTTGAGACGATGTACGGACATGTTACCAGCGAGTGGGAGCATGTTGACGGTGGATACACCTATCATGCTGTAGTGCCTGCCAATACCACGGCCACGCTGTCGCTCGTCGCACCGTCGGCAAAGGCCGTCACGATCACCACCGGCGCTAAAATAGCTAAGAACGTGGGGTATAAGGCGGGTAAAGCCATCTATACGCTGCCTGCCGGCACCTACTCCTTTATGGTAAAAGAGTAAAAACAAACTCAAACTCTTTCGGAGGCTATTCTGCCGCTTCGGGACAGCTACCCATAGGGCAGCTACCCCGTAGCCTCTGATGCATGTTAACCCCAGACTTCGGGCTCCGGCCTTTAGTCTGGGGCTTTTCTTGTAATCGATTGCATAAGATTTTATGCACTATTTCTGTTGACTTAAATCAACAGTTATGCTTTTCCTTTAACTTTGTAACCGGAAACCTGTTGGTTTAGGTTCAACAAGCACATATCTTCACTTAAAAAACCATACATGAAACACTTCACACGAAGGGTCTCCACACTGGCACTCTCCGCTTTGCTCTTCAGTCAGGGCATGATGGCGGACAGCTTTGTTGGCGGCCGTACCGACTTTCGCGATGAGAGCATCTATTTTGTGATGACCACACGCTTCTATGACGGCGACAGCGGCAACAACGTGCTGTGCTGGGACAATCAGGAAAGCCAGAAGTCGACCAAAGACCCATGCTGGCGCGGCGACTTCCAAGGGCTCATCGACCAGCTCGACTACATCAAGGCCTTAGGCTTCTCGGCCATCTGGATCACGCCGGTAGTACAGAACGCTTCAGGCTATGACTACCATGGCTACCACGCCTCCGACTTCTCCAAGGTGGACTGCCGCTATCAGAGCAGTGACGGCAAGTCGTCCGGCGACGTGATGTTCAAGAAGCTCATCGACGCGGCCCATCAGAAAGGCATCAAGATCATCCTCGACATCGTGCTCAACCACACTGGCAACTTCGGTGAGGCGCATTTCATGCCGGAGTTCAAGCGAAGCGACAAGCTCAATCTGCAAGGCACCACCGACTGCCTCTCACCTCGGTTTGATGTGGTCGGCAGCGACTACAACGACCTCAAGGCTGGCGATCAGTACCAGCGCCGTCTGGCCTTGATGAAGAACACCGATGGCAAGAACCACGACACACACAACTACTGGCACCACTATGCCGAGTTTAACTGGGACTTGCCCAACCGCTGGTGGGCTCAGATTGCCGGCGACTGCGTGGACTTGAACACCGAGAACCCTGCTGTCAGCGATTATCTCG
>CABVDL010000121.1 GCA_902497035.1 uncultured Prevotella sp.
TCCTTTGGTCAGAAACCTAGGAAGCGGTGGATGAATCCCCGCCGTAACCCCACATGAATCCGTTTGGTTCGGTCCCGTAGTGAGTCTGTACGTGACTATTTTCCAAAAACTTATTCTCGATTCAAGGATCCGCTTATGGCGAAGCCGAGGGACAGGGAAAACTTTATTTGGAGGGTGCAGGGGGCAGGCTCTGATACCCCACGAGCCGGTCGGTGCGCTCACCCTGTCCGCGGTAATAGACAAGGGCCTGGTAGGCGTTCTCAGTCTGATAGAACGAGCCCTCCGACGGCACGGGCTGCAGCGTGTGGTCGGGCATCATTTGAAGATACTGGTAACTGTAATAGCCCTGCTTCAGGCGCACCGCACCCTCGTAGAGCTGTGTGGCGTCGTTCCACTGCATGCGGTATGCAGGCAGGAAGCGGTCGTTGGTCCAGTTGCCGTTGAGATAGATGTCATTGTTCTGTCGCGGCGCTTTCAGCCGGAAGTGGACGGTGACATATTCCGACGTGGTGTTTATTTCCACGTTGTCGGAGTTGCGTATGCAGAACGCGCCGTTGGCATCCTCGTCGTAGACGTAGCTCGGCCGCGGCTCGTCGGTCCATACCCAGGCGTGGTACTGCTGCCCGTCCCATTTCATGCTCTCCAGACCCATTGTGGTGTGGCCGACGTCGAGCATCTCGAACTTGCGGTACTCATTGCCTGCGGGGAAGATGAGGTCGCGGCAGTGGGTCCACGTCAGACCGTCGCCGCGCACGTACTGGGGCTGTGCGTTGACCACGGCATTGTCCCAGCGTCCGTTCTGCATGACCACGGTGTGTATCTGCGTCGCGGGGCTGGTCACGCGCAGGTTGCCGAAGTCGACCGTCATATCCACCTGCTGGTGCCGGTGGTTGATGTCGGTGTCGGTGTTGCCCGTGACGCTGAGGCCCACCCTCATCGCCGGGTCGACTATCATGAAGCATGCCGTCAGCACGGGTTGGCTGCCGTCGTTCTCGTCGTAGACCGTGACGCGATAGTTGCCGCTCAGTCGGGGCGCGCACCGGTCGTTGGGCAGTGTGAACGAGTAGTGGGTGTAGAGCGAGTTGGTGTTGATGGACTGTTCGGTATCCTCAATGGTGTTGCCCGAGGCAAAGCCAGCCACATAGTCGCTCTCGAAGAGTTCCTCGGATGTTGTCCAGTCGGCCTCGCAGTGTTCGATCTTGTAGCAATAGCGGCGTACGACGTGCGACAGCTCGTCGAAGCCGATGGTCACGTATTCCCCGTTGTTCAATGTGATAACGGGCAGCCGCATCCAGTCGCCGTTGGCAATGACCTGCAACGAGGCGATGTTAGGCGCGACAATCTCGTTGCGCTGCGCGCTGGCCGTGAGCGCAAAGAAACAGAAGAGCAGTGCGGTCAGTCTGTTCATGGGCGACAATCGTTGGTTTGCGGCAAAGATACGCTTTTTCACGGGTACTGCCAAGCAAATCGCGAGTTTATCTAAGGAAATCGTCATTTTGTCGCCGGAGAGGCGTTGCCTTCAGTTCTTTTTCCTGATAATTGCTGACTTTTTTCTTGTGGATATGTGAAAAGCGTGGTATATTTGCAACAACTAAACCCTATCCGATGAGTGAGACATTGCTTGACCAGCGCGGCGACTACCACTCGCTGAAGGCATTCCGGAAAGCGGAGTGCATTTATGACATCACGTTTTACTTTGCCCATCAGTTTCTCAAGGTGGGCGACCGCACGGTGGACCAGATGGTACAGGCGGCACGGTCGGGCAAGCAGAACCTGGCCGAAGGTTATATTGACGGAGTGACATCGTCGGAGATGATGATCAGGCTCGTCAATGTCAACCGTGCGAGTCTGCACGAGCTGCTGCTCGATTATGAGGACTATCTGCGCGAGCGCGGTCTTGAGCAATGGGGCTATGATGACCCGCGCTGTCGTCAGACGCGCGCTTTCTGTCGCCACCACCTTGACTCGGCGGTCTACCGCGAGAAGATACGCAGCCGCAGCGATGAGACCATCGCCAACATCGCCATAACGCTCATTCATCAGGAGGATGTGCTGCTCAAGGGGCTCATCGAGTGGATGAAGCGGCAGTTCCTGCAGAACGGCGGCTTCAAGGAGCAAATGTACAGGGCAAGAGTGGAGAGAAGAGGGTATGAAGGCCGTCGGAGATATGGGGGGCATGGGTCTGATGGGGTGAATGGGTCGAATGGGTCTGGTGGGGGGAACCCATCAACCCCATCAACCCCATAGACCCCATTAACCCCATAGACCCCATCCCCATCCCTCCTCCCCCACACAAAAAATCCCGCAGGCCGTGAGGCCTGCGGGATAGATAATGACTAAATGCCGTCGCAGTGATTACTCACCCTTGATGGCAGCCACGCCGGGCAGCACCTTACCCTCGATGGCCTCGAGCATGGCGCCGCCGCCGGTAGAGACGTAGCTCACCTTGTCGGCCAGGCCGAACTTGTTGATGGCAGCCACGGAGTCGCCGCCGCCAACGAGCGAGTAGGCGCCGTTCTCCTGAGTGGCCTGGGCAACGGCCTTGGCGATGGAGCCTGTGCCGTGGGCGAAGTTCTCAAACTCGAACACGCCTACAGGACCGTTCCACAGAATGGTCTTTGAGTTCATGATGATGTCCTTCCAGATGGCGACACTCTCGTAGGAGGCGTCCATGCCTTCCCATCCCTCGGGGATGCTGTAGATGGGATATACGGCGCGGGGAGCGTCGTTGGAGAAGTCCTTGGCGCAGAGCGTAGCCACGGAGAGGCTGATGTTCACGCCCTTTTCCTTGGCCTCCTTCAGCACTTCGAGCGCCTCGGGGATGAGGTCGTCCTCGTGCAGGGAGTTGCCAATCTCGCCGCCCTGGGCCTTGACGAATGTGTAGCCCATGCCGCCGCCGATGATGAGGTTATCGACTTTGTCGAGCAGGTTCTTGATGACGCCGAGCTTCGAGCTGACCTTTGAGCCGCCGATAATGGCGGTGAAGGGGTGCTGGGCATTCTTCAGCACGTTGTCGATGGCCTTCACCTCTTTCTCCATGAGGTAGCCGAGCATCTTGCTGTCCTTGTCGAAGAAGTCAGCGATGACGGCGGTGGAGGCGTGCTTGCGGTGAGCGGTGCCGAAGGCGTCGTTCACATACACGTCGGCATAGCTGGCGAGCTTCTTGGCGAAGGCTTTCTGGCTGTCCTTCATGGCAGCCTTGGCGGCGTCGTATTCGGGCGTGCCCTTCTCCACGCCGACGGGCTTGCCCTCCTCCTCGGGATAGAAACGGAGGTTCTCAAGCAGCAGGGCCTCACCCGGCTTCAGGGCAGCAGCCTCGGCGTCGGCCTTGGCGCAGTCGGGGGCGAACTTCACCTCCACGCCCAGGCGCTCAGACACGTTGGGCACAATCTGCTTCAGGCTCAGCTTCGGGTTGACCTTGCCCTTGGGCTTGCCCATGTGGCTCATCATGATGACGGAGCCGCCATCAGCCAAAATCTTCTTCAGCGTGGGCAGGGCACCGCGGATACGGGTGTCGTCGGTCACGTGGCCATTCTCGTCCAATGGCACATTGAAATCTACACGAACGATTGCCTTTTTGCCGGCAAAGTTGAATTCATCGATTGTCATGTTAACTTAATGTTTTATTGTTGATTAAATATGGTTTCCCGAATTGCAAAATTACGAAAAAGATGGTAAACAAATGAAGCGCAGGCTACTTTTTTGTTTTTTTCAATGATGGTGACAATTTAATTACGTATATTTGCCGACAAAAAAGGGAAAGCTCATGCAGACAATGATTACCATCTTAGGGCCTACGGCCAGCGGCAAGACCGCGCTGGCGGCCCGTCTGGCCCATGAGGTAGGCGGCGAGATTATCAGTGCCGACTCTCGCCAGGTGTACCGTGGCATGGACATCGGCACGGGAAAGGACCTGGACGACTATGTCGTTGACGGGCAGCCGGTGCCTTACCATCTCATTGACATCGCCGAGCCAGGCACGAAATACAACCTCTTCCAGTACCAGCACGACTTCCACGAGGCCTATGGCGACATTGTGCGCCGCTGCCGCGTGCCGGTGCTTTGCGGCGGCACGGGCCTGTATATCGAGGCCGTGCTAAAGGGCTACGCGCTCTCGCCCGTGCCGCAGAACGCGGAGCTCAGGAGCGCCCTTGAGGGCAAGTCGCTCGACGAGCTGACGGCGATGCTCGTCAGCCTGAAGCGGCAGACAGGGTCGGCAATGCACAACACAACTGATGTAGACTCCTGCCAGCGTGCCATACGCGCCATCGAGATAGAGACCTACAACCTGGAGCATCCCACCGCGCTCAGGGCCATGCCCCCGGTGGAGTCGACCGTCATAGGCGTGTCCGTCGACCGTGAGGAGCGCCGCCGGAGGATTACGGCGCGCCTCAGGCAGCGCCTCGACCATGGCATGGTGGAGGAGATACGCGGACTGATTGACCGTGGCGTGAGGCCCGACGACCTTATCTATTACGGACTGGAATACAAGTACGTGACGGAGTATGTCATCGGCCGGCTGTCGTACGACGAGATGTTCCGGCAGCTGGAGATTGCCATCCACCAGTTTGCCAAGCGCCAGATGACGTGGTTCCGGGGAATGGAGCGGCGCGGCACCAAAATCAACTGGATTGACGGCAGCCTGCCCATGGAGGACAAGGTGCGGGCCGTGATGCAAATGTAATTAAGGCGCGGAGCGTGCCTGCCGTCCGCCAGTACCGCTTATGCTAATCCTTCAGCGAGTACGTCACCGTTGTCACCACCCGCACGCGCTTGATCCACGGCGTGTTGTCGTCGCGGTTGTCGATGGAGAACTGTCCCTGGTCGGCCGACACGATCTTGTTGAGCTTCGACTGGCTGTTCTTGGCAAACTGCTCGGCGGTTTGCTGCGCGTTGTTGATGGCCTCGGTCATCATTGCCGGCTTCATCTGCTTGAACGATGCCAGTTCGTAGCTGATGTTGGTGTTGTAGTCGGCCGCCACGATGGCCACGCCCTGCTTGAGCAGCTCGCCCTGGCGGGCGATGATGGTGCGTATGCGGTCCACGTTCTTCGATGTCACGGTGATGATGACCGAGATATTGTAGCGGTAGGGCGACTGGTTGCTGCTGTACTGCTCGGCCGACATATCGATGACTTTCGGCGCGTCGACGCTGATCTCGCTCTCCTTCACGCCGTTCTGCAGAAGGAACTGTTTGATGGTCCGCTGTTTTGACTCGATGCGCTGGTAGAGCTCCGGCAGGTCGTTGCCCAGTTCTTTCGACACGATGGGCCACGTCACCTTGTCCGCCTTCACCTCGCGCTCGGCGAGGCCTTTCACCGTCACCTTGCGGTCTTTCTCCGTGAAGTTGTCCATGCCCCCTTTCATGCAGAGACCTAAGAGCAGCAGGCCGAAGGCCACGATGGCTGCTGAGATGATGTTCGATTTCATAGTCGTTTGTTTGAGTTAAAGTGATTGTTCCACGGTGCTTCTGCCCGCCGTTTGAATACATAACGAATGAGTGAGGTGAATGTTACACGTTAGGTATAGGAAAAATATTTTTAAATTCCGTGCAAGGTTTTACCCGGTTTCCCATTTATTCAATAAATTTGCATGCCAACCAAGCAAGAATTCAATAACATATAAACAAACAATGAAACACTTGAGATTTATTTTTCCCCTCATGCTGTGCTGCATCGTGGCCGGTCTGATGACATCGTGCCTTAACGACGACAACGACGACAATGGTCTGACCTATGAGCAGCGCCTTCAGGCTTTCCAGACGGTGCGCGGCAACTATTCCGGCAAGGCCATCTGCTACAACCGCGCCTATTCCGGAATCTCCGCGCCCACGGCTAAGGACATCGACTCCACCGATGTACACTTCTCCATGCTCACCGACTCCACGGCGCGCGTCTTCGACTTCCCGCTCTCCGCCGTCGCCAACCAGGTGAAGGACGACGAGCTGGCCAACGCACTGCTCACGGCCTCGCCGGCATACGTGCAGCTCGATATGGTAACACAATATAATAGTGTGTCGCCCGTCATGTGCCTGATTGGCGTCAAGCCCGTCACCTTGTCGCTCAACTATGGTGGCAGCGCGCATCAGGTGGAGATAGGCTTCAGCTACGGCTATATCGGCTACCGCTATTATGTCTCCTCTGGCGTTTACGATGCCGACAAGGGGAAGTTCAACATCCGTTTGCTGTTGGGCGGCATCAAGGTCGATGGCAATGATGTGAGCAGCTCGGCGCTGTTCAACGACAGTGCCCACGGCGTCATTCTCATAGAGGGACACAGGTAGGCCCCAAAAGGGCTGCCCTCAGCGGCTCGTGCGAGCAGGAGGACCTCCCCAAAATGGGGAGGGTGGGATTACAGTAAGCTGGACCTTGGTTTCCCCCCTTGGTAGCAGTGTAGTGGCCGGTCTGGTGCCGGCCACCATCCATCGGTAAGACCTTGCGCAGCTATCGCAATTTCTAAGATGTGTGGGAACTCAGGCTGATTTCTCGGATGAGGATGACGATGCTATACCGGCGGCTGGTGGCCGGCACCAGGCCGGCC
>CABVDL010000122.1 GCA_902497035.1 uncultured Prevotella sp.
GAAAGACTATACTGAGTCCCATGCTGATCTCGCTGATGCGTGGGGACAATGCCATACCAAGGGCTGGTGGCCGGCACCAGGCCGGCCACTACACTGCCACCAGTGATGTACAATACCGCCACCAGTGATGTACAATACCGCTACCAGTGATGTACAACACTGCCACCAGTGATGTACAACACTGCCACCAGTGATGTACAATACTGCCACCAGTGACGTACAACACTGCCACCAGTGATGTACAATACTGCCGCGATGCTGCCAGTACTTCATATGGAGTACTCGAGTAATCGGGGCCGAATTACTGCAGTACTTCAAGCGAAGTACTCGAGTAATCAAGGCTGAATTACTGCAGTACTTCACGTGAAGTACTCGTCAGAACTGGACTGCATGGCGATAAAAAGGAGGGTGCACCGCGGTGCATCCTCCCTGTTGTCAAAATGCGAAAATATTTGACTTTATTCATTGACAAGCTTGTCCAGTTCGGCACCGGCCTTGAACTTGGCGACTTTCTTGGCAGCGATGGTGATTTTCTGGCGTGTGGCAGGGTTGATGCCCTCGCGTGCGGGGCGCTCGGAGACGGCGAATGTGCCGAAGCCAACGAGCTGAACTTTCTCACCGGCAGCGAGTGCGTCCTTGAGTGCCTCAATGGTAGCGTCCAGGGCCTTTTTAGCCTCTGCATTGGTAAACTCTGCCTTTTCAGCAATCTTCTTAACTAATTCTGCTTTTGTCATAGTTGTAATAATTATGGAGTTAATAAAAATATATGGGTTAACTGCTTTGTAATCTGCGACAAATTTAAGGTAAATGTTTTATAGTGCAAACAAAAATAGTGGAAAATAATCTTCATAAGGCAAAAAAAGTGGTAAAAGCCTCGTGTAATGGCCGTATAACGGGCTTTTTTTAGTAATTTTGCAGTGTTTAAGCCCGCCGCTGGCGTGGCGTCTGATTATTCACTTTTATAGAAGACTTTACTACAGTTATGTTCAGAATACCGACAGTTACGCGCAATCTGCTCATCATCAATTTCCTTGCATTTGTTTCGATGCTTGTGCTAAATCAGATGGGCGCTGCCAATCTCAACAGTCTCTTCGGACTGCATTTCTTCATGGCGCAGGACTTCCACCTCTACCAGCTCGTCACCTACATGTTTATGCACGGCGGCTGGGAGCATATTATTCTCAACATGTTCATGCTATGGATGTTTGGCGCGGTGATGGAGCGTGTGTGGGGTCCAAGGCGTTTTATTTTTTATTACATTTTCTGTGGCATCGGCGCCGGTCTCATGCAGGAGATAGCCCAGTTTGTCTACGTCTGGCTGTTCGGCTTCAGCCAGCCGGTCGGCTTCTTTGAGGCCTTCACGGCGATGCGCCAGAATGCGCTCGAGCTCAACGGCCTTACCACCGTCGGCGCGTCGGGGGCCATCTACAGCCTGCTGCTGGCTTTCGGCATGATGTTTCCCGAGGAGAAAATGTTCATCATTCCCATCCCCGTGCCCATCAAGGCCAAGTGGATGGTGATGGGCTCCATCGCCATCGAGCTGTTCTCGGCCCTGGCATCACCCGGTGACCAGGTGGCCCACGTGGCCCATCTCGGCGGCATGATATTTGGTTTCTTCCTTATACGTTACTGGCAGAGACACCCTTACGGTGGCTATGGCATGCAGGGAGGCATGCAGATGTTCAACAACATGAGGGCCAGGTGGGAGCAGCGCCATACACGGCAGAAAAATGACCGGTGGCAGGACAATAACCCCGACTGGAATTACAACGCGCGGAAACAGGCCACACAGGAGGAGGTGGACCGCATCCTGGACAAGATACGCAAGAGCGGCTACGACAGTCTGACCAAGGACGAGAAGAAAACACTCTTTGACCAGGGCAAGAAATAGATGTAAGTGCTTGGGTTTCATGGATAAAGCATAATGAGACAGCTGTCCAAATTTACCTTTCAGATGCTGGCGGGCGCCAACGTGGCCAGCATCATCGTCATGCTGCTTGTGGGCCATGCCGACATGCTCAATCCCGCGCAGTTTCCGCGGCTGAGCAATATCGGGCTGCTCTTTCCTGCGCTGCTGGTGGTCAACATGGCCTTTCTGGTGCTGTGGCTGTTCATCAAGGCACGCTATGCCCTCATACCGTTTCTCGGCTTTATCGTGTGCTTCGGGCCGGTGCGCACCTACTGTCCGCTCAACCTACCGTCGGAGCCGCCGAAGGACTGCATCAAGGTGCTGTCGTTCAACGTGCTAAACTACGTGGGCTGGGGTCCCGCGGAGACGCGCGACGAGATACTCAAGTACATCGCCCGGCAGCAGGCCGACATCGTCTGTCTGCAGGAGTCGGTGCCCAACGAGGTGGGACAGGCCGTCGTCGACTCGCTCGTAGGGCGGCTCTATCCCTACAGGGCCACCTCTGAGCACAAGCAGGACTACATGACGCTGTTCAGCAAGTACCCCATCCTCTCGAGGGAGCGCATCGACTACCAGTCGAAGGGCAACATGAGCGTGGCCTACCGGCTGCACGTCAGGGGGCGCGACGTCATCGTCATCAACAACCACCTCGAGACCACGGCCCTGAGCAAGGAGGAGAAGCAGAAGTTCAAGAACCTCATCAAGGGCAATCTGGAGTCAGACACCGCCACGGCCACGTCGAAATGGCTCATCGGCCATCTCGGCCGGCAGACACAGGTGAGGGCACCGCAGGCCGAGGCCGTGTCACGCTACATGTCGTTCCACGCCGGCACGCCGATGATAGTCTGCGGCGACTTCAACGACTCGCCCATCTCGTATGTGCACCGTACCATAGCCAGGAACATGACCGACTGCTACATCGCCACGGGCAACGGGCCGGGCATCAGCTACCACTACTCCGGCTTCTATGTCCGCATCGACAACATTCTCTGCTCGCGCCATTTCACACCCTACGCCTGCCACGTGGACAAGTCAATCAAATGGTCCGACCACTACCCTATCGTCTGCTGGCTGAAGATGAGATAGCAGAAGCCCCCACGGCCTGCGCGGTCCGGGGCTATCCCCCCATTTTTGCCTTTTTTCGCAAAAATACATACATTCATTCCCTAAGATAACAAAAAATGACTAACTTTGCACATATTATATGCGATGGCCTATTCACAAGGACAGAAACAACAATAAAAACAAATAACTAACAAACAAAAATGCAAAACAAAGGAATTGTTATCACGACAGCCGTTCTTCTGACGCTCGTGAGCATCTTCTATTTGTCATTCCCGATTGCCACAAGCTATTATGACAGTCAGGCAGCAAAGCTGAAGGATCCCATTGCACAGCAGGACTACAAGGACTCTGTGAAGTATCTGGGCATCTACAGCTACCAGAAGTGCTTGGAGACGCAGATTGGTCTGGGTCTGGACCTCAAGGGCGGCATGAATGTCATCTTGGAAATCTCAGTGCCCGATGTGGTGGAAAATCTTGCCGACCACAAGACCGACATGGCCTTCACCCGTTCCATGGCTGATGCCCGCAGGGAGCAGCAGGCCACGCAGGGCGACTTCATCACGCTTTTCATCAACGCCTACCACAAGAACGCGCCCGGCCACAACCTCGCCGAGGTGTTTGCCACCTCTGAGCTGCAGGGCAAGGTGTCGCCCACAAGCAGCGACGCCGAGGTGGAGAAGGTGCTGCGCCAGGAAGTAGGCGCCGCCATCGACAACTCATTCAACGTGGTGCGCACACGTATCGACCAGTTCGGCGTGGTGCAGCCCAATATCCAGAAGGTGCAGGGCGCCGAGGGACGCATCTCGGTCGAGATGCCGGGTATCCGCGAGCCCGAGCGCATGCGCAAGCTCCTGCAGGGCTCGGCCAACCTCGAGTTCTGGGAAACCTACAATGCCGACGAGGTGCTGCCCTATCTGCAGCAGCTCGACCAGCGGCTCGCCAACGGCGACCAGGGCAACGAGGAGGCCAAGGACAGTGCCGCCGTCAGCAACGAGGCCAAGGAGGCCAAGGCTGCCGCCGACAAGGAGGTGAAGGCAGCCAAGAATGCCAAGCCCAAGTTCCAGCTCAAGGGCAGCGACAAGAAACAGGACATCAAGGCCACTCCCGACGACCAGCTCGCCCAGGCCAAGAAGCTGCACCCGCTGCTCGCCATGCTGCAGACCACCGGCCAGGGACTGAGCGTCTGCGGCTATGCCAGCGTGCGCGACACCGCGGCCATCAACAAGCTCATCTACAGCCAGCTCGCAAAGCAGATACTGCCCTCCGACCTGAAGCTGCTCTGGAGCGCCAAGCCCGCCGACGGCATACAGGCAAAGAACATCTTTGAGCTGCACGCACTCAAGGTCACCACGACCAACGGACGCGCCCCGCTCGAGGGTGACGTCATCACCGATGCCAAGGATGAGTTCAACCAGCTCACGGGACAGCCCGAGGTGAGCATGACCATGAACTCTGAGGGCGCGCGCAAGTGGGCCGAGCTGACCAAGGCCAACGTGGGCAAGGCCATCGCCATCGTGCTTGACGGCGTCGTGTACTCGGCTCCGCGCGTGAACGGAGAAATCAGCGGCGGACAGAGCTCCATCAGCGGCAACTTCACCATTCAGGACACCAAGGACCTGGCCAACACCCTGAAGTCCGGCCGCATGCCGGCTCCCGCCCACATCGTGCAGGAAGAGGTCGTAGGTCCTACGCTCGGCGCACAGTCCATACAGCAGGGTATCATCTCGTTCATCGTGGCCTTCATCCTGCTGATCGTCTATATGCTGGTCATCTACAACATCATCCCCGGCTCCATAGCCATCGGTGCACTGCTGGTCAACGTGTTCTTCACCCTGGGCATCCTCACCTCGTTCCAGGCAGCCCTCACCATGAGCGGTATCGCCGGTATGGTGCTGTCGCTGGGTACGGCCGTCGATGCCAACGTGCTTATCTATGAGCGCATCAAGGAAGAGCTGCGTGCCGGAAAGGGCATGAGGCAGGCCGTAGAGGCCGGCTACAAGAATGCCTTCTCGGCCATCTTCGACTCCAACCTTACCTCTCTCATCACCGGTATCATCCTGCTCGTTGTCGGTACAGGCCCCATCCGCGGCTTCGCCACAACCTGGATCATCGGCATCGTATGCTCGTTCTTCTCGGCCGTGTTCCTCACACGCCTGCTCTACGAGAGCAAGCTGAGCAAGGGCAAGTGGATGAACCTGAAGTTCGACACCAAGATCTCACGCAACATGATGCAGGGCACCCACTACCCCTTCATGTCGATGTATAAGAAGAGCTTCACCGTGTATGGCATCTTGATTGCCATCTGCGTCGTCAGCTTCGTGGTGCGCGGACTGAGCAAGAGCATCGACTTCACCGGCGGCCGCAACTACGTGGTGACCCTCGACAAGGCCGTACCTGTGGAGGATGTGCGCAACGTGCTGACCAACGCCTTTGTCAACACTACTGGCACCGAGGCCGGAAAGGTGGCCACCACCAACGTCATTGCCCTCGGCACCGACGGAAAGACCATCCGCGTTTCCACCAACTGGAATATCGACAGCAACGACCCGGCTGAGGACGACAAGGCAGAGACCATTCTCTATACGGCCTTGAAGAAGGGCAACTTCGTCAGCCAGGCCAGCGTGACAGCCTTCAAGAACCCGGACATCCGCCAGGGCGGCTCCATCATCAGCTCGTCAAAGGTGGGTCCCTCCGTGGCAAAGGACATCACGAAGAACGCATTCATCAGCGTCGGCCTCGCCCTGTTCTTCATCTTCCTCTACATTCTGCTGCGCTTCCGCAACGTAGGCTTCTCCGTCGGATCCATCGTGGCCCTGGCCATCGATACGACCATGGTCATCGGCCTCTTCTCGCTGTGCTACGGCTGGATAGGCTTCTCACTGGAGATTGACCAGACGTTTATCGGCGCCATCCTGACGGTCATCGGTTACGACATCAACGACTCCGTGGTGGTGTTCGACCGTATCCGCGAGAACCTCCGCCTGCATCCCAAGGGAGACAAGCAGAAGATCTTCAACGACTCCATCAACGAGACCCTGGCCCGTACCGTCAACACCTCTGTCAGTACGTTGATCGTGCTGCTCGCCATCTTCATCCTCGGCGGCGACTCTATCCGCAGCTTCGCCTTCGCCATGATTGTGGGTGTGTTTGTGGGTACGCTGAGTTCCATCTTCCTTGCATCGCCCATCGCCTACATGCGTATCGGCAAGATTAAGGACACCGATGCCGACGTGCCTGCTGTGGAGGCCGTGAAGGCATAAGCGTGAGCTGAAGTCAGCACAGCAGCGTTCACCTTATTATAATAGCCCCACCCCCTGGCTCGCAAGCGAGCCAGTACCCTCCCCCACCCAGGGGAGGGTTTTAAATGGATAAGCAGGTGGCGGGCATTGTGACTTGCATTTACTTGCATTTACTTACTGAGCAATAACGAAAAAGGGCTGCATCAGAATTTTCCGTTTCTGATGCAGCCCTTATAATATAGGTCTCCTGACT
>CABVDL010000123.1 GCA_902497035.1 uncultured Prevotella sp.
AGCCTTGGCTGCATATTGCTTTTTCCCAAAGAAGCCCTCCATTGCCGTTGAACGTTCTATTGACCGTCAACTTACTCTGTTCTAAATTCATCGAACTCACGTTATTTTATAAAGCTCCAAGATATTTTAGCAAAAAAAACTAAGTTTCAAGGCAAATCCACCATCTAAGGTTACTTTATCATCCTCTCCCACCCTCCCAACAGGGAGGGAGGCGAGGTGCATCTTAGCTCAATCCGACTATCTCGCCGTTGACAATATCAATGCGGTTGGCCTGGGGGTTCCTGGGCAGGCCGGGCATGCGGAGAATGCTTCCGGCAATAGCGACAATCATACCGGCTCCCGAATTGATGACAATATCGGCCACCTCAAGGTTGTAGCCGTCGGTAGGCCCGTAAGCCTTGGCATCAGTCGAGAAACTGTATTGCGTTTTGGCAATGCAGACAGGCAGATGCTGCAAGCCCAAGTCATAGACATGTTTGAGTTGTGCGCGTGCCCTGACAGTATAGGTGATGGAGCCTGCGCCATAGATGCCGCGTGCCACCGACTCAATCTTGTTCTCGACGGTGTCGTCGTCCTTATAGAGCAAGCGCAACGGCTGTGACGGACGGCGCTCGATGGCCCTGACCACCGTCTCGGCCAGTTCGACGGCACCCTCACCGCCACGGGTGAACGCGTTGTTGACCGCAAAGTCTACACCGAGCTCCTCGACGCAGTGGCGGCGCACCTCTGCAATCTCTTCGTCGGTGTCCTCGGCATACTGGTTGAAACAGACGACGATGTGCTGGCCAAAGCGGCGTAAGTTGGCCACATGACGGTCGAGGTTCCAGAAGCCGTTGGCCGTCCCGGCCACATCAGGCTCCTTAATCTTTTCGTAAGGCACGCCGCCGTGCATCTTCAAGGCCTGAAGCGTGACGACCAACACCGTACAATCGGGCTGCAGGCCCGCCTTACGGCATTTGATATCGTAAAATTTCTCAGCACCGAGGTCGGCACCGAAGCCGGCCTCCGTGATGGCATAGTCGCCGTAGGTGAGTGCCATCTTCGTGGCCACGACAGAGTTGCAGCCATGGGCGATATTGGCAAACGGGCCGCAATGCACAAAGGCAGGCGTACCCTCAGTGGTCTGCACAAGATTGGGCTTGAGCGCGTCCATGAGCAGCACGGCGATAGATCCCTCCACGCCCATGTCCCGCACATAGAACGGCTTGTCGTTATAGTCGAAACCAAGGAGTATGTTGCCTATGCGCCGCTTCAGGTCATCGATTGACGTGGCGAAGCACATGATGGCCATAATCTCTGAGGCAGGCGTAATGTCGAAGCCTGACTCAGCGAGCACGCCGTTGGTGGACGGTCCGACACCGGTGATAATGGAGCGCAGGTTGCGGTCGTTGACATCCATGACGCGGCGCCACAGCACCTGCTTCAGGCGGAAGCCATCGGCCGCATGCTGATAAATGTAATTGTCGAGCAAGGCGGCAATCATGTTGTTGGCCGACGTGATGGCATGGAAGTCACCAGTGAAATGAAGGTTGATTTTATCCATGGGAAGCACCTGGGCATATCCTCCGCCGCATGCGCCGCCCTTCTGGCCGAAACAGGGACCGAGCGACGGCTCACGCAGGGCCACAACGGCACGCTTACCGATGCGGTTGAGACCAAGCGACAGCCCCACGCTGACCGTGGTCTTGCCGATGCCGGCCTTGGTCGGGCTGATGGCGGTGACCAGCACCAAATGGTGCTTCTTCATCCTATCCTCGTGAATGGCGTCGAGCGACACCTTGGCAATGTAGTGGCCGTATTGCTCCGTATCAGCTTCGGGAATGCCAAGTTCTGCGGCGATGTCTGTAACAGGTCTAAGCTTTGTGCTTTGTGCGATTTCAATATCTGTTTTCATAACAAGTGACTTAATTTAGCTACAAAGTTACAGCATTTTTCCCGTGCGACGGAACAATTACGACGTTTTTATAATAAGATAACAATGAAGACGTGAGACGTAACTATCAGTCATTTATATTCTCAAGATTTAATTGGAGTCTCGTTTCCGCGCAACATTGTTGTTGTCCTGCCCGCATCGTGGAATGTTGATAACATCGGGCGCAGCGGATAAAGTCCGTGGGTGTGCACCTTTCGAAAGTTGCACAGAAGTCAGGGAACGGCAATGTACTGGAGTACTTCGGCCCGAGTACTCGAGTAATCCGGCCCGAATTACTGCAGTACTTCGCCTGAAGTACTCGAGTAATCTGGCCCGAATTACTGCAGTACTTCACTAAAAGTACTGGAGTGTTTCAGCTTAAATACAGCCCGGCCCGCATGCGAGCCGGGGAGTATTCTTCATCAATACCGACGAGCTAAGCGGTCTGCTCGTCCTGATTGAACGACTTGAAGCTCTTGACATGCTTCACGCGATCGTTTACCTCGGCCTGCTTACCAAGATTGAAATTATGGTAATCGGTAGTGAGGTAACCGGTAACACGACGCAGACGGCGGATATTGTGAGAGCCGCAAACAGGACAAGCATCATTAATCTCGTCGGTATAGCCGCAGTCCATGCATGTGTCGTTGGGCACGTTGATAGCGAAATACGGAATATCCTTTTCCATTGCGTAGTCGATAATCTGCTCCAAGGCAGAAATATTGTGCTTTGTCGTCGAAGGCAGCTCCACATAGGTGATGCAGCCGGCCGAGGAGTAACCCGTGAGCTGACTCTCAATATCAATCTTCTGGAACGGTGTCATCTCGTGCCAGACAGGTACATGAATGGAATTGGAGAAATACTCACGGTCCGACACATTCTTTATCTTGCCGTACTTGGCGCGGAACTTCTTCATTGCGGTATAGCAGAGGTTCTCGGCAGGCGTGTAGTAAACGCCAAAGTTGAGTCTGTATTTTTCCTTGAACTCCTTGCAGCGTTTCTGGAACAGCGTCTCGATGCGCTTGGCCAGCGCCATGCCGACCGGGGTAGTCTGGTCAGTACCGACAAGCAACTGGAGCGTCTCGGCCAGTCCGAGCTGTCCGATAGCCAGCGTGCCATGCTTCATGGCCGAGCGGATACCCTCCTCTGGGATATAGCCAGCCATCGTATTGTTGTCCCACATAAACGGAGCCGTCTTCGGATCCTGCGAGCATATCCAGTCGAAGCGCTCGATAAGCGTGTCCTTGGCCTCATGAATTTTCCTGTCAAGCAGCTTCATGAACTTCTCCACGTCACGGTCAGCCTCCATGGCAAGCGTCGGCATAATGATGGTCGTCGGACAGATGTTGCCACGGCCGTCTTTGAGTTGTCCAAAGCCGTTAATGTCATAGCCGTTGGCCGTGCGGCAGCCCATCGTTGAGAAATAGGTACGAGGGTCGTTGCGGTCGTAACCGGCATTGCCGCTCCAATCCACATTAGCGTAATTGGGATAGAGTCGCTGCGAGGTGGAACGCATGGCAAGCTGCTTGAGGTCATAGTTCGGCGTGCCGGGCTTGTCGTTGACTCCTTTCATATATTGGAAGATGCCACAGGGGAAAATCGGTGTGTTGTGATGGAACCCGATGCCCTCAAGCGAGCCGAGAAGCAGTGTGCGGGTGACAAGACGGCCCTCCTCAAGGGTACATGTGCCGTAGTTGATTGACGTGAACGGCAGCTGGTCGCCCGAGCGGCTCTGCAAGGTGTTGAGATTGTGGTACATAGCCTCTACTGCCTGCCGCAGCTCATTGAGCGTGTCGCACAGTGCGGAGTTGTAATACCGAACTTCGAGCTTCGACTTATTGGCCAATGTAAAATCTTCCTTTGTCAATCCCGTCTTCTCAAAGAAATGTTCTTTCATACCGTCAATCCACTGGTCGTAGGTGGAGCGGACCACACCCACCTGGTCGGTGAAGGTTTGGTCGTATAGCGCAAGGAAATCAGTATCGGCAAATTCGTCCTGGTCGCGAACCCAAGCCGAAATGTAATGCTTCAGAAATGATTTACGGAAATAAGGCACCATAGTCCAATCAAGATGGGTGGCTGAGACACCACCGAACTGATCAAGGCTCTGCAACTGGAAGATGACGGCCACGAGCTGCATGGCCGTGTTGAGCGAGCCGGCCGGACGCACATCGCCCTGACGGGTGTGGAATCCCTTGGAGAGCAGGTCGTCAAAAGGAATGGAAAGGCAGTTGTGGAAGCCAATGGCATATTTATTAAGGTCGTGAATGTACACCTCGTTGTTCTCATGATTGCTGCGTGCCAGGTCACTCATGCAATGGTCGAGGGCATATTGTTTCTCATACACATTGGCCGCCTCACCGGAACGGCCGCCACCGGAGTATTCGTCAATGTTGGCATTCTGGTTGACCACATTCTTGGCCATCAGCTTGTCTTCATAAGTTTTCTTCACACGCTGTTCACGCTCCAGCTTGTGCTGGTAGCGGTATTCGCAATAAGCAATCACGGCACGCGTCTCACCGGCCTTGGCAAGCACCTCTACAACAGTGTCCTGGATGTTCTCAATCTCAAAGATGTCCGTCTTGGGCAGGTATTTATCCTGACAACGACGAAACACCTCAGTGGCATAGTGCTTTGCTGCAGTCTCGTTGTTACCCTCATGGCCTATGGCGTTAAGGTCCTTGAGAATGGCGGTCTCGATTTTGCTTAAGTCAAACGGCACGAGATGGCCGTCGCGTTTCCTTACTTGAATCATGGTGAACTAACTTGACGATACTTCGGTAAATGGTTATACTTTTCAGACAACTTTCAAGCACTGGAAAAGGGAAAAGTTTCCCGTTTCGTCAAACTTTCCTTTCAGCCGGCGCCATAAAGTTTTCCCAATTATGTCGATTTCTCTCCTGCAAAAGTAAGAAAAAGTATCTAACAACAGCACACTTCATCCCTACTTTTTTCAGAATATTTTTCTACTCGTTGCCTATCAGTCAATTAAGCCCGCCCGCCTAAATTGAGCATAAAATCAACCGCGCGAAACGGTTGATGATGACATAGGGCAGGGCCGCACGGTAGCGTCCCTACCCTGTTGGCCATGTCAGAAGCGGCGGGAGCGCCATCGGCAGAGCCATGAGAAAGGAATTGGGCAAAGAATAAATAGGATTATTTCGGCTGTTAGAATTATTTTTCTTAACTTCGCCAGCAAAGTAATATGAATTAATGAATTCTGAATAAACTTTCAAAGACTTGATAGATATTATTCGTTTTATTAAACACAAACAAGAAATGGAAAATAAGAAAAGCAGCCCATGGCCGGGTCCCGAAGGCCTTATTCCAGTAACGAGCGGCAAGGCAGAAGACGCCAATGTAATCAACCGCCGATACCTTGACAGTCTGCTTGTAGAGATGCGAGTAATAGACGCTGTAAGACCATGCCTGACAACTCACATCTTCGGATGCGAGTTCTCATCACCCATTATGATGCCTGCCTTCTCACATCTCAACAAGGTGGGAAAGGATGGTCGCAAGCCCATGGAGGAGTATGCCCTTGCTGCCAAACAGTTGGGACTGCTCAACTGGGTGGGTATGGAGCCAGACGGGGAGTATGCCGATATTGCAGCCGTTGGCGCACCTACTGTCCGCATCATCAAGCCGTTTGCCGATCACGACATCATTTTTGAGCAGATAGACTTCGCGGTGAGGCATGGGGCCGTAGCCGTAGGTATCGACATCGACCACATAGCCAACAAGGACGGCGGATATGATGTTGTGGATGGCCAGCCTCTCGGCCCCGTCTTGCTTGCCGACCTCAAGGCGTATGTCGAGGCAGCCGGCGTGCCATTCGTTGCCAAGGGTGTGCTGTCGGTCAGCGATGCGCTGAAGGCAAGGGATGCCGGATGCAAGGCGGTACTGGTGTCGCACCATCATGGACGCATACCTTTCGGTCTTCCTCCAACAGCTGTACTTCCCCGGATAAAAGAAGCCTTGCAGGGTAGCGGCATGATGATTTTCTGCGACTGTGGACTCGACACGGGCTACGATGCCTACAAAGCCTTAGCTCTTGGTACAGACGCTGTAGCCGTAGGCCGCGGCATACTCGCTCCACTGCTCAAGGAAGGAACTGAGGGGGTGGTGAGAAAAATCCGACAAATGAACGAGCAACTGTCTGAGCTAATGCTCTATACAGGCATCAAAGATACTGTTTCGTTTGACTCGTCCATCATCCATCCAAGTGTCAGCGTCCAATAATCAAAACGCATCGCCATGATGGAGTAATCAACACTAAGTCATGAGGGGGTGGAATCATTCTTACAAAAACGCTTCTAAATTTTAACACTTTTTTGAGCTGAAAATTCGCCTAAATGGAGCTCTTACGTCTTGCAAACCGCTCTTCGGCTCCTTTTAGTCCCCTCTTTTTGTCCATTTGGCTTGAATGCCACTGCCATTTGGCTTGAATGCCGCTGCCATTTGGCTTGAATGCCACTGCCATTTGGCTTGAATG
>CABVDL010000124.1 GCA_902497035.1 uncultured Prevotella sp.
ACCCGTGACCTCCTGCGTGACAGGCAGGCATTCTAACCAACTGAACTAACGCACCATGCGAAGTTCAAACTGAGGCTCAGTGGCGGTGCGTACGGGACTCGGACCCGTGACCTCCTGCGTGACAGGCAGGCATTCTAACCAACTGAACTAACGCACCATGCGAAGTTCAAACTGAGGCTCAGTGGCGGTGCGTACGGGACTCGGACCCGTGACCTCCTGCGTGACAGGCAGGCATTCTAACCAACTGAACTAACGCACCCTATGATGCCTCTGCTTCGAATTGCGACTGCAAAGGTAGTCAAATTCTATCACTTGAACAAACTTTTTCCCGTCTTTTTACAAAAAAATACAGCATAACCGCATCGTGGAAGTTTTCACCGTCTGACAGCCAGTCTTTCAGCACTGCTCCACGATGAAAACCGCTGTCCTCGAAACTGCGGATACAGGCCGCATTGTCGAGACGGGCTATGGCGTAGAGCTGATGAAGATGAAGCACATCGCGCGCATAGGCGGTCAGGTCGCGCAATACAGCCTGCCCATACCCCAGGTCACGGTAACGGCGTGAGATGACGATACCCACCTCGGCCCGAAGGTGCTGGGGGTTGAAATTGAACATGTCGACAATGCCCACCACGTCGCCGTCTCCGTTGTTCACCATCAGCCGCACCTGCTTGTCGGTGTAGATGTCGCCCGTAACCGAGGAGATGTATTCGCGCAGGAAAAACCGCGAATAAGGCATATTCGTCGTTCCGTTTTCCCACAGCTCACGGTCGTTCTCGACGGAATAGAGCAGATCGAGGTCCTCCGGTTCCATGGCACGGAGCCGGACTTTAGGAAGCGGATGATGAAAGGATGAATGACACATGACTGAATGCTATTGATTATTTCTCGCGATGACGAGCCGTCTCACACTATTCATACAGCAGCACCTCGCGCGGCGCAATGACCATATTGCGGTCGGGATAATAAAACGCAACCTGAAAGCGGTGGCTGCTGGCGGACATAAGCTCTAAAATCTCCTCGTACGAATAGGCCGTCACATCATAGACCACGTAGGCTGTCTGCCCGGCCGCAACGGCCCTGTCATCCGGCTTGACATCTTTGTTGGCATCGTGGAACTCAGCCCACAGGCCACTGTGACGCACAAGGTCCTGACTGGCTTTCAGATGGGCCGGAGCCACGAAAAACACAAACAGCGCGTCGTCGAGACGCTGATTGCCGACGAAGCCGAGCACGCGGCGAATATGGTGGCACAACATCGAGCACAGCGCGAGCATCGCCTTGAAATAGATGGCTGTCTTGATGGGAAAGGACAGCAGCCAACTCAGATGGCCGAAATGCTTGCGGAAGAAGATGAGCATCGACTCATAGAACACATGGACATAGCGGAAACTCGACTTCTTGGTACTCTCTCCCTTGTAGTGAAGAATCTTCGTGGGCAGGTACCAGTTGTGCCAGCCGCCCTTAAGCAGACGGTAGCTCAGGTCGATGTCCTCTCCATACATAAAGAAGTCCTCGTCGAGCAGCCCCACCTCGTCCAAGGCTTTTCGTCGCAGCAGGCAAAAGGCACCGCTGACTATATCGATTGGCACGGGCTGGTCCCAGGGCAGGTAGCCCATGTAGTATTTGCCCAGACGGCGGTTGCGCGGAAAACGGGCGCACAGGCCGGACATTTTGTAGAACGCGGTGAGCGGCGTGGGTATGCCACGGCGTGACTCCATCGCGTCACCGCCATCGTCCTTCAGCATACGCACACCCACGGCTCCGGCATCCGGATGACTGTCCATGAAGGTCACGGCACCAAGAAGCGAATGCTCGCCCACGACAGTATCGGGATTAAGCAGCAGCACGTACTCGCCCGTGCTCTGGTGAATGGCACGGTTGTTGGCTTTGGCAAAGCCTATATTGTGGCTGCCCGAGATGAAGCTGACTTTAGGAAAGCGCGACGAGAGGTAAGCCACGCTGTCGTCGCGGGAGTGGTTGTCGAACACGATAACCTCTGCGTCGAGACCCACCGTGGCCTTCTCCACGGCAAGGAGGCACTGTTCCAGATAGTACCTCACATTATAGCTGACGATGATGACGGACAGTTTCAAGGCGTAGTCTGATTTCCCTTTGTGTTATGTCTGTTGCCGGTCAGTCCGCCCTCGTCCTCACAGCGGCGGCGCGAGGGATAGACAAACACCATGCACAGCAGCAGGATGATGGCCATGTAGCCAAAGGCGACATTCATAAACTGATAATAAAGAAAGGTGTTGACCAGCATCGGCAACGTGAGCATGACCAGGCGCACGCTGCCATACCTGAGCAGTGCCCGGAGGGGACTGGCCATAAAGCGGCGCCTGACGAAGCCAAACTTGAACAGGCGCAGCGCAATGGGAATGAGACAGATGGTCAACAGTTCCATCACGATGGCCGAATAGTATTCAGTTATCTTTGAGTCCTGCCAGGCTGCCGGGAGCAAGACCTCGTTCTCATAAAGAACGATGATGACGAGGCAGGCGGCAACGGGAAGCCAGAACTGCATTAGAAGCTTTTTTTGAATAGTCTGCATGGGATATAATTTCGGTGGTATATAACAGCGGCTACCTTATTCTACAGGAGTGGCTTAATCTATTGGGGTGCGGTTGACAATCGACCGGCCAAGCGTCACCTCGTCGGTGTATTCAAGCTCGTTGCCTACCGAGATGCCACGTGAGATGACGGTCACCTTGACACCGTAGGGCTTGAGCCGACGCGAGATGTAGAAATTGGTGGTGTCCCCCTCCATCGTACTGCTCAGTGCCAGCACCACCTCACTGATGCCGCCATGAGCCACACGCTCGACGAGAGAGTCAATCTGCAGGTCGCCCGGGCCTATACCGTCCATCGGCGAGATGATGCCGCCCAACACATGGTAAAGGCCACGGTAGGCCTGCGTGTTCTCCACCGCCATCACGTCCTGCACGTTCTCTACCACACAAACGGTGGTGCGGTCGCGCCGGGGATCGGCACAGATGGGACAGACATCGGTGTCGCTGATGTTGTGGCACACGCGGCAGTACTTGATGTCCTTGCGCACATGCTCAATGGCCGAGGCAAACTGCTCCGACGCGGCAACAGGCTGACGCAACAGGTGAAGCACCAGGCGCAAGGCAGTCTTGCGCCCTATGCCGGGCAGTTTGCTGAACTCGCCTACGGCCCTTTCAAGCAAGGCCGACGGATATTGTTCCATCAGTCCTTGCCGAGATATATGCCGATGCCTATCTGCAGGCCGATGGTGCTGTAGTCAGAATGACGCTTGAAGCTCTGCTGATAGTAGATGCTCGGCTCGATGGTCACCGAGTGGTTGATGAAGAAAGCATAGCCGACCTCAATGCCGGGCATCAGATCGTTGTAGTTGCTGTTGGCGTGGACAAACTTCGCATTGGCACCCAAGAAAATGCCATTCTGAGTGATGTAGTAGCGGCCGCCGGCACCCACGTGGAAGTAGTCGTCGGCATTCTTGCCGGCATGGTCGAAGCCTGCCGTCCCGTAAAGCAAAAGATTGTCGGCCACAAAGCAGCCAGCCTTGCCGGAAACGCCGAAGCTCAGTTCCTTGCTGCCATTATAACTGAGGTCCAGTCCGGAAAGGGAGGCACCGACGTATTTCTTGCCTTGTTCAAACTGAGCGCTGGCCGTCAATGTAATCACCAGCGCGGCGAAGAGCATGAGAAGTTTTTTCATAATCATTATCTGTTAATAATTCAATTGTCATTTATTGTCTATTGGCAATGCCTTGTTTGCGGTACCAGGCAAAGAACCAGACGCAGGCTACCACGCATACCACGCACGCGCCAATGTAGCTCACGGCGCTGCCAAGATTGAACGCCATGGGCGAGACGAGCAAGAACGTGGAGCATACGACGGTCATAAACACGGACGGAATGAGCGTGACGATGAACGGTTTCTTCTGTTGCACAAGATACACCGTGATGGTCCATAGGGTGAAGATGGCCAGCGTCTGGTTGCTCCAACCAAACCACTGCCAGATAGTATTGAAACCATCAGGATTGGTCTCCTGCCAGACCAACAAGCCTGTAGCGGCAACGAACATCGGAATGGCGATGAGCAGGCGGCTGCGCAACGGACGCTGCGACAGGTGCAAAGCATCGGCAATGATGAGCCGCGCGCTGCGGAAAGCGGTATCCCCGCTGGTGATGGGGGCTGCCACCACACCGATGATGGCCAGCGCACCGCCGAAGAGGCCCAGCCATCCCGTGCAAACCTGCTGCACGACGGTGGGGGCTGTGAAGTATTGAATCAACGTCTTGCCACCCTGGCTCTGCGCCATGAAGTCGTTGAGGGTCTTGGCATCGACCACCTCACGCCATCCACCATAATAGAAGAAATACATGGAGACGGAAGCCCAAATGAGGGCGACAATGCCTTCGGTAATCATGGCACCGTAGAAAATGCGACGGCCCATGCGCTCACTCTTGATGCAACGAGCCATGAGCGGACTCTGCGTGCCGTGGAAGCCACTGATGGCTCCGCAGGCAATTGTAAGGAAAAGGCAGGGGAACAGTGGGTTCTTCTCCATATATGGCGTTATGCCCAAAAGCGGCTGCGACTGGGCGGCACGCACGTCACTCCAAACCTCAGGAAGGGCCGGCATCTTGACAAAGAGCACCACCATCAGGGCAACAGCCATGAACAGCATGGCAAAGGCAAAGAACGGATAGATGCGGCCGATAATCTTATCTATCGGAAGAAGTGTGGCAAGGATATAATAAACGAAAATGACTATTACCCAACCCATTGTGGTCCAGCCAAAGGAGTTGAGCACCAGGGCAGGACTATAGACGAACACTACGCCTACCATCATCAGCAAAAATACCGAAAACACAAGCATGACGTGCTTTGCCTTTAGGCCGAGATAGTCGCCGACAAGCTCAGGAAGATTGCAACCGTTGTGGCGCACGCTCAACATGCCGGAGAAATAGTCGTGCACCGAACCGGCAAAGATGCAGCCAAAGACAATCCATAAATAAGCCGCCGGACCGTACCATGCCCCCATGATGGCTCCAAAGATAGGGCCCGTGCCGGCAATATTCAGGAATTGTATCATATATACTTTCCAAGCCGGTAATGCTATATAGTCAACGCCATCGGCATTGGCAATGGCCGGGGTAGGACGGTCATCGGGTTGGAAAATGTGCTCAACGACCTTGCCATAAACCAGGTAGCCAAGCACGAGAAGCAAAAGAGATACTGCAAAAGAAATCATCTTTACATAATGTTTAAAAGCTATCTGCAAACTTACGACTTTTTTTTCAATTAGTCAGCAGATAGATTAAAAACTTTACGTGAAGCAATAAGTTTTACAGCGGCTCAGCCTTTTCTCATGGCTCGCATCACCTTTTCGTAATAGCGTTGCGTTCGACTGACGCTGTAATGCATACCGCCATTCCATGATCGGATAGCCCGCTCAATGCTGTTCTTTGGATTGTGAAACAACTGGATAATCTTGAACATTTCAATTGACTTCGCCACATTAAAACGGTCTTTCAACTTGAAACGCTTCTTGCTACGACGTGATTTCAATATATTGTTGCACTCAGCCACAAGAACAGGCGTTATCTGCAACACACCAACCGATGCGCCACACACCGCATTCGGATTTCCATTACTTTCTACCTTAATAATGGCTTTAATCACTGGATTCCAATCAAATGACGAATCCGAGGGGTCAGCGTCATTATTTCCTGCCCCATGCAGGGGAACAAACATTAATGTTAAAACAAATAATAAAAGTCCTTTTAATAATTTCTCCATAACAACTGCTTTATGGGACTTTGCGGCTCATGGCCACTGCGACAGTGCGATTGAGAAAATGATATTGCGCAAAGTCTCGTCCCGTTAAACATAATAGCTTGATTAGCTATCCTTAAAACAACAATGCAAAGTTAATAAAAATAATTGAGAATCAAGAACTTTCAAGGATAAAACTGCGCCTGCTCCATTTTCTCCGCTCCTCAATCCTACTGTTGCGTGCCGCGCCGTTCCGGAGCGGCCCTCCCCGTTTAGTGCGTTGTGTGCCGCGTCCTTCGTTGCGTACCGCGCCCTTCCGGGGCGGTCTTCCGTTGGGTGCCGCGGTCTTCCGTTGCGTGCCGCGGTCTTCCGTTGTGTGCCGCGGTCTTCCGTTGTGTGCCGCGCCTTTCCAAGGCGCGGAAAGCCCGCCCCCCTAAACGGAAAAGCCCCGGGGCAGGCTACTCGCTCGCTCCGGGACTCTCTCTTGAAA
>CABVDL010000125.1 GCA_902497035.1 uncultured Prevotella sp.
ATCTTTATAAGCAGCACGCCGAGGCCGCCCGAAAGTTTGAGGAGGGCAACCAGCGACGTCATGCACCGAAAGAAAAGCAAGAGAAGCGCATCAAGAAATGGGACACCTACTACGGTAAGGTGATGCCCTTTCTCTACTCACGCTGCTTCGGCCTGTGGGGGCTGGTGCGCAAACTGCTGGCCCAGCTCATAGGCCTCGGCCGTCCCATCGTGCGCCAGGTGTCGGAGGGCGACATCCGCGTGGTGGTGCACAAGAGCTGCGCCCTGGCCGCACAGACGTTCATGCTGGCCATGAGCGATGCGGGCTACGACACCTGTCCGCTCGAAGGCTTCGACAGTCTGCTGGTCAAAAAGGCTCTCGGTCTGCCCCGTAAGGTTGAGATCAACATGGTCATCACCTGCGGTGTGCGTCTGCCCGACGGTGTCTGGGGCGACCGCTACCGCCAGCCGTTCAGCGAGACCTACCACAGGGTGTAGACCAGAGACGACATCGGAAGTCAGAAGTCAGAACACGATTTTTTCAGTCTTTATTTCTCTGGCTAATGAAGGATATTTAGGCGCAGCAGATAAAGTTTGCGGAGCTGTCTGTCATTGGTGGCAGTGTAGTGACCGGCCTGGTGCCGGCCACCAGCCGCAGGTGATGCGTGTCTGTCCTCGTGGGGACGAAACGCCATGCCAATGGCCGGTGGCGAGTCATACGGCCTCATCAATGCTGCTGATAGAGGCTGTCCTCGAAGGCGGAGAGAGCGGCCTTGGCACCCTCGCCCATGGCAATCATGATTTGCTTGAAAGGCACCGTACTCACATCGCCTGCCGCATAGACACCTGCTGCCGAGGTATGATTGCGGCTGTCGATGACAATCTCACCACGCTTGTTAAGCTCCAGCTCATCCTTGAAGACACCGCTGTTGGGCTGCAGGCCAATCTGCACAAACACGCCGTCGAGTGCCTCATGGCTCACTTCCTCCGTGGCAAGATTGCGCACGTCGATGCCCGTAAGTTTGCCATCGCTGCCCGTCAGTGCCGTTGTCTGGCTTTGTACGTGAATATCGACGTTGGGCAGCGCACGCAGCCTCTCCTGCAAGACATTGTCGGCCTTCAATTCCTTGCCAAACTCATAAAGCGTGACGTGGCTGCAGATATTCGCCAGGTCAATGGCTGCCTCGACACCGCTGTTGCCGCCGCCGATGACCGCCACACGCCGGCCTTTGTAGAACGGTCCGTCGCAATGCGGGCAGAAATGCACACCGTGGCCCACCAGCTGGTCTTCCCCCTCCAGTCCGAGACGGCGCCAGCCGGCACCGGTGGCAATGATGACTCTCGGCGAGAGGAAGGTCTCTCCCCCTTTCACCTCCACCCGCTTCACGTCGCCGGAGAAATCGGCATCGGCTATCTTCCGGTCGGTGAACACGTCAATGGGATAGGCGGCGAGATGGGCGGCAAGGTCGGATGCCAGCCGCGTGCCACTGGTCTCGGCCACGCCGATGACGTTGTTGATGGCCGTCGTGTCGTTGACCTGTCCGCCGATGCGGCGTGCCACGACAGCCACGCGCAGTCCCTTGCGGGCGGTGTAGATGGCAGCGGCAGCCCCGGCCGGACCGCCGCCCAGCACCACGAGGTCGTAGGTGCGTTCCGTGGGCTCAGCAGCTGCCGCAGCCTGAGTGCCAAACCGCTCCTCGAGCTTCTCGAGCAGCACACCGAGGTTGCCCCGGCCGATGTGCAGCAGCTCGCCGTTGGCATAGACCGACGGCACCGCCTGTATGCCGAGCCGCTCCGTCTCTTCCTGATTGACGCCACCGTCAACCATCTCGTTGCTGATGCGCGGGTTGAGCAGCGCCATGACGTTGAGCGCCTGCACCACGTCGGGACAGTTGGTACATGTCAGCGAAACGTAGGTCTTTAACTTGATGTCGGCACCGATGGCCTTGATACGGCGGGCAATGGTCTCGTCGGGCAGGTTGCGCCCCTGCCCGTCGGCATTGAGCAGGGCGAGCAGCAGCGAGGTGAACTCATGGCCGTTGGGAATGCCCCGGAACGCAATGCCCAGGTCGCGGCCGTCCTTAAGGATGGAAAAGCGGAAGACTGGCCCGTCGTGATATTCCACATGGAGCAGCTGGCTTGCCGAGGCCACATCCTCCACAAACTCACAGAAGCGCGCGTCGTCGCCAGTGCCACGGCCGCGCTCCACGCTGAACGTGAAGGAGGAGCTGAGTCGCCCCAGCACCTCTCTCACCTGATTAATGACTTGCGCGTCAAGCATAGTGCTTAGAGCTTACCTACGAGGTCAATACTGGGTTTCAAGGTCTCGGCGCCCTCCTCCCACTTGGCGGGGCATACCTCACCGTCGTGGGTGGCGACGTACTGGGCGGCGCGCACCTTGCGCACAAGCTCGTCGGCGTTGCGGCCGATGCTGTTGTCCTGTACCTCGGCCAGCTTCACCAGTCCCTCGGGGTTGACCAGGAACGTGCCGCGGTAAGCCACGCCCTCGTCCTCCTTGTACACGCCGAAGCCGCGGGACAGCACGGCCAAGGGGTCGGCGAGCATGGCATACTGCAGTTTGGCAATGCGGTCAGAGGTGTCGTGCCAGGCCTTGTGCACGAAGTGGCTGTCGGTGCTGACGGAGAACACCTCCACGCCCATGGCCTTGAGCTCGTCGTATTTGTTCTGCAAATCCTCAAGCTCGGTGGGGCAGACAAAAGTGAAGTCAGCGGGATAGAAGAAGAACAGGGCCCACTTGCCCTCGATGTCCTTGCTGCTGACGGTCTTGAAACTTCCATTCTGGAAAGCCTGAACGGTGAACTCGGGGAAATGACGATTGATGATTGATTCCATAATACTTTTATTATTTATTGAGATTTGACTTATGTCCTTTTGACGATGCAAAGGTAGGATAAACCGGCCGGTGCCGCAACAGCCTGCGTCTATCGGGCGATTGACAAAATCAATAATGAGACATAAATGCCGATAAATCAAACGAATAACACCATGGAAAGTCGTCAGCATTAAATTTGTTGAAATATCGCCGTCCGATGCTTTCGTTACAATTTAATTGCTTACTTTTGCGGAAACATTCTTCACTATGACGCTACAACAGTTGGAATATATTCTCGCGCTGGAACGCTATGGCAACTTTGCCAAGGCCGCCTTTGCCTGCGACGTTACGCAACCTACGTTGAGTGCTATGATACAAAAGCTGGAAACCGAACTCGGCATGAAAATCTTTGACCGGCGACGGCAGCCCGTCGTGGCGACGCGCGACGGCCGTGCAGTCATTGAGCAGGCCAGGGAAGTGCTGCTTCAGACACGGCGCATCAGGCAGATTGTAGTAGAGGAAAAAGGCACGCTGGCAGGGACATTCACCATGGGCGTGCTGCCCACCATTGCGCCCTATCTCATACCGCAGTTCTTCCCACAGCTGATGAACGACCACCCGGAGCTCGACGCCCGTATCGTGGAAATGAAGACCGCCGACATCAAAAAAGCACTGGCCGACGGCGACCTCGACGCCGCCATCGTGGCCAACGTGGAGGGACTCGACGACTTCGTCAGCCACCATCTTTATTCCGAGCGTTTTCTGGCCTACGTGTCAGAGCAGGATCCGCTTTTCGCCAAAGAACGCATCAAAATCACCGACCTCACCGACGAGTATCTGTGGCTGCTCGACGAGGGCCACTGCTTCCGTGACCAGCTCGTGAAATTCTGCAATCTGAAGTCGGCCTCGCGCAGCAAGAAAGCCTACACCCTGGGCAGCATCGAGACCTTCATGCGCATCGTGGAACACGGCAAGGGCATCACCTTCATCCCCGAACTGGCCCTGACCCAACTCAACGAAAGCCAGCTACGGCTGGTGCGCCACTTCATCCTGCCCGAGCCGCGCCGCGACATCATTATGTTAACCACCCGTGATTTCATCCGCAACAAGCTCCTCAACAATATCATTGAACGTATCCGGGCGAGAGCGGAAACACTGCTGAAACCATAAGCGCCTACACGCTTCCAACCGCAGTCTCCCGTCTTTTTTCCCCCCTACATTGGCGGCAGTGTAGTGGCCGGCCTGGTGCCGGCCACCAGCCGCAGGTGACGCGCGGCTGTCTTCATCCGTGAAGGTGAAATCTGCGTTATCAGCGTGGGAGACTATACTGCGCGCCACGCTAATCCCTCTGATGCGTGGGGACAATGCCTTCTACGGACTCTACGATGTCAGGAGCACCGACAAGATGTATCTCTCACCCGGCAACCGGTCTGGGATTTGGTAGCTGATCTGTAAATCTTATATCCCGTTGCCGCAATGATGATACTCGTAACGGGTGCGAGAATATTGAAGAAACAGTAGGGAAGGTAGGTGAGCGTCGGCACATTGAGAACCGTGGATTGCGTCATGCCGCAGGTACTCCAGGGAATAAGCACCGAGGTGACGGTGCTCGAATCCTCTATGCTGCGGCTTAAAAGCCGGGACTCATAGCCTTCCTTTTTGTAGATTTCGCCAAACATGCTTGCATTGAGCATGATGGAAAGGAACTGGTCGGCTGCCGTAGCATTGAAGAAGATGCCTGACACTACCGTTGAGGCAACCAGTCCCACGCGCGTCTTGGTGAGAGGAATGACGAGGCTGACAATGTTGGCCAGCATTCCGCCCGCTTTTAGCACTCCGCCAAAGCAGATGGCGCAAAGAATAATCCATACCGTGTTGAGCATTCCCGCCATGCCCCGTGTGGCCAACAGTTCATTGACAGGTTTGAAGCCGCTGTCAATGGCTGTAGAACCAAAGCAGCTGACCATTGCGCCTTTGAACAAGACTGTAACTGAGGCGATGCATTCAGTTCCGGCACTACTTACCTCAGCCAAAATATGAGGCTGAAAAATCAACGCGAAGACAATGGCCAACACCGAGGATGCAAAGAGCACGATGATTGCAGGCATCTTCTTGTATATCATCCAGCCCGTTGCTATTGGCACAATGAGAAGCCAAAGACTGAGGTGGAACTTTGACGACAAGGCTAAGGTGAAAGCAGAAGCGTCTAACGACGCAGCTGAGGGGACAAGAAAGCCGGCCGTCAGAAAGATAACCAGCGTAATGGTAAAGGAAGGGACAGTGGTTATCGTCATATATTTGATATGCGTGAACAAAGGCGTGCCACAAAGCGAGGAGGCAAGAACCGTGGTGTCGGACAGCGGCGACATCTTGTCGCCGAAATAGGCACCCGACAGGATAGCCCCTGCTGTCCAACCGTCGCTGAAGCCCTGTGCCTTGCCAATGCCCATCAATGCCACGCCTATTGTGGCAACGGTCGTCCACGAGCTGCCTGTCATTACCGAGACGATCGCACTGATAAGACAACTGGTGATGAGGAAGACGTGTGGATTGATAATCTGCATACCGTAGTAGATGAGCATTGGTACGATACCGCTTACCATCCATGTGCCCGAAAGCATGCCAATGAGCAGCAGAATGACGACGGGCGACCCGATGCTGCCTACGGAACGGTTGATCTCCGCTTCCAAATCCCTCCATGTCTTGTGGAAATACAGCATTGCAATAAGGGCGGCAATACCGGTAGATACGATAAGCACCAGTTGGCTCGGTCCTGAAAGCGCGTCGATGCCATAAACGTGAATGACGACAGACAGGAAAACTATCAGGAAGACAACCGGCGTTATGGACAGAACGTATTTAAAAATATTTCTCATACTTGCAATTTACCTTGCAAAGCTACGAAATAATAATGAAAGAAGCAAATGAACGCCTTCTTTCTCATGTACTAAGGAGGCTCACCCGACAAAATCCAACATTGTTGCTGACAGTCATGAAGTCACACTATTACTTTGTGATTTTAGCCAACCACTCAAAGAGTTCGTTGAGGGCGTAGTCACCACTGTGCGGCCGGTTCCACGCCAGAAGGAAATTGACATCCTTGCCCTCGTTCTCCAACTTCGTAGCAAGGTTGAGAGCAATGGGAAAGGCCGTGTCGCGGTCGATGGAACCATGACGGATATACCAGTGCGGGGCGACGGTGACTCCCTGCTGACCGATCTGCTCCATGGGGTTGAGCAGATATTCCTCTTCCTTGACCTTGGCAGACACTGTCTTGCCGTTCTTTGAAGCGGAATAGTCGGTGAAGTTGGCAGGCGTGTTGTTCACATCGCCGAACTCGTCGTTCTCGC
>CABVDL010000126.1 GCA_902497035.1 uncultured Prevotella sp.
TTTTGATATGTTTTGCGGGGGGAGGGCGGGGATAAACCCCGCCCCTACCAGTGGGCCATGGACAAGGACACCCGCCCTTCTTATCTCATATACCACACGCCCTTTTTCTCGACCATCGGCACGACAATCTGTTCCGTGGTCCTGTCGCCGTAGGTCAGGTTGATGAACACATTGGCGACATGCCGGGCCGTATCGGCCTGCACGTCCACGGCCCTCGCACTGACGATGCCCCCGTGCTCGTCTTTCTGCTGTCTGGCAAACATTTTCGCATTGGCCACCAGCTGTTCCCTGTAGCCGTCGGGGATGGCACGGGGCTGGTAGCGGCCGTCAACAAAGGCCACGTAGTCACCCCTGAGCAACTGCGTGTAGTAGTTCTGAGCGGCCTGCGCCGCCAATTGTGCGGCCGTAGGTCCGCTGTCCTTGCCGGAGCAGGCAAGGAGCAGGGCAGCGGCAAGCCACAACGGCAGGAAAACTCTTGACTTGGGCATGGCTGCTACTTTTGCCTGATGAACACGTTGATGGGACAGCCGTGCATCGGCCAGTTCTCGCGGATCTTGTTCTCCAGGAAGCGGCGGTAGTTCTCCTTGATATACTGCGGCAGGTTGGCGTAGAACACAAACGACGGTATCTGCGTGTTGGGCAGCTGCGAGCAGTACTTGATCTTGATGAACTTGCCCTTTGTCGAGGGCGGCGGTGTCTGCTCGATGATGGGCAGCATCACCTCGTTGAGCTTGTTGGTGCCCACATGCGTCGTGCGGTTCTTATACACGTCAACGGCCGTCTGCAGCACCTTGAAGATGCGCTGCTTGGTCAGCGCCGAGGCGAAGACGATGGGGAAGTCGACAAACGGCGCCATGCGGTTGTGGATGGCGTTGACGAAGGTGTCAATCGACTTCTGGCTCTTGTCGCCGACCAGGTCCCACTTGTTGACCACGACGACAAGGCTCTTGTTGTTCTTTTGTATCAGCTGGAAGATGTTCATGTCCTGCGCCTCGATGCCGCGCGTGGCGTCAATCATCAGGATACAGACGTCGCTGTTCTCAATGGCGCGGATGCTGCGCATCACGCTGTAGAACTCCAGGTCCTCCGTCACCTTGTTCTTACGGCGGATACCCGCCGTGTCGACGAGGTAGAAGTCGAAACCGAACTTGTTGAAACGCGTGTAGATGCTGTCGCGCGTGGTGCCGGCAATCTCGGTGACGATGTTGCGGTCCTCGCCGATGAAGGCGTTGATCAGGCTCGACTTTCCCGCATTGGGTCTTCCCACCACGGCGAAGCGCGGCAGGTCGTCGAGCGAGTTGTCCTCCTCGTCGGCCGGCAGCCGCTGGAGGATCACATCGAGCAGGTCGCCCGTGCCGCCGCCCGTGGCCGCGCTGATGCACTGCGGGTCGCCGAGGCCGAGGCTGTAGAACTCGGACGCGGCATAGGCCTCGCCGCTGTTGTCCACCTTGTTGGCCACGAGGATGACGGGCAGCTTCGTGCGGCGCAGGATGTTGGCCACATCCTCGTCCCAGTCGGTCACGCCGGTCTCCACGTCAACGAGGAACAGCACGAGGTCGGCCTCCTCGGCCGCAATCATCACCTGCTTGCGGATGGCATCCTCAAAGATATCATCTGAGTTGACCACCCATCCGCCGGTGTCGACCACCGAGAACTCACGGCCGTTCCACGTGCACTTGCCGTACTGGCGGTCGCGTGTCGTGCCGGCCACATCGCTCACAATGGCGTGCCGGCTCTGCGTAAGACGATTGAAAAGGGTTGACTTGCCCACGTTGGGGCGGCCAACAATTGCTACTAACTTTGACATTCTGTTTGATTTCTGAAGTTTAACATTCTTCGGCCCTCCATCGATTGGAGAGTGCGCCCTGCCATGCGGTCAGGGGATAGTTGTGGGGCGGATGTCCGTGACCCTACTCGGGGTTGTACCCGAAGTTGTTGAGCTCCCGCTCCGAGTTGCGCCAGTCCTTGTCGACCTTGACAAAGATCTCAAGATAGATGGGCTTGCCAAAGAAATGCTCGAGGCTCTTGCGTGCCTCCATCGACACTTTCTTCAGCGCCGTACCCTGATGCCCGATGATGATGCCCTTCTGCGAGTCGCGCTCCACATAGATCACGGCGTTGATGTGGATATGACGGTCGTCCTCCTTGAAGCGTTCCACCACCACCTCGACCGAGTAGGGTATCTCCTTGTCGTAATAGCGCAGTATTTTCTCCCGGATAATCTCCGAGACAAAGAAGCGCGCGGGCTTGTCGGTCAGCTGGTCCTTGTCAAAATAGGCCGGACTCTCGGGCAGCAGCTCGCGGATGCGCTTCATCAGCACGTCGGTGCCGAACTTGTTCGAGGCCGAGATGGGCAGTATCTCCGCGTTGGGCAGCAGTCCGTGCCACTTCTCCACGAGGTTTCCCAGCAACGCGTTGACATCGCTGCCCTGCAGCATGTCAATCTTGTTGATGAGCAGCAGCACGGGAATCTGCATCTCGCGCACCTTCTCCAGGAAGTCGGCGTTCTTCTCCGGCTGCTCCACCACGTCGGTGACATAAAGCAGGATGTCGGCATCGGCCAACGCCGACTCCGAGAACTGCAGCATATACTCCTGCATCTTGTAGTTCGGCTTCAGCACGCCCGGCGTGTCGGAGAACACAATCTGACAGTCGGGGGTATTCACGATGCCCATGATACGGTGACGGGTGGTCTGCGCCTTGAACGTGGCGATGCTTATCTTCTCGCCGACGAGCTGGTTCATCAGCGTAGACTTGCCGACATTGGGGTTGCCGACGATATTCACGAAACCGGCCTTGTGCTGCATAATATAATAAGGTGTATGGTTTAGGGTGTTGACTTAAAAAAGAGCCAAGGCGACACGGCCGCCAGCACACCGCGCGGCCTCAGCGGCCCGTCACAGTGTCCCAACGCCTGTGTCTCCTCAGCTCCGTTATCTCTGTGTGAATGATTAATTGGCCTCAGGCACCTTGTCGCCGTCGTAGCCCCACTTGAAGTAGAGGGCGCCGTGGACGAAACCGGCTCCGAAAGCTGTGAAAATCATGTTGTCGCCTTTCCTGAGCTTCGACTCGTTGTCCCACAAAGCCAGGGGAATGGTGGCCGAGCTGGTGTTGCCGTAATGGTCGATGTTGATCATCACCTTGTCCAAAGGCAGGTCGGCGCGCTTGGCCACTGCGTCAATGATGCGCAGGTTGGCCTCGTGCGGGACAATCCACGAGAGGTTGTCATTGCTGAGCCCGTTGCGCTGCATCACCGTTGCCACATCGTCGCTCATGTAGGTCACGGCGTGGCGGAACACGGTGCGGCCCTCTTGATAGACATAGTGCAGGCGGTTGTCGATGGTGAAATGGGAAGCGGGGCAGACGCTGCCGCCGGCCTTCATGTGGAGGAAGGGCAAGCCCTTGCCGTCAGTCAGCAGCATGGAGTCCTGAAGGCCGACGCCCTCCTCCTCGCTGGCCTCCACCATCACTGCGCCCGCGCCGTCGCCAAACAGCACGCAGGTCTGACGGTCAGTCCAGTCGACGATAGACGACATCTTCTCGGCCGAGCAGACGATGACGCGCTTGTAGCGTCCCGACTGTATCATCGACGAGGCCATGTCGAGGGCATAGATGAAGCCGCAGCATGCGCACGACATATCAAACGCGAAGGCGTTCTTCAGTCCGAGCTTTCCCACGACGATGCTTGCCGTGGAGGGGAAAGGATAGTCGGGCGTCGTGGTCGAGATGATGAGGGCCTCGACCGTGTCAGGATCAACGCCGGTCTTCTTCAGGAGCTGCTTGCAGGCCTTGCGGGCCATATAGCTGGCGCCGAGTCCCTCTTCCTTGAGGATGCGGCGCTCACGGATGCCCACACGCGTTCTGATCCACTCGTCGCTGGTGTCCACCATGCGCGACAGCTCATCATTGGTGAGGATGTAGTCGGGCACGTATCCGCCAACGCCGGTGATCACTGCGTTGATCTTAGCCATTACTCAGCAGCCTCTTTGACGATAGCAACCTTACCACGATAGTAGCCGCAGGTGGGGCATACCGTGTGATACACATAGTAGCTGCCGCAGTTGGGGCATACGGCCAGCGTGGGGGCTACTGCCTTATCATGAGTTCTACGCTTGAGTGTACGAGTCTTTGACTGTCTTCTTTTTGGATGTGCCATAGTTGTTTAACTAATTATACGTTTTGATTTTTTATTTTTAATAACGCTGCCCAGCGGTCATCCACTTGCTCCCCGCCGTCACCATCACCGCTTCGGGCGGCCGAATGCTCCTCAAGGGCCTTCATCATGGCAGGGTTGCATTTTCCAGGTGCATGCACGTGCCTGAGTGGGATAGCGAGTTCTATGAATTGATAGATGAACCATGACACGTCGAGCATTCCTTCGTTCTCGGCCACTGTGATCAGGTCATCGTCCTCTGAGTAGTCTTCTCCAAACTTTGCCACGAGGTGATAGTCGCTCTCGACAGGCTGGTCCATGTCGTCCAAGCAACGGTCACAAGGCACCGTGACAGAGCCCTCGGTGTGAAAGTCCAAGCTAAAGACCCCGTCATTGCGGTGCACCGTCACGGTCTCCAAGACGTGCCCGTGACGCACGGCCGGCGCATCGACGGCCTCAAAGAAACCGTCGTCAAGGTCATAGCGGATGACGGTGTCGCCCTCTGCCATGCCCCGCAAGTCCAGCTTAAATTGCTCTAACTTAGACATATTTACACTTTAGGCTGCAAAGTTACTACTTTTTTGCGATATAGCCTTAAGCCCGGCGCGATTTTTTTTGTATCTCTATCCTAAACGTGGTGCCTTTGCCCACCTCGGTGCTTTTCACCCAGATGCGGCCCTTGTGGTATTCCTCTATGATGCGCTTGGCAAGGCTCAGGCCGAGGCCCCAGCCGCGCTTCTTCGTGGTGAAGCCGGGGCGGAACACGTTGCCCACATCCTTCTTGCGGATGCCCTTGCCGGTGTCGGCCACCTCCACCGCCACCAGGCCCGGTTGGTCCTCCACCGTGATGTCGATGCGGCCCGACACGCCGCCCATGGCATCGACGGCGTTCTTGCAGAGGTTCTCTATCACCCACTCAAACAGGCTGGCGTTGAGGTCCACCACCACGTCGTGGCCGGGCAGGTGCCGCGCGATGACCACGCTGCGGCTGGTGCGGCGGTTCATATAGTCGGTCACATGGTCAATGACCTCAGTGAGGTTGGTCGGCGCCAGCTCTGGCTGGGAGCCAATCTTGGAGAAACGGTCACTGATGAGCTGCAGGCGTTTCACATCCTTGTCCAGCTCGGGTATCAGCTCATCGTCGGGGTACTGCTCATGCAGCACCTCCACCCAGGCCATCAGACTGCTGATGGGGGTGCCGAGCTGGTGGGCCGTCTCCTTGGACAGGCCCACCCACACCTTGTTCTGTTCGGCACGCTTCGACGACAGCAGCGCGAAGACGGCGATGACGACAAAGATGAGCACCACGCCCAACTGCACAAACGGATACCAGGCCAGGCGGCGGAGCATCACCGACTCGCCGTAGCACACGTCGATATACTCGTTGCGACGGCGGTCGAGCGTGATGCGGATAACCCTGCCCGAGGCCAGATAGGAGCGGCCGATGGCAGCGGCAGCGCGCAGGCTGTCGGCGTAGGTCTTCTCCTTGAGCCTGATGTTTCTGAACTCCGACACCTCGCCGTTGTTATCCATCACCACCACCGGGATGGTGTTGTTCTCGTTCAGCACCTTCAGCACCAGGTTGAGGTCGGTGTTCTCGTCGGCCTTGCTCAGCGTGCGCATGGCCTCGGCCCACACCTCCATGCGCGTGCGCTCCTGGCTCTCCAAGTCGGTCGTCAGCGCGTGCGACACCACGAGCGAGGCGACGGCAATCAATATGGCCGCCACCACCAGGATAATCTTCACGCGACGTATCTGGTCAGTCCACTGCATAATAAGTTAACGATGAAACACCGATATTATTATATCGGCTGCCCCGTACGGGCGGGGGGATTGATTACCGTCGCGGGGGTTAGGGCGGGGATGA
>CABVDL010000127.1 GCA_902497035.1 uncultured Prevotella sp.
CCCTACATTACGTTCATGTCCATCATTATATTTGAAGCAATACCTGCGGTTGGTGGCCGGCACCATTATTCGTCGTCGGTATCACTGTCATCGTCGTCGGCATCACTGTCATCGTCGTCAAATTCTTCGTCCCAGCCGAACATGGCGGGTTCGATGAAGTTGTCAAGTGCCCGCCGGTCTTTCTTCGTCGGACGCCCGGTGCCGCGCTGGCGGTCGATGAAGCCGCTGATGCGGCTCATCTCGAGCAGTTCATACTGTTTCGGGTCGGTGACGTTCTCATATACCTGCGGCAGGAGCTTCGCGCTGACGCGCTGTTCGATGCATGCCAGCACCTTGAAGGAGTAGGTGACGGGCGGCTTGCGCACGCTGATGGTCTCGCCTGCCTTGATGGAGCGGCTGGGCTTCACGTTGATGCCGCCGATGGTCACGCGGCTGTTCTTGATGGCGTCGACGGCCAGGCCGCGCGTCTTATATATGCGGGCGGCCCACAGCCACTTGTCGATGCGGGCCGACGGTCCGGCCTTCGGCATCTTGGGTAAATTGTCTTGTGCCATGTCTTGAAAGTTTACCGGTTAGTGCGCTTGCCAAGCTTGTTGTACTGGTTCATTGTGTTGTCAATACCCTGCAGCACGAAGCTCTTGGCGATGTTGGTGCTGAGGTCGAGCGTGGGCTGGAGAATTTTCATGTCGTCGTCGGAGTAGCGGCCCAGCACCCAGTCAATCTGTCCGCCGCGCGGATAGTCGTTGCCGATGCCGATGCGCAGCCGCGCGAAGTCCTGACCGATGAGCTGCATGATGTGGCCCAGTCCGTTGTGGCCGCCATTGCTTCCGTTGGCCTTCAGGCGGAAGTCGCCCAGGGGCAGTGCCACGTCGTCGCTGATGACGAGCAGCCGCTGCTGGTCAATCTTCTCCTCGTTGAGCCAGTAGCGCACGGCGTTGCCCGAGAGGTTCATAAAGGTGGTGGGCTTGAGCAGAAATATCTTCCGGCCCTTGAGCGAGGCCTCGGCCACGAAGCCGTAGCGGCGGTCGCGCCATTCGGCATTGAGGTTGTCGGCCAGCCGGTCGACGGCCATCCAGCCCGTGTTGTGGCGGGTGCCGGCATATTCGTCTCCCGGATTGCCCAGGCCGCATATCAGAAATTTGTCCATAGTCTTGGTGAAAAGAAATGAAAAAAGGTAAAAAGGGCAGGGTGAGCCAAGCCACCCGAACCCTTTTTACCTTGTATTGTTGTCGTACTGGAGCAAACAGATTACTCAGCGGCAGGAGCGTCGGCAGCAGCGTCTGCGCCTTCGTCTGTCGTGGCAGCGGTTGCGGCGTTACGGGTCATCTTCACAGAGCAGACCACCACGTCCTTGCTTGTAGCCAGTTCGAGGCCTTCGTAAGAGAGCTCGCCCACCTTGATGCTCTTGCCAATCTTCAAGGCCGTCACATCAACGTCGAGGTGCTCGGGAATCTGCTGATAAGGAGCGGTGACGTCAATCTTGCGGATGGACAGGTTCATGCGGCCGCCGTCGCGTACACCCTGAGCCAGACCGACGAGCTTCACGGGGATGCCGATGGTGATGGGCTTCTGGTCGTTCACCTCATAGAAGTCAACGTGCAGAGGAGCGTCGGTCACGGGATGGAACTGAATCTCCTTCATGATGGCGGTGTGCTCTTCACCGTCAATGTTCAGCTTCACCACATAGATGTGGGGCGTATAGATGAGCTTGCGGAGCTCGTTGAACGAAGCGGCGAAAGCCTCGGCCACGGGCTTGCCGTTGGCGTCCTTAGCCTCACCGTAGATGTTGCAGGGAATGAAACCCTCCTTGCGCAGCTGCTTGGAAGCCTTTTTGCCCAGCTCCTCGCGCTTCTTGCCGCTAATGTTAATCTCTTTCATAAAACTTGTGTTACTCTAAATTAATTGTTGTTTGATTAATTCGCCATCACACTGGAAATACTTTTCCCAATCTGAAAATGCGGTGCAAAGGTACGGCTTTTTATTTTGTTATGCCAATCTTTATGAAAAAAAATAGAATATTTGGCCCAATCTTTTGTGGATAGGG
Organism: uncultured Prevotella sp.; assembly: GCA_902497035.1. GTDB lineage: Bacteria > Bacteroidota > Bacteroidia > Bacteroidales > Bacteroidaceae > Prevotella. Next base: position 2,045 of record CABVDL010000127.1, read on the forward strand.
GAGAAATTGCTACTTTTGCAATGTAAATCGAGCTAAAGAGTTAGAGAGATGATCAATCGTGAATTAATCCGCATTAAGGTAGTCCAGTTGACCTACGCTTATTACCAGAATGGTGACAAGAACATAGATGCGGCAGAGAGAGAGCTGTTGCTCAGCCTCTCGAAAGCCTATGACCTTTACAACTATTTGCTGGAGTTCATCGTTGCCGTGACGCAGGAGGAGCGGGAGCGTATAGACAGGCGCGCCAAGCAGGCTACGGTAGAGGGCAAGGCGCATCCGTCAGAGAAGTTTATTACCAACCGTTTTGAGCTGCAGTTGGAGGAGAACAAGATGCTCAACAGTTTTATTGAGGACAAGGGACAGCTGTGGTCTGACAGCAAGGAGTTTGTACGCAGCCTCTGCAACCAGATAGAGCAGTCTCAGACCTATACCGACTATATGTCAACTCCGGCCGGTGACTATGAGGAGGACCGCGAGGTGTGGCGCAAGCTTTACAAGCAGTTTGTTGAGGAGAATAGCGACTTGGATGCGCTGCTTGAGGACAAAAGCATCTATTGGAACGACGACAAGGAAATCGTGGATACTTTCGTGCTGAAGACCATCAAGCGCTTTGACCAAAAGAACAAGGCCGACCAGGAGCTGCTGCCCGAATATAAAGACGAGGAGGACAAGGAGTTTGCACGGAAGCTCTTCCGCGCCACCATCCTCAATGCCGACACCTACCAGCACTACATGAGCGAGGCCTCACGCAACTGGGACTTCTCGCGCCTGGCCTATATGGATGTGGTCATCATGCAGATTGCCATTGCCGAGATGCTGAGTTTCCCCAATATCCCCCTGCAGGTAACCCTCAATGAGTATGTCGAGCTGGCCAAGGCCTATTCGACACCCCGAAGCGGAGGCTATGTCAACGGCATGCTCGACGGCATTGCCCGTTTCCTGATCAGGCAGGGCCAGCTGTTCAAACCGATGCCAGAGCGTCCCGAACGTCCGGCAGAGGACCAGCAGCGTCCCGCAGGCAGAGAACGGTTCGGCAACAACCGCGGCTACAGCAACAACGGGCCGCGACGCTATCAGGAGCGCCGCGACGACGGCACCGGCACGCCGACTCGCTTTGTCCACCGCCCCCGCATCAACAGCGATAGCAAGACAGGCACCGGCAATGACAATGTGCCAGGAACTGCCGGCACGCCCACGACGCCTGCTGCGCCAGAGGCCGGGACGGGCGACAATGGCACACGGGAATAAGCATCATTGGCATCAACAATTAAACAGATAAACAACAAGGATTATGACATCATTATTATTGGCTGCAGCGCCGCAGCCCGGAGGATCAACCGGTATGGGTGGCATGATTTTCATGCTCGTCGCCATCTTCGTGATTATGTGGTTCTTCATGGTAAGGCCACAGCAGAAGCGGCAGAAGAAAATCCGTGAGTTCCAGAACTCGCTGCAGGAAGGCAGCAAGGTTGTCACTGGCGGTGGCATCTACGGCACCGTAAAGCGTATCGACCAGGCAAAGAACACCATCGACATCGAGATTGCGCATGGCGTGGTGATTACCGTTGACAAGGGCTATGTGTTCCAGGATGCAGCCCAGCAACAGCCTAATGCATAGGATTAGGCAGCTGTTCCATTTCTTCAGAGAGTCCTTGTCAGGTTACTCCTACAAGGACTTTCTGGTTTTCTTGTTCTGCTTCTGTCTGAGCGGCGTATTCTGGCTGATGATGACGCTCAATGAGACCTATGAGGTGGAAATTCCTGTTCCCGTGCACATGGTCGGGGTGCCGAAGAATGTCGTCATCACGTCGGAGATGTCAGACACGGTGCGCGTGAACATCCGCGACAAGGGCTATGTCATCCTGGCCTACAAGGCCTACAACAGGCTGCAGCCCGTGAAAATCAGCTTCGCGGCCTACGCCAACCGTGATACGGGGGTGGGGCAGGTACCGGCGGCCGACATACAGCGGCTCATCCGGCAGCAGCTGGCCGGGTCGTCAACCATCGTCAGCCTGAAGGCCGAGCGGCTGGAGTTCAACTTCAACTTCGGCCGCAAGCGCCGGATACGCGTCAGGCTCGTGGGCCATATCGTTCCGGGCGGCAATTACTACCTGTCGCACGTGCAGATCACGCCCGACGTGGTGACGGTCTATGCGAGCAATGCTGTCCTTGACGGCTTGGCCGCCGTGGTGACGGAGCGGCTTGACCTGACCAACTTCGAGGATACGGTGACGCGTGTGGTGAGGCTGAAGGCCATACCCGGAGCGAAGATTATGCCGAAGACAGTCAAGGTGGCAATCTTCCCCGACGTGCTTACCGAGGGTAGCGTGGAGGTGCCGATAACGACGGTCAACAAGCCCGACAATCTCATCGTCAGGACGTTCCCGCAATCGGTGACGGTCAAGTTCAGTGCCGGATCCGTGGTCTACCGGCAGGTGAAGCCGTCCGACTTTGCCGTGACCGTCGACTACAACGAGATAGCCCGGCATCCGTCGGACAAGTGTACCATACACCTGCAGAACAACTCCCGTTTCGCGCGCAACGCCTCGCTGGAGATGAATCAGGTGGATTATCTCATCGAGCAGCAATGAAGTATATTGCGATAACGGGTGGCATTGGTAGCGGGAAAAGCTATGTGTGCAGACTGCTTCAGGAGCGGGGCATAAGTGTGTATGACTGTGATGCCGGCGCCAAAAGACTGATGGCAAGCGACCTGGCCCTGCAGGCGCGGCTTCGGCGGCTTGTCGGCGAGGAGGTGTTCAGCGGCCACGTGTTGCAGAAACGTGTGCTGGCGGAGTTTCTGCTGGCCTCGGAGGAAAACAAGCAGGCCGTTGACGACATCATCCATCCTGCCGTGGCGGCCGACTTCATGCGCAGTGGCTGCCGGTGGCTCGAGAGCGCCATCCTCTTCGACAGCGGATTCTGTCGCCGGGTGCCTTTCAGCTTCGTGGTCTGCGTCTCAGCTCCAGAGGAGGTGCGCGTCGGCCGCGTGATGACGCGCGACCACATCAGCCGCGAGAGGGCCTTGGAGTGGATAGGCCGCCAGTGGCCGCAGCAGCGGGTGGAGGCACTGAGTGACTTTGTCATCGTGAACGACGGCCGAGAGGACATCGGCCGGCAGCTGGAGCAGCTGTTGGACAAAGTGAGACTGCTTTGACGCTCACATCATATCATAAGGTGATTAACCAATTAACGTAAAATAAATAAGTACAAACAATGGAAACGATAATTTCTATCGCCGGAAAGCCGGGCCTTTACAAGCTGGTTTCCCGGGGCAAGCAAAACTTGATTGTTGAGGCTATTGACGCCACGCACCGCCGCATGCCGGCTTTCGCCACCGACCGTGTGACGAGTCTCGGCGACATCGCCATGTACACCGACGCCGACGACATCGCCCTCTGGGAGGTGCTGACAAAAGTCGGTGAGAAGGAAGGCAACAAGGCCTCTTCGCTCAACTACAAGAAATGCTCGTCAAAGGAGCTGCGCGACTACTTCGCCGAGGTGCTGCCCAACTACGACCGTGACCGCGTGCACGACAGCGACATCAAGAAGCTGCTGCAGTGGTACAACATCCTCGTGGAGAACGGCTATACCAATTTCAAGGAGGTGCTCGCGCCGACCGAGGGCGACAACGTCGACGACCGCAACGACGCATAAAGCAGAACGGATAAACCACAGCAGAGGGGACATATCAGTGCTATCGCCTGGTATGTCCCCTCTTTGATTAGTGTTTACCTCGTACTCAATCATACGAGTACTTCACGTGAAGTACTCGAGTAATCAAGGCCGGATTACTGCAGTACTTGACGTGAAGTACTCGAGTAATCAAGGCCGGATTACTGCAGTACTTGACGTGAAGTACTCGAGTAATCAAGGCCGGATTACTGCAGTACTTGACGTGAAGTA
>CABVDL010000128.1 GCA_902497035.1 uncultured Prevotella sp.
AACACAAAAAGGCTGGATTCCAAGCGAGGAATTCAGCCTTAATTTTGGTCACACTTTTCAGGTTTTAGCGGACACCAATAAATTTAGTTATTAAAGTCTTCCTCACCATCCCAGCCTTGCCGCGGCAGCGGTGCCGTCATTGGGCGCGGGCCGTATGCCAAGCAGACGGCAGATGAGGGTATAGACGGCGGTATTGCTGAACTGCCCAAGCCTTACTCCCTTGGCAATGCCGGGGCCGAAAGCACGGAACAGCGCATGCATGTCGCTGTAGGCGGGGTCGTAGCCATGAACGCCTCCGGCATGGGTCGGGCCGTCGTCGAAGAGCCAGCCCTCGTCGGGCAACACCACTACGTCACCGATATTTGCGTCTGCCTGATAATGGAGCCAGGCTGGAACGTCACGCTTCCGCCAGACGCGCAGGTGAGGCGCATGGCTGAGCGCGTTGACGATGCTGTCCTGCTGCCACGACGCCTTGGCATAGATGTTGGCAGGTAGGTTGCCCTCCACTGTCTGATACCATTCGGGGCGCAGCCAGTCGCTCACGCGGATTTGCCGCTCGGGCTTATACCACGTCATGCCATGGTCGGAGACTACGACAAGGTTGACGCTGTCGCTCATGCCCGTCTTGACAATGCGCTGCCACATGGCGCCGAGCAGCGAGTCGATGCCCTCCACGGCCTGCCGCACCTGCCTCGACTGAGGGCCGTGGTTGTGTCCCGACGCGTCGGGCTCCTCAAAGTAAGCCATGATGAGGTCGGGCGACTGCGGTGCCGTGAGCTGGGCGATGACGCTATCGACGCGCTGGCCCCGCGTCATGTGGGGCTTCTCTTCGTAGCGGTGCCATCGGTCAGGATACTTTCCGCCGATGGCCACGTCACTGCCCGGCCAGTAGAACACGGCCGTGTGCTTGCCCTGCCGTTGCGCCGTCAGCCAGATGGGCTCACCTTTATAATATTGTGGGTCGAACTTTGTTTTTGGATTGCCCAGCGAGAAGCGGACGCCGGTCTTTCGGTTGACAAACGAGTTGGCGATGATGCCGTGATGCTCTGGCCGCAACCCTGTGGCCAACGTGTAGTGATTGGGGAAAGTTTTCGATGGAAACGACGGCTCCATCTCTCCGCTCACGCCTCGTGCTGCCATGCTGTCAAGAAACGGAGTGTCGTACCACTCGGCATAGTCCCACCGAAAGCCATCGAGCGAGATGAGAATGGTGGTGCGGCGCGCCGCGGCCCGGAATGCGGAACCTGCCAAAAGCAACGCCAGCAAAATGGTATGGATAGAATGTCTGTTCATCACGACAATGTTATTATGCGACCGCACTGTTTATAGAACGCGGCCCTATTTATAGAAGTTGTCTTTATAGGCCTCATATTCCGCATCCTTGCCCACGCAGCGTCGCCACCATGCCTGCAGGAAGCCGCAGCCATAGCCCAACAGCTGAGTGAAAGCGGCGCGGACGCTCAGCAGTCCGATTTTCAGACTGCGGTTGCTTATGGTGGAATCGATGAGGATGAGCAGGCTGTAGAGCAAGAGAGGAAGCAGGGCTGCCATGCTGATCAGGCCGCCGACAGGCGGGTCGGGGTCAAGATAAGCCTTTATCACTGTATGCCCAAGAATGGGGCCGGCAATGAAAAGGGCGAGCAAAAAGAAGACCCCCACCGTGAAAACGGCTGGCAACAAATGGACGAGCTTCAGGCTGTCGGGATATTTCTTGTAGAGATTGATGCGCGCGATGCCGCTGTTGAACACCTGCCGCCAGAACTTCCTGAAGTCGGTGCGGCGCTTGTGATAGACCCATGCGTCGGGAAACAGCCTACAACTGTAGCCGCCCTTGAAGATGCGGATGGAGAAGTCGATGTCCTCGCCGAAGCGCATCTTCGAGAAACCGCCGAGCTTATGATACACGTCGCGTCGCACGCCCATGTTGAACGAGCGTGGATAGAACTTGTCGAGCTTCTTCTTTCCACCGCGTATGCCGCCGGTGGTAAAGAAAGAAGTCATGGAATAGGATATGGCTTTCTGCGTCGGCGTGAAGTCGGGATGGGCGCGGTCAGGTCCGCCGAAGGCGTCGGCCGGCTGATTCTTCAGTTCCCGGTCGATGGCTTCGATATATTCTTCCGGCACGATAACGTCGCTGTCAAGGATGATGACGTAGTCGCCCTTGGCCCGTTCCACGCCGTAGTTGCGGCTCTGCCCGGGGCCGCTGTTGGGCTTGGCGTAGTAGTGGAGGTCGAGGCTCCCCTCGTATTTCTTACAGACATCTGCGCAAGGCCGCTGCGACCCGTCCTCCACTATGATGACCTCGAAGCCTTTCATCGTCTGGTGAGTCAGGCTCTCCAGAAGCTCATCCACCTCGTCAGGCCTGTTATACACCGGCACGATGATGCTGTAGGCCACGTGGCCTATGTCCTGCGCGACGGCTGGGTTTATCTTTTGTTGCGTCATGGTCAATATCGATTGAATCGTTGGAAAACAACGCAGGGTGCGACCCTTGCATGCAAGCATCGCACCCTGCGCATGGGTGTCTTATTGCCCCGCATGGCGGGAGCAACTAATAACCGTTATGATTTACTTCTTCTCGGTAACGCGGCTCACGTAGCTGCCATCCTCGGTGTTGATGGTGATCTCGTCGCCCTCGTTGATGAACAGGGGCACACGCACCTCGGCACCGGTCTCCAGCGTAGCGGGCTTGGTGGCGTTGGTGGCAGTGTTGCCTTTCACGCCCGGCTCACTGTGGGTGACCTTCAGGTTGGTCTTTGGAGGCATCTCGGCCGAGAGAATGGCACCGTCGTCGGCAGAAATCTGAACGTCAACGATGTCGCCCTCCTTCATATACTCGCCACCGGTGATGAGGTCGCGGGCAATGGGGAACTGCTCAAAGGTCTCCTGGTTCATAAAGATGCAGCCTGTGGGATCCTCGTAAAGGTACTGGTAGGGACGGTGCTCCACGCGCACGTCGTCGAGCTTGAAGCCAACCTGAAACGTGCGGTCAAGCACACGGCCGTCGGCTACGTTCTTCAGCTTCGTGTTCATAACGGTATTGCCCTTGCCGGGCTTGCGGTGCTCAAACCAGATGCACTTCCAAATACCGCCGTCCATGCGGATGCAGGTACCCTTCTTGATTTCTTGTGAATTAATCATTGTGTATGTTAACTTATTATGTATTATATCATTGTAAGCGACTGCAAAGGTACTACAATTTTAGAAAAAACAGCGTATCAGGGCTTAAAAATCTCATAATTCTTTGTTATTTCGATTTTTATGAGTAATTTTGCAACCCAAACGGGGATTTCGGCCCGTCCCATCAGGGAAAGGGGAACACGCTCAACCCCACCCCGGCAAGCTTCGTACAACAATAAAACAAAAGATAAAACAAAATGAAAAGAACATTTCAGCCGCACAACCGTCGCCGCGTGAACAAGCATGGCTTCCGTGAGAGAATGGCCACCAAGAATGGCCGTCGTGTACTGGCTTCCCGTCGCGCCCATGGCCGCAAGAAGCTCACCGTTTCTGACGAGAACCACGGAAAGTAATCGTTGCCTGTTCAAAGCAGGACGATAAAAAGGCAGTCAAGCACGTGCTTGGCTGCTTTTTTTTATTTGACAACAATCAGGCAAGCCCTTGCCCGCTTTCACGCACACTGACAGCACCGTAACTACAGCAATGACTTTTTCATGGTCTCAATGCGCGCGTTGAGATACTGACGGAGGCCGTCGTCGCCCAGCACCTCAATGTGGTCGTACAAGCCGAGGATGAAGCGGCCGATGCCGATGTAGTTGGCCACGTCGGCCTCGAAAAGCCAGCGGTTGTCGCCGTCGGGCCGGATGAGACTGTAGGATGCGGGATACTCCTCCTGCATGAGGTTATAGGCGACGAGATCGAAGCGCAGCATGACGTGACGGGGACTGTCGCTGCTGAACATGAACAGGTCGGTGAAAATCTTCCGGTGCTGGTCGGCATTGAACCAGTTGTCGGCCAGCACCTCCACGCTGCCGATGCGCGAGATCTTGAAGGTCTTGTTCTTGTGCGTCTTGATCTCGTAGGCCCTGATGTCGGAGTCGTCGCCAAGGAAATGGTAAGGCTCCACCACCCTGCTGCTCGTCGTCTGACTGTTGGACGAGGCGTAATCATGGAGGATGACGATGCGCTGTTGCTTGACTGCACGCTGCAGCAGCGAGAGGTTGCGGTAGTCCTTGCGCGAGAACCGCATGGTCACCGGGTCGTTGACGTGGTAGTAATAATGCAGCTTGCGCTTGAGCGCGTCGACCACAGGCGACTTGTCCCTGACGCTGTCGAGCAGGCCGTAGAGATAGTTGGCCTGCTCCTGCGTGAAGTTGACCGCCTGGGCGATGTCGAGGAAAAACGGCGAGCGCGCCTCAAGCGTGTAGAGGCCGTGGTAGCGGCGCACGGAAAAACCATAATCCTTCAGTGCCTTGAGCAGGTAGTAGACATTGCGCGTAGAGGTGCCGAGCGTCTGCGCCATGTCCCCGACAGTCCGGGCGCGGTCGCCGGCAATGGAGCGGATGACATCGAGGCAGCGGGTGAAAGATGAAAACTTATCTGATTCAGGCATTGGAATGAAGAAATAATACCATAGAAACCATAGCGTCCATATAGACTATCGATACCATAAAACTATAAAGCAGGCAGTGACGAGCCACCTCCTCCGAAATCGAGTTCCTGCTGCAGGTCGCCATAGAGGTTGAACGTGCGGCGGTGGTAGGGACTTGGACCGAAGCGGCGGATGGCCTCACGATGGTCACGCGTGGGATAGCCCTTGTTGCGCGACCAGCCATACATCGGGTATTCGAGGCCAATGCGTTCCATGTAGTCGTCACGGTAGGTCTTGGCCAGAATACTGGCCGCGGCGATGGCCTGGTAGGTGGCGTCGCCGTGTACGACGCACGTGTAAGGCTGTCCACCGGGATAGGGGTCGAAGCGGTTGCCGTCGATGAGCAGTGCCTCAGGCCGGACCTTGAGCTGGTCGAGGGCGCGGTGCATGGCGAGAAAACTGGCGTGGAGAATGTTTACCTTGTCTATCTCCTCGGGTGTCACGACACCTATGGCCCAGGCCACCGCATCGCGCTCTATCTGCTCGCGCAGGGCATAGCGGCGCCTCACGGTGAGCTGCTTGGAGTCGTTGAGCAACGGGTTGTCGTAGTCGTGCGGCAGAATGACGGCGGCGGCAAACACGCTGCCGGCCAGACAGCCGCGTCCGGCCTCGTCGCAGCCTGCCTCCACCTTATGCTTATCGAGACAGGGCAAAAGATGATGCTTCGTCATGGAATGAAAGGATTGCAATTGAACTCTTAACGTTTTTAACCTATACAACGCGCGGATTGAAAATATATTTCATTTTTAATCGATAATTTTGCAGCGTAAACCAGAAAAAACGAAAGGCAATGGAGAAGAACATGATGATGACTACCACGCCTGCCATGGCGTTCAAGGGAATAATGTACAAGGCCGTAGGCAAGGCCAAGGCACCTGTGAGATGGCTTTGCGATTACTACTCGGCGGTGTGCGGCAGGCCGTTGACGATGGGACAGACGGCATTGCTGCTCAACACGCAGGCCGCATTCCTCGCCGCTGCGCTGCCCGCCGAGATGCCGCTGCTGGCCCGGATGGCCTGCTGCATATGGCTGATAATGAGCCTGAGGGAGTGCAAGAGGAAGATTTAGCCCCACCCCCTTCAGAGCGCCTATTGGCGCTCTGAAGTACCCTCCCCCACCCAGGGGAGGGTTTTAATTGTATAAGCGGTTGTTTCGCGTTTATAGTGCCGGGGTAGTGTAATGCAAGGTTGTAGTGTAGTGGCCGACCTGGTGTATTACAAGGTTGTAGTGTAGTGGCCGGCCTGGTGTAATGCAAGGTTGTAGTGTAGTGGCCGGCCTGGTGTAATGCAAGGTTGTAGTGTAGTGGC
>CABVDL010000129.1 GCA_902497035.1 uncultured Prevotella sp.
TTCTATTGCCATAATCTTCCTTTCTTTTTTGCAAAGGTAACTATTTGTTTTGAAAAGGCAAGGATAAAAGGTCATTTTCTTAATCCTGGAGAGTAGCCTACATAAAATAATATCTAAAATTCAAGTACTAACTTTTAAAGTTTGCTAATGCGATAACGTGTCAATAGCATAGGATGTCAATAAATTACTGGATATCTACGTGAACTTTTTTGTACCATTTAACTTGTAACTATTTGATTATCAAGTGACATTTTATTTCCACATGAATAATGTAGGTTAAGCAAGGTATGCTTACCAATTATTCAACTGCCAGGTACTATTTCCTATAGTCCTTAGGGCTCTGTCCCGTATGCGCCTTGAAATACCTCGTGAGGGCCGACTGGTCGGAAAAATTGAAAGCATGAGTAATCTCTTTCAAGCTCATCGTTGTTGTGCTAAGTGCAAGTTTTAATTGCTGCACGCGATAATCATTGATAAGATGTTTTGCCGTAAGTCCGGTGTGCTCGCGGGCTATCTTGCCAAGGTACTTGGTACTGATGTTCATCTTTGAGGCATAGTACATCACCTCATTGCCCTCCTGATATTTCTCCTCAAGCAGCTGCATGAATCGCGCAAACAGCTGTTGGCTGCGTGAAGTAGTCTTTGTCAGCGTCTGAGGGCTGTCGGGATGATACCGCATGAAATCGGCGAAGCCAATAAAGAAAGCCTGTACGAGGTGTGCCGTGATTTTGTCAACAGACGGGATATATGGATCGTTATAGTAGAAGCGGAACATGCTGAAGAGCGCTTTCACCACATTTTGAATCAAACCGTCGTTGGAGCACACGCGTTCGTCGCGCAATTCCCTGTATATCTCATGCTCTATGTTCATGCTGGCAGCGCGCAGGACTTCGGCCGAGTAAACAATGGCCTCTGCTGAGAAGTCATCCGTGGCGTTTTTCCATAGGAGGATGTCGTTGGGAAAGAAAGATATAAAACTGTCGGTTGACAATTGCCATTGCCCAAAATTAATCTGTATTTCCGCCTTTCCACTTTTGCACAGCAGCATTGCTCCGAAGCCGATGGCATGCTCATCCATCTGCAAGTCTGTTTTCTTTATTTCTCGGAAATCGGTGCTCGTCTTCATATCAGCTGTGGATGTTCTTACTTCCTCTTTTTGCTGCAAAATTACAAAAACAAATTCATATAGTTCTGTTTTTGTCAAAACGATGTGATTTTATGTTTCATGCCCTTGCCGGAAATCATTGTAACTTTGCACCCGATTTTATAGAGTGACATCAAAGCAGTATTATTAATAGGAATGAAAAAAAGATTGATCATGGCTGTAGCCCTTGCTACAGTCGGTATTCAGGTATTTCATGCTCAGAACTCACATCCGTTGGACATTCAGGGCTTATTTACGCTCATCGATACCAATAACAGCAGTGTGCGTGTCAGCAAAACCAGCATAGAGGCTGCTCGCCATGATGTCGAAGCTGCCAAGAGCCAGCGGCTTCCCGACATCAATGCCCAACTCTCAGCAAGTTTCATTGGCAACGCCTTGCTCACTGACCGCGATTTCAGTGAGGTGCACGGATTGCATTCTCCCCATTTCGGCAATCAGTTCATCGTCGATGCCAGCCAGACCATCTATAGCGGTGGTGCGCTGACCGCCGGCATCAAGATGTCGGAGCTGGGGCTTGAAAAAGCAGGCATCGCCTCCGACCTCACCATCCAGCAGCAACGCTTCCTGGCCTTGAGCCAATATCTCGACTTGGAAAAGATTGCTAATCGTGAGCAGGTGGTGAAGAGCAACATCGAACTGACCAAAAAGATCATCAGCGACATCGAGGCGCGGCATCGTCAGGGCGTCGCCCTGAAGAACGACATCACGCGCTACGAGTTGCAGATGCAGACCTTACAGCTCGAGTTGACCAAGCTCCGCAACCAGCGCGCCATCGTCAACCATCAGCTCTGCGTCTCTTTGGGCATTGCCACCTCCGACTCTATTGTCCCCACGGAGCATGTTGCCGACAAGACATTTGCCCGTGACGCCCATGCTCAGTGGCAGTCAGCCGCCATGTCGAGTCCTACTTTGCGCATGGCCTCGGTAGATGAGCAAATGGCTGGTCAGAAAGAGAAACTGGCAAAGAGCGAGCTGCTGCCCAAAGTGGCGGTGGTGGCACAGAACAATTTCAACGGTCCCATCACCTTCGAATTGCCACCCGTCAACAAGAATCTGAATATATGGTATGTCGGCGTAGGTGTCTCTTACCCCGTGTCTTCACTCTTCAAGAGCAACAAGAAGTTGCGTGCAGCCAAGGTGACAGTGCGCGAGGCTCAGGAGAGGAAGACGGTAGCTCAGGAGATCGTTGGCAATCAGATGCAGGCTGCATGGACCAACTATCAGCAGAGCTACGTGGAGCTGCAAACCCAACAGAAAAGCGTGGAGCTCGCCCGGCAAAACTTTGAAGTCGTCAACGACCGATACATCAATCAGCTTGCGCTCGTTACCGACATGATCGACGCAAGCAACATGCGGCTGGACGCGGAGCTCGCTGAGGTGGATGCCCGCATCAACATCGCTTATGCTTATTACAAGATGAAGTATATTGCCGGAGAGTTGTAAACGACAGAGGATATAGAAAACTACACATTATATTTATATAGAATTTCAGTCACATCATGAATAAGAGAAAACAGGTTTTAAGAGCTTACAATATCGTTGTCATCGCTTTGCTCGTCCTTGGGCTGGCTTATGTTTGCAGCCGTTTCATCCATTTCGGCCGCAAGGAATATACCGACAACGCCATGGTCCACCGCAACATGACACCCGTCAACACCCGTGTACAAGGCTTCATCAAGGAGATTCGCTTCCATGAGTTCCAATATGTCCACAAGGGCGACACGCTCGTCATCCTCGAGGATGCCGAGTATCGTCTGCACTGGCTCAGGCTGAGGCCTCACTCCGTGGCCAAAAGCGTGGCAGTGGTGCCGTGAGTGCGGGCATGCATACCATCAGCCGCAATGTCAGCGTGGCCAGCGAGGGCATGCGCGTGGCCAACGCCGGCATCAGCGAGGCCAAGGTCAGCATGGACAATGCCAAGCGCGACTACGACCGCTATGCGGCGTTGCTGGCCAAGGGAGCCGTCACACCGCAGCAATACGACAATGCCAAGACGCGTTACGAGGAATCGCGCAGCCGCTGGCAGGCCGCGCAAGCACGACTGTCACAGGCAGCCGCAAGCCGCACCGCAACAGCCAGTGTGAGCGGAGAGCAAAGCCAGCGTCTCGGACAGAGCCATGCCGGGGAGAGCGTGGCTGAGGCACAGCTCAACCTGGCACGGCTTAATCTCTCCTATACCGTCATCACGGCTCCCTGCGACGGATATGTCGGCAGAAAGAACATCTTTGTGGGCCAGTTGGTGCAGCCCGGACAGCTCATGGTGAACATCGTCGACCAGAACAGTGTCTGGGTGATTGCCAACTACCGCGAATCACAGCTCCGTCATATCAAGAATGGTGCGTCCGTCTCGTTCACCTGCGATGCCATTCCCGGCATTACCTATCAGGGCAAGGTGGTTGCCGTCTCCTCAGCCTCCGGTGCCGCTATGGACAACATCCCCGTTGACAATGCCACGGGCAACTTTGTCAAGGTGGAGCAGCGCATACCGGTGAGAATAGAGCTCACCGGCGACAACAAAGCCGAGGACATCAAGAAGCTGCTCAGCGGTCTGAATGTGGAGACGGAGGTGAAATACTAAAACGATTCAAGACTATGGCTGATCCAATGATAGGGCGCCCCTTTGCCATGCCCATGCTGAAGGACTTCATTCCCAAGAAGCTCCAGCCATGGCTCTACCTGGTGTGCGCCGTTATTTTTCAACTTGTCAACACCATCTACATGGGCTCAGTATCGCAGATGGTGGGCTCCACAGGACTCATGCGTGAGGACATCACGTTCATCTTCCTTTGTGGAGTCGTAGGCGTGGCAATGCCGTTCCCGGTATTGTTCCGCATGAAGTTCCGTTTCACCAACCGCAGCTTAGAGCTGTTTTCGGTCGGCGGAATGATCATCTGCATCCTGTTGACGCTGGCACTGTTCAATTTCACCGATATCCACGTCACATTGCCGTTGCTCTGCCTTCTGTCGTTTGTGTGCTGTTATTTGAAGCTCATGGCGACATTTGAGATCTTCAGCAATATCCAGTTGTGGATGACTCCTCGCCGCGATTTCCGCATCTTCTTCCCGTTGCTCTACATCGTTGTCTTAGGCGACATGAGTGGCGGGGCGTGGGTGTCGTCCCAGTTGACCTATTTCGGCGACTCCTGGCAGACGATGCAGTGGTTTGTCATTGCGTTGCTGCTGGTCGTATGGCTTTTTCTGTGGACCTGCACCCGCCACTTCCGCTTCATGCGTCCGCTTCCTTTCCTGTCCATCGACTGGCTTGGCGGCGTACTCTGGTCGGTCACGCTGTTGGAGTTGATATGGCTGTTCCATTATGGTGAATACTACAATTGGTGGGACAGCCGTCTGTGGCGCGGTGTGGTCGTGGCAACGGTCATCACGGCTTACTTTGCAGTCAGCCGCATGCGCCACATCCATCACCCCTATATCGACCCGAATGCCTTCCGCTACAAGACATTATTGCCGATACTCGGTATGTTTGCCGTGGCTGAGGTGATGAATGCCACACCGCAGGTACTGCAAAATGCATTCACGGGCAGCATAGCGCACTGGGGCATGATGACAACCGCACCGCTCAACCTCATTACCATCGTTGGCAATGTCACCGGCTGTCTGTTCTGTCTGTGGTGGATGAAGATGACGCGGCAGGCCTATACCCGTCTGCTGACGATAGGCTTTGCCCTGCTGTTGAGCTACCAGGTGGCGATGTACTTCATCGTGTATCCCGGACTCAACTTCGAGATGCTCATTGTGCCGACGTTCCTCCGTTCGTTTGGCTATACCATCTTCTTTGTCACCATGACGCTCTATCTCGAAGAGCTGATGCCCTTCCAGCATTTCTTCATGGGTCTCACCATCTGCGGTTTCATCCGCAATGGCCTGCTGAGCACCATGACCGAGAGCATCTACGCCTTCCTGCTGCGCTATCATATCATGGACAATCTGGTCAGTGCCCACCCTTATACGCCCGAGATGAGCCTGCTCACCGGCATCAAGCAACTCTATGGCGTGACGTGCATGGGTGGTTGCTTCTTCCTCCTGTTGCTCATGTTGTGGCACGTCAGTCCCGTGCGCTCAACGCTGAAGCACCTGCCTTACTGGGGAAAGCTCGGTCATGAAATGCGCAAGGAATTAGGGAGGTAGTGCAAAAGCGTTTTCATGATAAATGCTTGGATTAGCCCACGTCCTGCATGCTCCCTATTGGTTAGACCATCAAGCATCCCCCGACATCCGTCCTCAATGAGGTTGAGGGCGAGCTCAAAGTCTTCAACATCGCCATAATATGGGTCAGGAACAGAGGTCCTCCCTTTGTACTTCGTGAAGTAGTCGGCCATGCGGATGACCTTGCGGCGGTCGGCCTCGTTGTGTGCCTTGCGGCAGATGTCGTGGTAGTTCTCATCGTCCATGACAACGATGTAGTCGAAGTCGGCAAAGTCATGGCTTGCGTCGAACTGACGGGCGATGTGGTCAATGCGGTAGCCACGTCTTGCACCATGCTGCCGCATGCGTTTGTCGGGCAATTATAATTCATAAGCGGTTTACTTTGCCATTTCATAAGATTGCAGTAATTTTGCATCACTAAAGTTACTCTATTATGAAATTACTTCGTGACCGTATCCTCAAGGACGGAAAGTGCTACCCCGGCGGAATACTGAAGGTAGACAAATTCATTAACCATCAGATGGACCCCAATCTGATGAAAGCTGTTGCGGTGGAACTGATACGCC
>CABVDL010000130.1 GCA_902497035.1 uncultured Prevotella sp.
GTACATACCCAAATCAACTAAAATGGAGGATGTCAGCCATCAAGATGTGAACCGAATTATGCATAAAAATAACAGGCAACCAAGAGAATAATTATATTTTGCCACACCTATAGAATGTTTTACGAAAAGTTTCGTAAATTTGCACTTGCTATTTGAATTCGCAAAGTTCTCAGGCAACTTGTCCTTTGAACGAACCCATAAATTGAAGCATAAAATGAAAAAGTTTGGATTTAGACATTTGATGTACGGATGGCTTGCTGTCGTAGTCCTTGCGCTGACTTCATGCGACTCTGAAAATGTGACACCAATCAATGACAAAACTTTGCCGGAGGCCATTGCCAAAGATTTCCACGAACGCTGCGAGGACTACACTATCAAAAGCGTTTACATAGGTCCAGAGTCTTACTTCGACAGTGGAGCAATGGAAACGTATGTCACCTCTGAGGACAACGTGGGGAATGAGTGCGTGGTTGTATACGTTGACAATGCGTGGAACCGCACCGTGCGGACGCTCTCTGACATTGACCAGTTGCCCAGCTCGGTGCGATACCGGCTGCTCACGATAAACCAGGAGGCCAGAAACGATGAATTCTGTGAGATCAAGGAAGTGACACAGGCCAGCATAAACGGGACATACTATATTCTCTGCTATCTGCAGGACACCCCCAAATTCAAGAATCTCATCCACACACTTGTCATCGACAGCAAAGGAACGGTGGCCAAGGCATGCACATACAGACTGAACGACGCTGAATATATAGGTACGATTCCTGGCGATATGGAATGGATTACAGCGCACTACAAAGGCTCCGAAGTGCTTGCTTTTGTCAACGACGGCGGTGATTACAACTATCTCATCATGCACGACGGCGTGTTGAAGTCCGTATACTTCAGAACTTCCCGCAAGGGTACGACATGGAAAGAAACCTGTTACCCCTTGCCGAAAGGCACAACGGTACCAAGCAACGTATTGGAATCCTTACACGCTGACTACCCTGATTTCACCTATACTGAGGTCTCTATTGTTGAAAACCCTGACGGAATATTCTACCTCTTTACCGATGGAAACAGACCCGACCGTTTAGGGCATTATGTTGAAGCAAACTAACTAACGCATCCACCATTGACCGACAAGAACTGAACCTACGTGGCCATCGACCTGAAGAGCTTCTACAGTTCGGTGGAGTGTGTCGCCAGGGGACTCAATCCGCTGACGGCCAACCTTGTCGTGGCTGACGTGAGCCGCACGGAGAAGACCATTAGCAAGAACGTATAATCTCGCTATAATCGTATCCAATAGAGACAGACCTCTTTCCAAGGGTTCCGTCGATGATATGCGACAGATGACGCTCGAACAGATCCATAACGTGAAAAATTTCTCTGAATGGAGTAAGTTTCTCGGATTTTACAATGATAGTCGTTTCCCTTAATAAATAATAAAACTCTATGCAAGCCTTTCGTTTTCAAAATAAAAGTCTTAATTTTGTACAATAAATGCAGGCCATGTTGAGGAAATTAATATTTACTTTACTCACGTTCTTGCTTCCCGCGCTGACCATGAGTGGTGCGGGCAAGTCCTTTACACTGGTTATTGATGCCGGTCATGGCGGTCACGACAGTGGGGCAAAGGGTGCCGTCTCGGCCGAGAAGAACCTGACGCTGCGCTATGCGCTCGCCTTTGGAAAGGCCGTGGAGCAGAGCTGCCCTGATGTCAAAGTAATCTATACCCGCAAGACCGACGTGTTTCTGCCGCTGCATGAGCGTGCCGAGATAGCCAACCGCAACAAGGCCGACCTTTTTATCTCCATACACATCAACGCGCTGGAGCCGGGCCATATTTCGCGCGGCTTCCAAAGTTACACCCTTGGCACGGGCGAGCACACCGGAAACAAGGGACTGAAGGAAAACTTGGAGGTGGCACGCCGTGAGAACTCCGTCATCTTTATGGAAAAGGACTACCAGTCCAACTATAAGGGACTGGCCAATTCGGCCGAGGGCGACATCATGTTTGAGTTTATTGCCGACAAGAACCGTGAGCGCAGTGTGGAGCTCTCGCGCCTGATGCAGCAGGAAGTGTGCAAGGCTACGGGGCGGCGTAACGGCGGCTCTCACCAGAACAACCTCGCCGTGCTGCGTCTGACGTCAATGCCGGCGGCCCTGCTTGAGCTGGGCTTCATCTCGACCCCCGACGAGGAGGCGTTCCTCAACACCGACTCGGCATTGTCGCTTTACACCAGCGGCATCCTCAACGCCTTTGTCCGGTACAAGCGGAAATATGGCGGCGCGGGGAATGGGGATGTTGACGTGCCTTACCGTGACACGGCAGTCAGCGACTCCTTTGCAATGACAGGTGCTGCCGTGGCATCAGCCGATTCCTCGCGCAATGACAATGATGATGATGACAGGCGGGCTCCGTCACGTCGTAAAGCCCAGCAGAAAAACAGGGCTAAGGCGTCGGATGACACGTCGAGGCCCGTGACTGAGAAGTCAGAGGCTAAGCTTGCGGCAGCCTCAAGGCGTACAGCTCCTGCGGCGAGACCTGCTGCAAAGACCGGTACGGTCAGTCAGTCGGTGCTGGTGTTCAAGGTTCAGATATTCTCGAGCAAGGTCAAGGTCAAGGCCGGCAGTCCGCTGTTCAAAGGTCTTGAAGGGTGCGAGAGCTATGAGGAAGGCAGCTATACGAAATATACTTATGGCTCAAACAACAATTATAATATCATCAACCGGTTGCGCAAGGAAGTCGCAGAGAAATTTCCGCAAGCCTTTGTCGTCGCCTTCAAGAATGGCAAGAAGATGGATATCAATGAGGCTATCCGAGAGTTTATCGACAACAAGCGCACTAAGTCAAAAGGTAACAAATAAGCTAAAGATATGAGATTTTTCACTAAGGAAGTCAGAATAGCCCTCGTCGCCATATTGGGCATTGTGGTACTCTTCTTCGGTCTTCATTTCCTGAAGGGCATGCCTGTGTTTTCCAACGATGATGTCTATTACGTGACGTTTGACAATATAAACGGCCTCGCGGTATCCAACAGTGTCTTTGCCGACGGCTATCAGGTGGGCAATGTCAAGGGCATCGACTACAACTATCAGCGGAGCGGCAAGGTGGTAGTGGCCCTTCAGGTAGACAACGACCTGCGCATTCCCAAGGGTACGACGGCCGAAATCGACAAGGATCTTATGGGAAACATCCAGCTCAACCTGCTGATGGCCAATAATCCCCGCGAGCGCTTCGAGCCGGGCGACACGCTGCGTGGGGTCATCGCCTCGGGACTGATGGGCTCGGTGCAGCAGCTGATGCCGAAAGTGGAGCAGATGCTGCCGAAGATAGACAGCATTCTGACCAGCGTCAACATGTTGCTGGCTGATCCGTCCATCGCGCGCTCGTTGCACAACATCGAGACCATATCGGCCAACCTCGCCACCTCCACTGCGGGTCTCAATCAGCTCGTTGCCGAGGTCAACGGACAGGTGCCGGGCATCATGCACAAGGCTGACTACGCCCTCGACAAGGCCGGCTCGACATTCAACAACACCACGGCCCTGACGGCGAAGCTCAACGACCTCGACCTCCAGACCACATTGAGCAAGGTGGACCAGACCATGGCCAACGTGCAGCAGGTGACCGACCGCCTGAAAGGAAAGGACGGCACCGCAGGTCTGCTCATCAACGACCCGGCGCTCTACAACAATCTCACGGGGACAATGCGCTCGGCTGACTCCTTGCTCACCGACCTCAAAGCCCACCCCAAGCGCTACGTCCACTTCTCGCTTTTCGGCAGAAAGGACAAGTAGGGCATTTGCCAGACAAGACGTGAGGGGGCATCTGGTTAATTTCATTTTTTTAACTCAAATGCCCTTTTCAGGGATAAGCAAATGAACAAGAATAAGTTATGACCCGTGGCTTATTTCTTGTTCAAGATTATACATTTGTGAGTAAAGAAAAAGTTTTGTAGTTTTGCAGTCCCTACCTGAGGTAGGGCGGATTGGCAATCTACAATCTCACGCAAATGAAAGAAAATCACGATGCCCGGTGGGAGAAGGCACTCGCGCAGATACGCGACAACGTCACCGAGCAGATATATAAGACCTGGTTCCAGCCTATTGTCTTTGAGCAGTTTGATGCCGCTCAAAAGCGAATACTCGTTCAAGTACCCAGCCCCTTTGTGTATGAGTATCTGGAGGAGAATTTCCTGTCGCTTTTGGGCAAGGTGCTTTGCAACTGCTTCGGTACGGGCATACAGCTGTCCTATCGTGTCGTGACCGACAAGGAGCATAATCTCTCGCAGGACATTCAGGCCGACCCCACTGACGCCGATGTCAAGCCCAAGGCGCGCGCCGGTGCCAACCAGAGTCCCACGCTGCTTGATGCCGCCCAGCCCCAGCAGATTGACTCACAGCTCAATCCTCATCTCACGTTTGGCAATTACATCGAGGGCGAGAGCAATAAGCTGACGCGGTCGGTCGGCCTCTCGATTGCCGAGCATCCCAACACGATGCAGTTCAACCCGATGTTCATCTACGGCCCCTCAGGCTGTGGCAAGACCCACCTCATCAATGCCATTGGCATGCGCACTAAGCAGCTCTATCCGCAGAAGCGCGTGCTGTATGTGTCGGCGCGTCTTTTCCAGGTGCAGTATTCCAATGCGGTGCTTAAGAATGCCATCAACGACTTTATCGGCTTCTACCAGACCATTGACATGATTATCGTTGACGACATCCAGGAGTGGATGGGAAAGACAAGTACGCTCAATACGTTTTTCTATATCTTCAACCATCTTTTCAAGAACGGCAAGCGCATTATCCTGGCCTCCGACCGTCCGCCGGTTGACTTGAAGGATGTGCCCGACCGTCTGCTGTCGCGCTTCTCGTGCGGACTGATTGCTGAGATGTCAAAGCCCAATCTGAAGCTGCGTGTCGACATCCTTGAGAACCAAGTGCGTCGCGATGGCCTGAAGATACCCCACGATGTGGTGGAGTTTATTGCAGAGACGGCCAAGGGCAGCGTAAGAGACCTTCAGGGGGTCATCACCTCGCTGATGGCTTATTCCATTGTCTACAACTGCAACATCGACATGCGATTGGCCAACCGCGTTATCAAGCGTGCCGTGAAGAGCGATGACAGGCCGCTCACCGTGGATGACATCCTGGATAAGGTATGCGGTCATTTCAACGTTACGACCGAGCAAGTCAACAGCAAGAGCCGCAAACGCGAGTTTGTACTGGCCCGTCAGGTGTCGATGTATCTCGTCTCGAAATACACGAAGATGCCGGCCAGCCGCATAGGCAAGCTCGTGGGCAACCGCGACCACTCCACCGTGCTGCACAGCTGCTCGCAGGTGGAGCGCCGGATTAGCACGGACAAGGCGTTCAGCGAGGAGATAGTCGGCATAGAGAATGAGTTCAAGCTGAAGGAATAGGACCGGACGGGGGAAATTTATCCAGAAAAAAATTATTACCTTTGCAGGCGCTTATGAAAACAACATTGTTTAACCAGCGCTCTGCGATTGTCTTCAAGCACTTCAACCGAAAGGGGTGGTGCCTCTTTGCCGCTTTGGGCAAGGTGGTCCTGATTGGTGTGTTGAGTGTACTGACACTGACTTACGCCAAGGCCGGCGGCATTGCCACGTGCCCTGTGGGTGTGGCGGCCGACTCGCTCAGTTTTGGAGAGCAACGCATTGACGAAGTCCAGGTGACGGGCTCCCGAGCGCCGCTGACTGCACGGCAGTCAGCCAAGATTGTTGAGGTCATCTCGCGCGATGACATTCATCGTGCCGAGGCACAGACCATCAACGACGTATTGAAATTAGCCACTGGCGTGGATGTCCGTCAGCGCGGTGGCTTTGGTGTACAGACGGATATCTCCATCA
>CABVDL010000131.1 GCA_902497035.1 uncultured Prevotella sp.
CGCCAGCGAGAGTTCCTCACGCAGATAACGCGGATCTGGCAGATGACAGTCTCTGTGAAATCAGCGAAATCAGCGTGGGGAAAAATGTGATTGCGCAGATGAGGACAGGCAAGCATCACCGGCGGACGGTGGCCGGCACCAGGCCGGCCACTACACTAAAACCATGGGAAACGGGCAGGAGACAATACCATGGGAAACGGGCAGGAGACAATACCATGGGAAACGGGCAGGAGACGGCGGGCAGGCCGCCGCTATACGGGCTGGGTCGCCTCCTTGAGCCACTTCACGTCGGCAGCGTCGTCGAGCAGCACGCTGAGCTCGGCGAAGACACGGTGGTGGTAGGCATTGAGCCATTCACGCTCCTCGGGCATGAGCATGGACGTGATGACAGGCGACGTGTCAATGGGACAAAGGGTCAGCGACTCCATCTCCAGGAAGTCGCCGAACTCCGTACTCCGATAAGGCCGGACGAGCAGCATGTTCTCGATGCGCACGCCGAACCTGTCCGGGATGTAGAGGCCCGGCTCGTCGGTCACAACCATCCCCGCATGCAGCGGGGCCGGCACGTATTCCATACGGATCTGGTGGGGACCCTCATGCACATTGAGATAAGCCCCCACGCCGTGGCCCGTGCCGTGAAGGTAGTTCATGCCCTCGCGCCACATCGCCTCACGGGCCAGCGCGTCGAGCTGCGTGCCGCAGGCACCGTCAGGAAACTTGCACAGCTCCAGTTGGATATGGCCCTTCAGCACGAGCGTATAGACCTTGCGCTCCTCATCGGTCAGTGGTCCGAGGGCTATGGTACGGGTGATGTCGGTCGTGCCGTCCTGGTAATGAGCGCCGCTGTCGAGCAGCAGGAACCCACGCGGCTTTATCGCCATGTCGGTGGCGGGCGTAGCCTCGTAGTGGACGATGGCACCGTGCCGGTCATAGCCCGCAATGGTGTCAAAGCTGATATCCTTGAACAGCGGCTGCACGGCGCGCAACGAGGTCAGCTTGCGGGCAACGCTCATCTCGGTCTGCCCGCCGGACAAGACGGCAGTGTGCAGCCATCGGAGGAACCTGACCATGGCCACGCCGTCGCGCAGCATGGCACGACGGAAGCCGGCAATCTCAGCCTCATTCTTCACGGCTTTCAGGGCGCTAATGGGAGACGGCTGCCTCACCACCTCCTGTACTCGCACCTTATGGAACAAGGTGTGGCATACCTGTTGGGGATCAAGCAGAATATTGTACTCAAAATAGTCTTTCAGTCCCTGCCCCACCTCATCGTATCCGCGGACGCCGACCCCCGCGGCGGCGAGGGCGGCACTGGCCATGGGAGTCAGCTTCTCCTTATTAATATATAGCGTGACCTCAGAGGTGCTGATGATGACGTAGGCCACGAACACCGGATTGCAGTGCACGTCGCTGCCGCGGAGGTTCAACAGCCAGGCCACCTCGTCCAAGGCCGACACCAGCATGCCGTCGGCATGCGCCTCGCGCAGCGCCCGCCGCACCCTGGCAATCTTCGAGGCCGCCGTCTCGCCCGCATACGCCACCGGCTGCACGCAGACCTTGTTGCCGGGAATGGCGGGGCGGCCGGTCCATATCTCGCGCAGCGGATCGAAATTGGTGCGTACCGTGATGCCGCCCTGGCGGCGCAGTCCGGCCGTGAGCGCCTCGACCTCAGCCTCGGCACAGACCATGCCGTCGACGCCCACCTGCGCATTCTTGTCGCGTAGCTGCTGGCCCAGCCACCCGACGATGGACGGCGTGCCGGGCATCTTCTGCCTCATCAGCTGAAATTCCGTACCCTCAAGCTGCTCGGCGGCGGAGAGGAAATAACGGCTGTCGGTCCACAGCGCCGCGGCATCGCGCGTGACGACGGCCGTACCGGCCGAACCGTTGAAACCGCTGATCCACTCACGCCCCTTCCAGCGGTCGGGCGTGTATTCACTGTTGTGGGGGTCGGTACTGGGAAAGACAAACGCATCGAGCCTCTCGCGGCGCATCACCTCCCGCAAGGCGGCAAGGCGGAAGGCTATCACATTATTTTCCATGAGTCATAAACACATTAAAGAACAAACAGAGTTGGCACTGCTGACAAAGCGTGCGGAGGCGCACGGCGCTGGTGGCGCACACCACCACGGACATTATCCGCTGCGACACAAAGTTACGCATTTCCCGCTGAAAGTGTCAAGCAGACATTGCAAAGAAATAAGTTTTAATATAAAACAACATATTACAACAAAAGGAAAACGTAAAGTATGTCTTTTTTTCTATAACTTTGCAAGAGCGTAAAAAAGGGTGGCCGAGAGGCTGCTTCGGCACGCCTTTTGCAGGAAATCCGCAGAATATCTCAAAACTTTTAATATAACATTCAGTTATGAAGTACTTAACAAATGACAAACTCCTTATCGTCGGTGCAGGCGGTATGATTGGTTCCAACATGGTTCAGACAGCCCTTGCTCTTGGTCTGACTCCCAACGTGTGCTTGTATGACATCTACGAGCCCGGTGTGCATGGTGTCTACGACGAGATTGAGCAGTGCGCCTTCCCCGGTGCCCACGTCACCTACTACGCTCCGGCCGTAGAGGACATGAACAATCCCGAGAAGGTGGCCGAGGCAGCCAAGAAGGCTTTCACCGGCGCTAAATACATCATCTCTTCCGGCGGCGCTCCCCGTAAGGCTGGCATGACCCGTGAGGACCTGCTTCAGGGCAACTGCAAGATTGCAGCCGACTTCGGTGAGAACATCAAGAAGTACTGCCCCGACGTGAAGCACGTGGTGGTGATCTTCAACCCCGCTGACGTGACGGCTCTGACAGCCCTCATCCACAGCGGTCTGAAGCCCAACCAGCTCACCTCTCTGGCCGCCCTCGACTCCACCCGTCTGCAGCAGGCCCTGGCTCATGAGTACAACGTGCCTATGGACAAGGTCACCGGCGCCCACACCTATGGTGGTCACGGCGAGCAGATGGCCGTCTTCGCCTCTCAGGTGAAGATTGACGGCAAGCCCCTCTCCGAGATGGGTCTCAGCAAGGACCGTTGGGAGGAGATCAAGCAGATTACCACTCAGGGTGGCAGCCGCATCATCAAGCTGCGCGGCCGCAGCTCGTTCCAGAGCCCTGCCTACAATGCCGTGAAGATGATTGAGGGCGCCATGGGCGGCGAGCCCTTCACCCTGCCCGCAGGCTGCTATGCCAACCTGCCTGAGCTCGGCATCAAGGATGTGATGATGGCCCTGCCTACGACCATCGATGCCACCGGCGTGCACTACACCACTCCCACCGGCACGAAAGAGGAGATGGACGACCTGCAGAAGAGCTACAAGCACCTCTGCGACATGCGCCAGGAAGTCATCGACCTGGGCATCGTTCCTCCTATCGACAAGTGGAAAGAGGACAACGCCAACCTCTAAGCAATCCCATTTCCGCCAGACAATGACGGACAAGGCAGGCGCCATGGCCACTCCGGCCATGGCGCTTTTCGTTTTCCAAGAAATATATACTTATTTATACAAAACAGGTAAGTGAAAGTTGGCACATTCTTTGTACCTTTGCAACCATAATCAAACAATAACAAATAACATTTCACGGTAAAAAGATTATGGACAAGATACACGATTTGAGTTTCGGCGGCGAGCGTCCGCTGTTTGGCGCCCACAACGTCTGTCTCGACAACATCACCATCACCGACGGTGAGTCGGGCATCAAGTGCTGCCACGACATAGAGTGCCACGACAGCAAGTTCTTTGGCAAATACCCCTGGTGGCACGTAGACCGCAGCCTCATCACGAGCTGCTACTTCGCCCCCAACAGCCGGTCGGCCATCTGGTACAGCAACGACATGGTGATGAGGGACTGCGTCATCGACGGCCCGAAATTCTTCCGCGAGATGAGGAACCTGGAGCTGGAGAATGTCAAGATCAATGATGCCGACGAGACATTCTGGCATATCGACGGCCTGAAGATCAGGAACGTGGAGCTGCACGAGGGCACCTACCCTTTCATGCACGCTCAGAATATCTATGTCGACGGCCTCAAGAGCGACGCCAAATACGTGTTTCAGTACTGCAGGAACGTGGAGGTGCACCATGCGCAGATCACCACGAAGGACTCGTTCTGGGAGTGCGAGAACGTGACGGTGTATGACTCCGAGCTCAACGGCGAGTACCTGGCCTGGCACTCGAAGAACATCAAGTTCGTGCGCTGCCACATCAGTGGCGAGCAGCCGCTGTGCTACATGGACGGCATCACGCTGGAAGACTGCACCTTCGACCCTGCCTGCGACCGCGCCTTTGAGGACTGCGCCCATATCAACGCCGACATACGCGGCAGCATCACCAACATCAAGAACCCCATCTCGGGCCGCATCGTGGCCGACGAGATTGGCAGCGTCACCTACAACGAGTTTGCCAAGGGCCACGACTGCATCATTGAGAAGCGCCATGCAGCAGCAGTTTGACTTTGACCGCATAGTCCCGCGCCGTCATACCGGCTCCTACAAGTGGGACACCATTCCCGAGGATGCCCTGCCGCTGTGGGTGGCCGACATGGACTTCGAGGTGGCTCCGGCCATCAAGAAGGCCCTGGCGCAAAGGGTGGAGCACGGCATCTTCGGCTATACCAGCGTTGACGACGGCTACTACGACGCCATCATCTCCTGGTTCGGCCGACGCCACCAGTGGACCATCCGGCGAGAGTGGATACGCTACACCACAGGTGTCGTGCCGGCCATCAGCTGCACCATCAGGGCACTGACGCTGCCGGGCGAGAAAGTGCTAGTGATGACGCCGGTATACAACTGTTTCTTCTCGTCCATCGCCAACCAGGGCTGCCAGATTGTCGAGAGCCGGCTCAGGCGCGAAGGTGACAGCTACGTGGTCGACTGGACCGACTTTGAGCAGAAATGTGCCGATGAGAAGACCACCGTCTTCCTGCTCTGCAATCCCCACAACCCTGTGGGCAGGATGTGGACGAGGCAGGAACTCATCCGGATGGGCGAGATATGCAACCGCCATCACGTGAGGGTCATCAGCGACGAGATACACTGCGAGCTGGCCATGCCGGGCTATACGTTCACGCCGTTTGCCGCCGCCAGCGAGACCAACCTGCGCAACAGCGTCACGCTCAACTCGCCGTCGAAGAGCTTCAACACCGCCGGCCTACAGATAGCAAATGTCGTTTGTGCCGATGCCGAGACACTACGCCGCATAGACCGCGTCATCAACATCTTCGAGGTGTGCGACGTCAACCCCTTCGGCCCCGTTGCACTGAAGGCGGCCTACAACGAGAGCGAGCAATGGCTCGACGCGCTCAACGAGTATATCTGGGGCAACTACCAGTATCTCAAGCAGACGCTCGAGAGCCGGCGGCCCGACGTTCACGTGCTGCGGATGGAGGCCACCTATCTGGCCTGGGTCGACATTCGGGAGACGGGACTCAGCAGCGACGAGGCCACCCGCCTGCTGTTGGAAAAGCATCACATCGTCGTCAGCAGCGGCACGCTCTATGGCAAGGAGGCCGGCGAGGGCTACCTGCGCGTCAACCTTGCCTGCCCGAGGAAGATGCTCCTGTCCAACCTGTAGCCCCACCCCTCTCGGCTAAAGCTAAAAAGCCCTCCTCCATAAAAGGGAAGGGCTTTTTTATATACGCGCAAATGATAGGGCGGGGATGAACCCCGCCCCTACTGTGTCACCGTTCCGCCCTGCGATGCATCAGCAATGATTGCGGTATTAATGTAGGGGCGGGGTTTAT
>CABVDL010000132.1 GCA_902497035.1 uncultured Prevotella sp.
TCCCATGGTTTTAGTGTAGTGGCCGGCCTGGTGCCGGCCACCGTCCGCCGGATATAACTGCTCCATCCAGTCCTACCCTGTCTCACCCGCGAGCCAGGGCCTTTCGCCGAAATGAAGAGGATGAGATGTGCAGCGGCTTAAAACAGTTCCTTTAGCACGTCAAGCGAACGCAGCTCGGGGAAGTCGAACTGGTGGAGGCGGTAATAATAGAGAATGATTTCGGCGCAGCGGTTGCGCTCACTGCGCGACATGCGGAAGAGGCGCATGTTGTCGAGCGACATCCGCATGATAACGCGCATGCGGGCAGCCTCGTCGGGACGCAGGCAGTCGTTGTGTACCGGCCGCAACGGCGTGAAGCACCCCTCGCGCAGGTCAAACCAACAGCCCTCGCGGTAATCGTCGAGATTGGGATAGAACCCGATGAACAGCGAGATGCGCAGCATGAACACCAGATGGAAGTTGGCAAAGCCGCTATCGGCATTGTCAAGCCACAGCAGACTGGCCTCTATGAAGTCATAGAGCTGGCGGTTGTCGGTCTCATCGCGCGTGGCATAAATCAGAAACTCACTCAGGAACAGTGTGATTGACAGTTTGTAGGGGTCGAAGAGCAGCGACCGGTAGACCTGCCCGATGCGCAGGTCCTGAAAGTGCTGCAAGGCGATGTTCTTGCGGTAATCAAACGCCACGTCGAGCATCGTCATCGGCTGCAGGAGCTGCTTCTTGACCTTTCCCCTACCCGACTTCGTCAACTGGCAGACCACCGACACGCGGCCCGCCTCACGGGTGAGCAGGTCAACGATGAGGCGAGACTCGCCGTATTTCACCGTCCTGAGCACTATAGCCTTTGACTTTACTTCCATCAGCACGCAAAAATACGAAAAGTCAGGCAATTAGCGGAAAATAATTCAATTAAAATTTTGCGGGGTGGCGAAAAAGTGGTAACTTTGCACCCGCATTTAAAAACGGATGGTCCATTCGTCTATCGGTTAGGACGAGAGATTTTCATTCTCTAAAGAGCAGTTCGACTCTGCTATGGACTACAACAGCCTAACTGTTAGGCTCAAACAAAGACAAAAATAAAAGCAACATAGAAAGATGGCAAATCACAAATCATCAGTCAAAAGAATTCGTCAGACCAAGGTCCGCACGCTGCACAACAAGTATTATGCAAAGACTATGCGCAATGCTGTACGCAAGCTTCGTGCCATGACCGACAAGGATGAGGCAAGCAAGCTCTTCCCCACAGTGCAGGGCATGCTCGACAAACTGGCCAAGACCAACATCATCCACAAGAACAAGGCTGCCAACCTGAAGTCCAGCCTCGCCCTGCATATCGCAAAGCTGGGCTAAGCCCCACTTTTTTCAGGGTTCGACATACAAGGCCGCTTTCCTTAAAGGGAAGTGGCCTTTGTGCGTTTGGCACATTGGCGCCAAACGCGTCGGCAATGGCGTAAAGGCATACTATTTAACACTTTATAAGCGACTATTTTTACCGCTTTTCTTTCCTCGTTAGCCCTATTTTTCGTACCTTTGCATAGTTATAAAAACCAATTAAAAATGGCAGACAACCAACACCCGGAAGATAATTATTCAGCGTCCAACATCCAGGTCCTCGAAGGCCTGGAGGCGGTACGCAAACGCCCGGCCATGTATATCGGCGACGTGAGCGAAAAAGGATTGCACCACCTGATCAACGAGACCGTTGACAACTGTATCGACGAGGCCATGGCCGGCTACTGCACCGACGTAGAGGTCACCATCAATGCCGACGGCAGCTGCACCGTTGAGGACAACGGCCGAGGCATCCCCGTCGACGAGCACAAGAAGCTTCACAAGAGCGCCCTCGAGGTGGTGATGACCGTGTTGCACGCCGGTGGTAAGTTTGACAAGAACTCCTACAAGGTCTCCGGCGGACTTCACGGCGTAGGCGTGAGCTGCGTCAATGCCCTCTCCACCCACATGCTCTCGCAGGTCTATCGCGACGGGCATATATACCAGCAGGAGTACGAGAAAGGCAAGCCCCTCTACCCCGTCAAGATAGTCGGCGAGACCACCAAGCGAGGCACACGCCAGCAGTTCTGGCCCGACCCCACCATATTCACCACCACCACATTCCAGTGGGACATCGTCGCACGCCGCATGCGCGAGCTGGCCTACCTCAACGCCGGCATCCGCATCACACTGACCGACCTGCGTCCCAACCCCGATACGGGCAAGACACGCCAGGAAGTGTTCCACGCCAAGGACGGACTGAAGGAATTCGTGCGCTATATCGACCGGCACCGCCAGCACCTCTTCGACGACGTCATCTATCTCAAGACCGAGAGGCAGGGCGTACCCATCGAGGTGGCCATCATGTACAACACCGACTACTCGGAGAACCTCCACTCCTACGTCAACAATATCAACACCATCGAGGGCGGCACCCACGTCACCGGCTTCCGCCAGGCACTGACGCGCGTGCTGAAAAACTACGCCGACAACGACCCGCAGATCTCTAAGCAGATTGAGAAAGCGAAGATTGAGGTCGCCGGCGAGGACTTCCGCGAAGGCCTCACCGCCGTCATCTCCATCAAGGTGGCCGAGCCGCAGTTTGAGGGCCAGACCAAGACCAAGCTCGGCAACAGCGAGGTCACGGGCGCCGTCAACTCGGCCGTGGGCGAGGCACTGACCAACTACCTTGAGGAGCATCCCGACGAGGCCAAGCTCATCTGCGAGAAGGTCATCCTGGCCGCCACCGCACGCATCGCGGCCCGCAAGGCGCGTGAGAGCGTGCAGCGCAAGAGCGTCATGAGTGGAGGCGGACTGCCCGGCAAGCTCGCCGACTGCTCCAACAAGGACCCGAAAGACTGCGAGATATTCCTCGTCGAGGGTGACTCCGCAGGCGGCTCGGCCAAGCAGGGACGCGACCGCTACACCCAGGCCATCCTGCCGCTCCGAGGCAAAATTCTCAATGTGGAGAAAGTACAGTGGCACCGCGTGTTCGAGGCCGAGTCGGTGATGAACATCATACAGAGCATCGGCGTGCGCTTCGGCGTTGACGGCGAGGACGACCGCGAGGCCAACATCGACAAGCTGCGCTACGACAAGATCATCATCATGACCGATGCCGATGTCGATGGCTCCCACATCGACACGCTCATCATGACGCTCTTCTTCCGCTTCATGCCAAAGGTCATCGAAGACGGACACCTCTACATCGCCACGCCCCCACTCTACAAGTGCACCTACAAGAACAAGGTGAGCCAGTACTGCTACAACGACCAGCAGCGACAGGCTTTCCTCGACAAGTACGGCAACGGCGTGGAGGACGGCAAGAGCATCCACACCCAGCGCTACAAAGGTCTCGGCGAGATGAACCCCGAGCAACTCTGGGAGACCACCATGGACCCGAAGACACGCCTGCTCAAGCAGGTGACGATAGAAAATGCGGCCGAGGCCGACGAGATATTCTCCATGCTCATGGGCGACGATGTGGAGCCGCGGCGCGAGTTCATCGAGGAAAACGCCGCCTACGCCAACATCGACGCATAAGCCGACGGACACGCAACAGGCCAATACAACATCACACAGCAACCCCACGAAAAGAGAGACTAAAAGACAGCATGCAAGGGTATACCCATACACCGACGCCCAAAGGCGGCTGTCTCATCGCGCTCCTGTTCGTGGGGTTACTCGTTTCTGTCAGCACCAGGGCCAATGAGCCGCACCACGACGACGGCACGCCGAGCCACGACGACGGCACGCCGAGCCACGACTTCAACACGGCGTGGATAAGCGACTGCCAGCCCGACAGCCTGTCTCACGTATGGTTCCGCAAGATGTACGTCACCGGCGGCCGGCCGCGCCAGGCCACGCTCACCGTGACGACCACAGGCAGGGTGAAGGCCTATGTCAACGCCTGCAATGTGGGCACGGCGCCCTACTATCCGCTGCGCGACGACACCGACCACCGGCCTGTCAGCATCACTTTCGACGTGACGCCCTACATGAACGCCGACACCAATGTCGTGGCCCTGCTCTACAGTCCCGCCAGTCCGTCGCTGACTGACCGCCAGGTGGCCGTCACGCTCTACGGCACGGGGCGCGATCGGCGGCCGTTCAGCTACACTACCGATGCCGACTGGCTCTGCCGCAAGGCCAACTCCGGCCTCACCTCAGACGGCGACGAGTGGATTGACGGCCGCGACCACAACCCCTACTGGAACACCACCGCCTATGCTGCCGCACTCTGGCTGCCGGTAAAGACTCCATCCACCCCATCCACCCCACTCTCCCCATCCACCCCACTCTCCCCACTCTCCCCATCCACCCCATCAATCACCCACATAGAGACGCTGCGCGACCCCTTTGCCCACGGCGGCAGCCTCATGCTCCCCCTTGACGCCGGTTTCTACGGTGCCGTAGCCGTCACGCTGCGTGAGGCCAGGCGCGGCGAGCGCATCCGCCTCGGACGCCTCACCTACATCTGTAGCGGCAATACCGACGAGCAGGCCTGGCCGCTGTTCTGCACAGCCTACTGGGGCAACGCCATCGTCAGAGGAGACGGAGACGGCCGTTTCAACGCCTCCCAGGTCACCACGCTGCAGGCCCTTTCTATCGGAAGTACCCCATTCACCCCATAAACCCCATCCACCCCATCCACCCCATTCACCCCATAAACCCCATCCACCCCATCCACCCCATAACCCCCACAAACCCCATCCACTCATGAACCCAGACCTTGAACATATCACCATCGACAGCGTCAGCCAGGCGAGCAGCAGCATCCGTCTGCTCGACGACGTAGTGCTGGTGGACGACAT
Organism: uncultured Prevotella sp.; assembly: GCA_902497035.1. Taxonomy (GTDB): domain Bacteria; phylum Bacteroidota; class Bacteroidia; order Bacteroidales; family Bacteroidaceae; genus Prevotella. The sequence continues at coordinate 4,806 of CABVDL010000132.1, forward strand.
CAAGTCCATCCGCATTCCCGACCAGGCCAAGCGCATGGACTGCCTGCTCTATGCGTTCTGCATCAAGGGCGAGGCGGAATACACCGTTGACACCATCAGGCGCAACGTCAGGGCCGGACAGATAATCATTGTCGGCATCAACCAGGTCATTGCCGACGTGCGCTGCAGCGACGACTGCGTAGGCCGCTGCGTGTTCATCTCACGAGACTATATCAGGGAAATTCTCTCGGGCATACGCGGACTGTCGTCAGTGTTCCTGTTCACGCGCATGCACCCCGTGTTCACCATGACACCGGACAGCATCCAGGGATTTCAGGAATTCTACCATCTCATCCGGCAGAAAATGACGGAGACCACCCACCGCTTCCGCCGCGACACCGTGCGCGCGCTGATGCAGGCCTTTGTCTACGATGCCGGCAACATCATATGGCACGTGATAAAGGCAGACGGCCAGCAGAACAGCCGTGCCGAGGAAATATTCATCAGGTTTCTGCTGCTGGTGCAGGATAATTTCCGCAAGGAGCGGCGTGTGTCGTGGTATGCCCGGCAATTGTCCATCACGCCGAAATACCTCTCCGAGACCATCCGCGTCGTCAGCCGCGAGACGCCGAGCCAGTGGATTGACGACTTCGTGACGCTCGAGCTGCGCGTGATGCTGCGCAACAGCAACCTGAGCATCAAGGAGATTACCGACCGCATGCATTTTCCCAACCAGAGCTTCCTTGGCAAATTCTTCAAGGAGCATGTCGGCATGTCGCCAAAGGAATATAGGAAAGGGAAATGAAGCCCCACCCCTCGCTGGCATATTATTGCGACGATACTGAGGTATTAGTGTAGTGGCCGGCGAGGGGTGGGGCTT
>CABVDL010000133.1 GCA_902497035.1 uncultured Prevotella sp.
TACCAGGCCGGCCACTACACTGATACCGGCCGGCCACTACACTGACACCGGGCGGCCACTACACTATCACCTCGTCCATGGCGATGTCGTGGGGGGAGGTGGGGAGGTCGTCGAGCAACTGGAAAGGGAAGCAGAGGCCGAGCCGGTAGGCGTGGGTGAGGCGTGGCAGCAGGCGGTCGTAGTAGCCGCGGCCGTGGCCGAGCCGACGGCCGTCGGGGGTGAAGGCCACGCCGGGCACGACGGCAAGCTCTATGTCGCCGTAGCGGCTGAAGGCTGGTCCTGTGGGTTCAAGGATGTGGTAGGGGCCGGCCTCCTGCAGGCTACCGCGGCCGGAGTAGGCCACAAGGTCCATGGTGGTGGGCCCGGTGACGCGGGGCAGCAGTACGGTGCGTCCCTCGCGCCACAGTGTCTCTACGAGGGCGTGGGTTCCGGCCTCGCCGGGCATGGAGTAGTAGAGTAGGAGCGTGCGGGCGGAGCGGACGCGCTCGTGCGCCATCACCTTATTATATAAGGCAAGCGACAGCTCGCCGAGCTGTCGCTCAGTGAGCTGCCGCCTGCGCTGGCTGATGAGTTGCCTTACGGTTTTCTTGTCCATGGCGTTTGTTGCCGTTGGGGTGGTCAGTGTGTTGTACCCGTTGGGTGGTCAGTGTGTTGTGCCCGTTGGAGGGTGGTCAGTGTGTTGTGCCTTTTCCCTTCTTTGTCGCAGCCGTCTTTGTGGCTGCTTTTCCTTTGGCTTTTGGAGCAGGCTTGGCGACGGGCTTCGTGGGAAAGGCGGCGTTGCGGGCGAAGACGCGCAGGGCCGTGGTGACGCACGGGTCGTCGAGGTTGAGATACTGGTTGAGGGCCTGCTCGTCGAGCATGTTGTAGATGATGCGGGCGTCGATGTACTGCTCCAGCAGGTGGTGGCTGCGCTTTATGAGCAGGTTGCGGCGTTTCAGTCCGCGCCGGTCGGCGTAGTCGGCAAACTGCTCCACGGTGTTCTGCCGCTTGAGGTAGTTGGCCAGCTGCAGCATTTCCTTGAAGTCCTTCATCTTCTGCCGGTTGTTGTCGGTGTAGGTGAAGGCGAACTGGAGTATGAGTCCGGTCATGGCCGCCTCCTTGTAGTAGGAGGTCATGTTGGTGGTGTCCTCAGGCACGAAGATGTCGGGCGTGATGCCGCCTCCGCCATATACCACGCGTCCGATGGTGGTGTGGTAGGCCGGTCCGGTGTGCTTGATGCTGTCGCGCGAGAAATACTCGCCGTGCTGGTATCGCTCTATGAGGTCTTGGGCGTAGTCGGGGTCGTCGCCGTCGGTGTAGGGCTTCTGTATGCACCGTCCTGAGGGCGTGTAGTAGCGTGCGATGGTGAGTCGTATGAGGCTGCCGTCGGGGAATGGTATCTGCTGTTGCACGAGTCCCTTTCCGAAGGAGCGCCGCCCGATGATGGTGGCGCGGTCGTTGTCCTGCATGGCTCCGGCGAATATCTCGGCTGCCGACGCCGTGCCCTCGTTGATGAGCACCGTGAGCGGCATCGACTGGTAGGAGCCGTGGCCGTCGGAGGTGTAGTTCTGTCGTGGGGAGTGCAGTCCCTGTGTATAGACGATGAGGCGCTTGGCTGGCAGGAACTCGTTGGCAATCTGCACGGCGCTCTGGAGCAGTCCGCCGGTGTTGTCGCGCAGGTCGATGACGAGGTTCTCAAAGCCCTGCTGCTGCAGGTTGGCCAGCGCGATGAGTATCTCGGGATAGGTTTTCTCGCCGAAGTTCTTTATCTTGATGTAGCCCGTGTTGTCGTTGAGCATGTAGCATGCCGTGACGGTCTTTGTGGGTATGTCGGCCCGGGTGATGGTGTAGCTGATGGGCTTGGCGTGGCCGTAGCGCAGCACGCCGACGGTGACCTTGGAGCCCTTGGGTCCCTTGAGGCGGCGCATGGCCTCGTCGGTGGTGACCTGCTTTCCCACGAAGCGCTTGCCATTGACCGTTACTATCTTGTCGCCGGCGAGCAGTCCGGCCTTCTCAGCCGGCCCATTTTTGATGACGTTTTGCACGTGTATGGTGTCCTGCCTGATGGTGAACTCAACGCCGATGCCCGAGAAGCTTCCCTTGAGGTCGTCGGTGGCAGCCTGCACGTCGCTTGCCGGAATATAGACAGAGTGGGGATCGAGCTCGCTGAGGATGGTGGGTATGGCCTTATCGACGAGCGAGTCGATGTTGACTTTGTCAACATATTGGTCGTCGATGATGCGCAGGAGGTTGTTGAGGCGGTTGCTGCCGTTGTTGATGACGGTGAGTCGGTTGCCTCCGAAGTGGTTGGCGTAGAAGGAACCGATGACGATGCCGATGACGACGCAGAGGGCCATCAGCAGGGGCATAAAGCGGTATTTGTTTTCTTTCTTCATAATCATAGTTTTAGGGCCGCCGCGCAGTACAGCGGCTTACAGATCGTGTGTGCTTGGGGCTGCGGGGACTTATTCAAGCGGCAGGTGCACTACCTCTATGCCGGCCCGCCTGAGCAGCTTGATGCCGTCGTCGAGACGGTACTGCTCGTCATAGACGACGCGCTTGATGCCAGCCTGAATGATGAGCTTTGAGCACTCGATGCAGGGTGAGGCGGTGACGTAGAGTGTGGCGCCGTCGCTGTTGTTGCTGCTTCGGGCGAGCTTGGTGATGGCGTTGGCCTCGGCGTGCAGCACGTATGGCTTGGTGACGTTGTTGTCGTCCTCGCAGATGTTCTCGAAGCCGCTGGGCGTGCCGTTGTAGCCGTCGCTGATGATCATCTTCTCCTTTACCACGAGTGCGCCTACCTTGCGGCGCCGGCAGTAGGAGTTCTCGGCCCAGATGCGCGCCATGCGCAGGTAGCGCCGGTCGAGGGAGGATTGCTTGGAAGGGTCTTCTGTCACGGGTGATGGGGTTTATGGGGGTGATTATGGGGTTTATGGGGGGGAGGGGAAACCGCGCCTTGAAAAGGCGCGGCACCCAACGGAACTGTAGCGGGGACGCGGAGAGCGGCGGACGGCAGCGGGGGGCGCGGAGGATTAGTGGGTGGGAGGCTTGATGCCGTTGCGCTCGAGCAGGGCGTCGATGGTGGGCTCCTGCCCGCGGAAGCGCTTGTAGAGGGTCATGGGATGCTCGGTGCCTCCCTTGGAGAGGATGCAGTCGCGGAAGCGGCGGGCCGTGGCGCGGTCGAAGATGCCGTTGCGCTTGAACACGCTGAAAGCGTCGGCCTCGAGTACCTCTGCCCACTTGTAGCTGTAGTAGCCGGCCGCATAGCCGCCCGCCATGATGTGGGAGAACTGCACCGTCATGCAGGTGTCGGGGAGCTGTGGCATGAGGATGGCCTTGCTCCAGGCCTTCTTCTCAAACTCCGGCAGGTTGCCTTTGAAGGGCTCGGTGAGCGTGTAGTAGGCCATGTCGAGCAGTGAGAAGCTCACCTGCCTGAGGCATGCGTAGGCCACGTTGAAGTTGCGGCTGCGCATGACGCGGTCGATGAGCTCGTCGGGGATAGGGTCGCCCGTCTGGTAGTGGAAGGCGAAGGTGCGCAGGAAGTCGCGCTCCACGGCGTAGTTCTCCATGAACTGGGAGGGCATCTCCACGAAGTCCCACCAGACGTTGGTGCCGGAGAGGCTGGCGAAGCGGGTGTTGGCGAAGATGCCGTGCAGGGCGTGGCCGAACTCGTGGAGGAAGGTCTCCACCTCGCCGAGGGTGAGCAGTGCGGGCTTGGTGTCGGTGGGCTTGGTGAAGTTGGTCACGACGCTGACGTGCGGCCTGACGTTCTCGCCGTGGGGATTGATGTACTGCTCCTGGAATGAGGTCATCCACGCTCCGCCCTGCTTGCCCTGCCGTGGGTAGAAGTCGGCATATAGCACGGCGAGGAAGGAGCCGTCCTCGTCGAACACCTCATAGGCCTTGACGTCGGGGTGATAGACGGGTATGTCGGCGTTCTCCTTGAACGTGATGCCGTAGAGCCTGGTGGCGAGCCCGAAGACGCCCCGTATGACGTTGTCGAGGCGGAAATAGGGGCGCAGCATCTCGGAGTCGAGATTGTAGCGCTCCATCTGCAGCTTGTGGGAATAGTAGGAGAAGTCCCACGGCTCGAGGCTGAAGGTGTCGCCCTCGGCCTTGCGCGCCTCGTCGGCTACGGCGCCGAGTTCTTCGACGGCTGTGGGCTTGTAGGCACTGATGAGGTCGTTGAGCAGCTTATAGACGTTGGCCACGTTGGAGGCCATGCGGTGCTTGAGCATGTAGTCGGCGAAGGTGTCGTAGCCGAGGAGCTGTGCCAGGGCCAGCCTGATGTTGACGAGCCTCTTGCAGATTTCTATGTTGTTGCTGTCGTTGTCGTGGGTACACTCCGTGTTGCGTGCCATGTAGAGCTTGCGCCGCAGGTCGCGGTGGTCGGAGTAGATGAGGAACGGGGAGTAGCTGGGATAGTCGAGGGTGAAGACCCATCCGTCGAGGTTGCGCTCCTTGGCGGCTTGCGCTGCGGCATCGATGGCCGTGTCGGGCAGTCCGCTGAGCTGTTCCCGGTCGGTGAGGTGCAGGGTGTAGGCCTTGTTCTCCTTGAGCAGGTTCTGCGAGAACTGCAGGGAGAGCATCGAGGCTTCCTCGGTGAGCTTACGCAGCCGTTCCTTTCCGTCGTCGCTGAGCAGGGCACCGCTTCTCACGAAGGCGTCGTACTCCTTGTCGAGGAGCATCTGCTCCTCAGGCGTGAGCTCGCGGTGGTGGTCGTGTACGGCCTTGACGCGCGCGAAGAGCCTTGGGTTGAGGATGATGTCGTTCTGGTGCTTGGTGAGAATGGGGCTGAGCTTCTGGGCGAGGGCCTCCATCTCTGGCGTGGTGTCGGCGCTCATCAGGCATGAGAAGACGGTTGACACGCGGTCGAGCAGGTCGTAGTAGTGGGGGCCGTGGCTCTCATCGACCACGGCGATGGTGTTCTCGAACGTGGGCGCGTCGGGGTTGTTGATGATCTTTGCCGTAATCTCGTCGTCGCGCCTGATGCCCTCCATGAACGCGGGCTCGAAGTCGCTGAATTGTATCTTGTCAAAGGGAACGGTGCCGTGGGGCGTTGCGTAAGGCTCCATGAAAGGGTTTCTCCTCTCTATGCTGTCTGTCATTGTGTTGCTTTCTCTTTACTGATTTATTATTGCAAAGTTAGTAAAAAGATAGGCAATGTGTTGGAAATAAGGAAACTTTAACTTAAAGGAACTATTCAGCGAATGCTGGTTGAAAAAATAGGAGGACAGTTAGGAGCGGGAATGCCTTACCAAGAGGCTGGTGGCCGGCACCAGGCCGGCCACTACACCAATACCCTATTCGCGGCCGGTGCACCACCAATACCCTATTCGCGGCCGGTGCACCAGAGGTCAATAACACCCCATTTGCGACCAGTGAAATCGCCCCCGG
>CABVDL010000134.1 GCA_902497035.1 uncultured Prevotella sp.
TGGCCGGCACCAGGCCGGCCACCACACTGTCACCGATGACGTACAACTCCACGGACGCCGGCACAAAGGTTTTCTTGGCTTTAATTAAAACCACGGGGATTGTCGGATGCGCCCATTTTCCATACGAACGGCGTAAAATCTACAGATTAGGGGCGGATTCCACATTCGGAACCCGCCCCCAGTCGTTTTAGCAAGCGGTGCTATTTTACTTTACCGGTGAGATCTGCACGCGGAAAGTCTTGTCGCCGTAGTGCACGCGGTACTTCTCAAGCGGCCATGCGCCCCAGCTGTTCTCTCCGCCAAGTCCATACTGCACGAGGTCGAAGCACAGCTCGGTGAACTTGCTCTTCCTCACCTCGGGCGAGTGGCGCTGATGCTTGTGGTCGCCCTCGTCGAGGTCGCTGATGCTGTAGTGCAGGGCCGAGGCGTCCATCGTTGTGCCCACCGGCGAGAGCTTGAGGCCGATACCGCTGTCCGTAGCCTGCTGCCACCAGCGGATGTCGCACTTCGTACCCGTCTCCTGCGGCCGGATGTAGGAATAGAACTGCTGTTCGGCCGTGAGCTTGTACAGGCCTATCCACTGTCCGCCGTCGCGGTCGATGTAGTTCTCCACCGGACCGCGGCCATAGAACGTGCTGAGGCTCATGTCGTAAGGCATGTCCATCACCATGCCGAAGCGGAACATGTCGGGCATCTTCACGCCTGCGGCCGTCGTGAGCTGCTGTGTCAGGCCTATGCCGCCCTCAGCGTCAACCAGATAGCTCAGTGTGAGCGTTGCCTTCACGTCAGGCATGTCATAGACCGCCTTCACCTCTGCCATCACGTTTTTGCCGTCCTTCACCTTGTTGGCCACAAGACTCCTGAGGTTCATCGTCGGATTGCGCCACACCTTGAATTTGTTCTGCAGGTTGGCTCCCATGTCGTTGTCGGTCACGGCACGCCAGAAGTTGGGCCTGAGCGTTCCGCCCTCGCCGAGCATCTGCTGCCCGTCAACGGTGTACTGCGCAAGCAGGCCGGTGGTCTTGTCAAAGGTCATCGTCATCTTGTCGGATGTGAGCACAAGCTGCGGGGCATCCTTCTTGTTCTGTATCTTCACTTTGCCCGCGCCTTGTGTGAACGACGAGGGCTGCATCGCCTCGCGCACGACGAGCTGGCGCGTGGCCACCGTCTGGTCTGCACTCATCAGCGGCTCTGCGGTCTTCAGCTTGAACGTGATGTTGAGCATCACCTCGCCCTCGGCAGGCACCTGGTAGGGCAACGTGAGCTGCTGCGTCTGCTGCGGACCGGCACTGAGCTCATCCACCCGTCCGCTCTGCACGGTCTTGCCGTCCTTGACGAGCGCCCAGGTCATGTAGTAGTTGCTCAGGTCGCGGAAGAAGAACTCGTTGCGCACACTGATCTTCCCCTGCTGCAAATCAACGGGCTCGGCCCAGATGTTCTGGTACTCGTAAGCCACCTCGTAGGCGTGAGGGTTGAGTTGCCGGTCAGGTCCGATGATACCGTTGCAGTTGAAGTTGTTGTCCGAGGCGTCCTTGGTATTGTAGTCGCCTCCGTAGGTGTAGAGCGGCGACAGGTTGCCCGACAGCGGCTGATACTTGTCGGCTATGGCGTCGTAGTCGGCCACGGAGCGGCTGGCTACGAAGTGAGGCTTGCGGTGCAGGGCCTGGTCGACGAAGTCCCAGATGTAGCCGCCCTGGAAGATGGGGTACTTGCGGGCGAGCTGCCAGTACTCATGGAAGTTGCCGGCCGAGTTGCCCATCGTGTGGTTGTACTCGCACTGTATGAGCGGCTTTGGCGAGTTCGGGTCCTTGCAGTAGCGCTCCACATCCTTCACGCTCATATACATCGGGCAGAAGATGTCGCTGTTTTCGCCCAGCCCCGCGCGCTCCCAGTGGATGGGACGGCTCTTGTCCTGACTCAGTATCCACTGCCGGGCTGCTGTGAAGTTGGGTCCCTCGCAGGTCTCGTTGCCCAGACTCCAGACGATGACGCTGGGATGATTGAACTGCGTCTCGACATTGTGCTGGTTGCGCTCAAGTATCTGTCTGGCAAAAATCTCTTTCTTTGCCTCAGAGTTGTTCTCGTAGCCGAAGGCATGGCTCTCCTGGTTGGCCTCAGCGGTGACGTAGAGTCCGTACTCATCGCAGAGGTCGTACCAGCGCGGGTCATCGGCATAGTGGCAGGTGCGCACGGCATTGATGTTGAGCCGCTTCATTATCTTGATGTCCTGTATCATGCGCTCCGTCGTTACCACGTAGCCTCCGTCGGGATCCATCTCATGGCGGTCGGCGCCCTTGATGAATACCGGCTGGCCGTTGACGAGCAGCTGCTTGTTTTTGATTTCCACCTTGCGGAAGCCCACTTTCTGCGGAATTACCTCTACCACGTTGCCCTTGCGGTCTTTCACCGTGGCGACGAGCGTATAAAGATAAGGTGTCTCAGCCGTCCACTTCTTCACGTTGCGCAGCATGAAGCGCGCCGTGCCCTCGGTGCGTCGGTTGAAGTCGGCCGTGGTCTTAGCCACGGTGGTGCCGTTGGCGTTGAGCAGCTTGAAGTCGATGACAGGCATGCCCTTGGCAAAGACGTCAATGAGCAGCTCGCCGTCCTGGTAGTTATTCTCCAGGTCAGGGGTCAGGCGGATATTGTTCACATGCACCTTATTGTCCTGCGCGTATAGGTAGCACTGGCGTGCCACGCCGCTGAGGCGCCAGAAGTCCTGGTCCTCGTCCATGGAGCCGTCGCACCAGCGGAACGTCTGGAACGCGATAAGATTGCGGCCTGGACGGAGATATTTCGTAATGTCAAACTCGGCGGCCATCTTGGCGTCCTCGGCATAGCCTACATACTGTCCGTTGACGAAGAGGTAGATGTTCGACGTGACCGACCCGAAGTGTGCGATGACCTGCCGGCCGTCCCACGAGGCGGGCAGGTCGATATAGCGGCGGTAGGAACCCACGTGGTTGTCCTTCACCGGCACGCTCGTCAGCGTGGCGTTCTCAGGGGCGTACTCAGGCTTCCAGCCATTATAGACGTCGTTGTCCTTGAACATATATCGCCATGCCAGTCCGATGTTGACGTATTCCGGGTCACCGTAGCCGTTAAGTTCCCACATGCCCGGCACGCTCATCGTCTTCCACGACGCGTCGTCGAGGTCGGTCTTGTAGAAGTCGGTGGGGCGCTCGCTGGCGTTGGCCACCCACTTGAATTTCCACGGGCCCTCCAGCGAGAGGTAGTTGGCCGACCGTGTGAGGTCGCCTTTCAGCGCCTCCGTCTCGTCAGCGTAAGCGAAGAACGAGGTATGCAGGCCATAGCGGTTGACCTGGTTCACCTGCTGGTCGTGCCACTCAGTCCAGGTGGGCATGGCGGCTGCCGCAGGTGCCGCCGCAATCGGTTTGACAGTCTTCTGCCGGGAGCTTCTTGACTGTGCATTCATGGTAAGTCCGGCAAACGTTACTGCCGTGAGTAATAATAATCTGTTCATTATAATAGGTTTTTGTGAGCATATGTAAAATTACGAAAATAATGTGGATGTCTCTCAGTTGGTATCAAATTTTTATCATTTTTTATCAAAGCCCGCAATTTTTGCCTAACTTTGCAGGCATTATGGAGAACAATTACATCAAGCAGTTTCCCGAGCTGATGAACGGGAAAACCATCATGTACAACCACGGCTTCGCCTCGTCGGCGGCCACCGGCACGGTTAGGCGCATCGCCCAGACCTTTCCCAACGCGAGGGTCGTGGCCTTCGACCTGCCGCTGCATCCCGCCGAGGCACTGACGCTGCTCAGGCAAAAAGTTGCCGAGGTGAAACCCGACCTGATTATCGGCACGTCGATGGGCGGCATGTACACCGAGCTGCTCTACGGCTACGACCGCATCTGCGTCAACCCCGCCTTCCAAATGGGCGCCACCATGAAAGAGCATGGCCTGACGGGAAAGCAACAATGGCACAACCCGAGACAAGACGGCGAGACAGAGTTCATCGTGACCAAGGCGCTTGAGAAAGAATACAAGGAGACCACCGAGCTGTGCTTCACGCAGCTCGAGGCCATGACGGCCAGCGACAAGGCACGTGAGCAGCAGCGCGTATGGGGACTGTTCGGCGACGAGGACAACCTGGTGCACACCTGGGATGTCTTCACGGCCCACTATCCGCAGGCTGTCCACTTCCACGGTGGCCACCGCATGGACGACAGCAGCTTCATGAACGGCGTGGTGCCGGTCATCCGCTGGATTGACGACCGGCAGGAGCAACGCGAGCGCCAGATAGTCTATATCGACTGGAGCACGCTCTGCGACGGCTACGGAAAGCCAAAGGCCAGCCTGCACAAGGCTTTCTCCTATCTCATCGAACGCTATCAGGTGTATGTCGTCGTGCCTGCCCCCACCAACAGCCACGACAGCCTCGCCCATGCGGCAGAATGGATAGAGCAGTATCTCTCGACACCTGCCCACGACCACGTCATCTACACCAACAACAAGGCGCTGCTCTATGGCGACTTCTACATCGACATGCAGCCCGCCGACAACCTGCTCTGCACGGCCATACAGCTCGGCAGTCCTGACTTCAAGACCTGGGAGGAGGTCATCACCTATTTCAGCAGAATATAGCGTGACTCTCACCCAACGGGTCTTCTAATACGCTTTCTTTACCTTGCTGCTCTCCCACATCTCAAAGGCTTTCTTGCCCTCGGCGGGCAGCAGCTCAATCATCGGTTTCTCGCGCTGCGCCGGGGTCTTGCTGATCTCTTCATAGATGAAGTCATCGCTGAAACCGATGCGCGCGGCATCCTTGCGGTTGTTGGAATAATAGATGTTGTTGATGCGCGCCCAGTAAATCGCGCCAAAGCACATGGGACAGGGCTCACACGAGCAGTAGATGTCGCAGCCTTCAAGGCTGAACGTCGCCAGCCTCGAGCACGCCTGGCGGATGGCATTGACCTCAGCATGGGCCGTAGGGTCCTTGTCGAGCGTCACGCTGTTGGAGGCCTCGGCGATGACCACGCCGTCACGCGCTATCACGGCCCCGAAAGGGCCGCCGCCGTTGCGCACACTATTCTCGCTCAGCGCTATGGCGCGCCGCATCAGTTCTTCTTTTTTCATATTGTTTTCATTGTTTTGCAAGGGGCAGACACTGCGGTGAGGCAGCCCGCTGCCACAACCGCAAGTCATTTAACTATCGCGTTTGTCACGAATATGGTTGATTAGGAGTGCCAATCCTCTCAAACGCCGTTAAAGGCAAGGACTGCAAATTTAGATAAAATTCCAGAGTTATAAGCCAGTTGAGATAAAAAACCT
>CABVDL010000135.1 GCA_902497035.1 uncultured Prevotella sp.
AACACAAAAAGGCTGGATTCCAAGCGAGGAATTCAGCCTTAATTTTGGTCACACTTTTCAGGTTTTAGCGGACACCAATAAAAAATAATTAAAAATAACATATTATTGTATTGTAAATAGGAAAAATGTTTTATCTTTGTCCCGTATAATAGTGGGACAGAAAAATATTTTGATTAGCCTTGTGGCATAAAGTTACATACGAACGAAAAAGCTATATTTTTAAATACATATCTGATGAAAAGAAAAATTACTAACATGCTACTCGCTGGGGCTTTCATATTGGCCGCATCGAGTACTATCGTCTCTTGTAAGGACTACGAGAGCGACGATTACCAGCAGGTAAAGTACGACATGAGCAACTTGGACGCCTCCATGCAGGACAAGGTGAATCAGCTCAATGAGCGTATTACCAACCTTACAAATGACTTGAACACATTCAAGCAAACCGCCTGTGACCAGCAGCATTGCAAGGATGCATTTAACGCACTCACCGCGCGCATCGACTCCCTGGCCAATGTCAGCAAGAACCATCTCACCTCGGCTAACCTCGTCGACATCGAAAACCGGTTGACCACTCTTGAGGGCAAGAGTGACGACCTTTCTTGGAAAGACCAAATCAAGGATCTTAAGGATCAGATTAAAGATTTGAATGATAAGCTTTCAGGCCTCACGCCCGGTACAAGCTACGATGACACTGAGCTCCGCAACAAGATTGATAAGCTGTCCGAAAAGATTACAGAACTTACGGGAAAGGTCGATAACGCCGCCACCAAGGATGAGCTAAAGGCCGTGAAGGACAATGTAGATGCTCTTTTGGCCAACGACCCCATACAAGACCAGGCCATCAAAGATTTGCAGGATAAGATTAAGGAGATGACCGGCACCGACCAGGATCTCCGCAAACTCATCGACATAATCAACAACACCACTATCCCTCAGCTGAAGAATGACTTCCAGAGCAAGGTGGATGCCGCCAACAATGCCGCCAAGGAGGCCAAGGACTCTGCCGACTCTTACTACAATAAAGCCCTCGATGCCATTGCCGCCACCAACAGGACGGTGGGCAACCTTGAGCAGGCTACCGTTGACATGGTGGCTGCCCTGCTGACGCAGGTCATCATTCAGAGCACCTATTCACCGGCTGTCGGTGAGTTCGCCCTGCCGCTCGACGTAAAGGCCAACACGCTCATCACCTATTATGGCAGCAACGCCTCCAGCTTCCAGTTCCCCACCAACGACCCGAGCTATTTCTACAAGGCTGAGGAGGCAGAGGGCATTCCGGCCGCAGCGCTCCGTGGAAAGACCGTTGACATAAAGGCCGGCACGCTCATCGACCAGGATGGCGCCGAGGGCAATGCAGGCAAGCTCTATGTTACCATCAACCCCAATACTGTTGACGCTACGGGCGTGCAGTTCGCACTGGTCAACAGCCAAAACAAGCAGTCTGCCGTCAAGGTGGGCGAGGCCAGTGCCTCCGACCGTGAGCTGACGTGGGGCTACACCCGCGCCGCCGGCAACAACTTCTATGAGATTCCAGCAACCATCACCGAGGACAACCTGAGCCAGTGCACCTTCAACGTTGAGCGCACCGGTCTTCGCACGGCTGTAAAGAATCTTATCAACAACCGCACCCAGACCAAGGCATCCATCAAGGCGCTGGCCAAGGAGATGGCCCAGTTCATCTATCAGAATATGAACGGCGTGGCTCCCCGTCTGGCTCTTAGCACCTCTTATAAGGTGGGAACCAATGACAAAAACCGCCAACAGCTGAACAACGTCACCGAGATGAGCATCATGGCCGGTGCCTTCAAGCCCTTAGGCTTCGGCGCCTTCAACAGCATCCACATGGAGACCGTTCCCGGCCTCGAGCGCGCAGAGTCTATCCTCAGCAAATTCATCAACAATATCAAGATTGGCAAGATTAAGCTCAATCTTGGCCTTGAACACATCGACAAGATACGTGAGGTGGGCAAGCTCACCCGCAACGGCAAGGATTTCATCGTTCCTATTACCATTATTAATAAAGGAGATACTTTAAAAACAGAAGTCAAGATTAATGATCAGGTTGAGGACTTGCTCAAGATAGTCAACGATACGCTGACTACAGCCAACAACGACGCAGTGGAGAAGTTCAACTCTTCCATCGATGCCATCAACAAGCTTGTCACTGAGCTTCAGGAGGGCTATGAGGTTGACCTGAGCAGCAGCAAGGCAAGCATGATTTCCAAGATTGACAGCTACCTCGACAGGCTGAACGACCGCTTCACCTACTGGTTCAACCGCTCAGTGGCCGCCTCTCTGCAGCCTTGCATGCTGTTTGAGGGAGCCGACGGACAGGTACACCGCCTCTTGTCAGGCGTTACAGGTACAACGGTCAAGGGCAGCAGCATCAGGCTCGTGCCTACCACCTATACCTATGAACTACTGGCCCCGGCCTACAAGAAGTTCATCACCGTGACCAACGCCAACCTGTCGGGTACCAACCTCGGCAAGGTCATCAGCGGTGACACCCGCGAGGTGACCATCACTGGCCTCCAGCCGGGCAAGACCTACAACATCCTCTATGAGGCTGTTGACTACAATGGTAAGGTTTCTGCAAGGCTGTATAAGATTAATGTGGAGTAACTCCAAGCTTGTCACACATTAAAAACATCGAACGATTATGAAATTACGTCATATTATATTGTCGGGTCTGGCCATGGTGGCCGGCCTGACGGCTTCGGCACAAGAGCAGCCCGGCGACAAGGTGGTCAATGAGTTTGTTCCCCATTGGTACATTCAGGGGCAGTTTGGTGGTCAATACACCTTAGGCGAGATTAAGTTCTCAAAGCTTCTCGCCCCCAACGCGCAGTTGGGCGTAGGCTATGAGTTCAACCCCGTGTTCGGTCTCCGCCTGTCGGCCAATGGCTGGCAGAGCAAGGGCGGCTGGGACCTCGACGTGAACGACAAGACCTACAAGTGGCACTACTTCTACGTAGCTCCGATGCTCGACTTGAAGTTCAACCTCTCCAATCTCTTCTGCGGCTACAACCCCAATCGTGTGTTCAACGTGAGCGCACTCGTGGGTGGCGGTGTCAACATCGGCTGGCACAACGACGACGCTATCGGCATTAGCAACTCGATTGCGGCCATGACACGTGTTCCCGAGGCCAATTACGCTGGCCAGAATCTCGAGCTCGTCTGGGACGGCACAAAGGTACGCGGCGTGGGCCGTGCCGGTCTTGCAGCCGACTTCCGCGTCAGCGAGCGCGTCTCTCTCGGCCTTGAGGCCACAGCCAACGTAACCACCGACGCCTACAACTCCAAGAAGGCAGGCAACGCCGACTGGTACTTCAACGCCCTGGCCGGTATCAAGATTAATCTTGGTAAGACCAACCGCACAAAGACCATTCCGGCTCCGCAGCCACAGGAGCGCATCATCGAGCGCATCGTCGAGAAGCCGGCTCCGGCTCCCGTTGAGAAAAAGCTCGACAACCCGAAGCGGGTAGAGGCCCTGGTGCGCGACATCTTCTTCAGCATCCGTGAGGTCGATGTTCCTGAGTCGCAGCAGGAGAAAGTACGCGAGATTGCCGCCTACCTCAACGAGAACCCCAACGCCAAGGTGACCGTTTCCGGCTATGCTGACGCAGGCACCGGCAGTAAGGCCATCAATGCCAAGTATGCCAAGCAGCGTTCGGAGAGCGTGGCAAAGATGCTGACCGACAATTATGGCATCAGCCCCAGCCGCATCGTTATCAAGAGCTTCGGCGACACCGTCCAGCCTTACAAGGACAACGACCGCAACCGTGTCGTAGTGGCTGTAGCTGAATAAACTCCGCAACAACCAACATAAATTTCAACCCCGCCTTAAGCTTTAACGACTTCAGGAGGGGTTGAATTATTTTGTATGCTTATGAAGAAATTTTTCACACTGTTTGTCACCGCCCTCTTTGCCGCAGCGGCAGCGGCTCAGTCGCAGACTTTCTCGGGCTATTACCGCATCTGGAACGATTATTCCAAGCGCTACCTCTCACTGCTTGACAATAAGGGCTGGGCAAGAGCAAGTACGGGTGGAGTAGATTATGACCTCTTTGCCATCCGCACGTTGCTTGACAACGGGGCCAACGACATTGTTTCCAATCCGGCATCTGTTATCTACATCTCCGGTAAGAACAATGCCTACAATTGTGCTGCCCAAGGCACAAGTCTTCAGGAGATTACGACACATACATTTCAGATACGGTCCTACCGGCAGGGCGGAACGGCTGTGGCAGGAAAATATCAGATACGAGTCGAGGAGGGTTCCCTGGGCGCTGTCGTCCTCCACGACATGAACCGTTATGTTGACTTTGAGGCACAAGCAGACTCAGGCAACGTCGGTGCGCAAAACCCTTCCGGACTTACTCAGGGAAAGAGTCTTTGGCATTTTGACGCCATTTCGAGCAGCTCGAGTTGTTTCTTCGGCTTCACTCCAACCTTACAAGCCAACGGCAAGTATTACCAGACGTTCTACGCAGGATTTCCGTTCAGGGTGGTGTCGTCAGGCCTTAAGGTGTATTATGTGAGCGGCATCTTCCAAGGCAGGGCGGTCATCAAGCCATACACGGCAGGCGCTACCATCCCCGCCGAGACCCCAGTCCTGGTGGAGAGCGTCTCCCCGACGGCCGCCAACAACAAGGTGGAGCTGCTGGTAAGTGCGGAAGCCGCTCCAAAGGACAACCTGCTGCGCGGCGTTTTCTTCAACTATACTTACGGAGACTACGTCACCTATAAGCCATCTTCCTCAAACACTATGCACGACAACCGCACGGCCTACGACCCGTCAACCATGCGCCTGCTGCGTGTCAACAGTGCCGGGGAGCTGGTTTTTGCCAAGGTCGCACTGGCTGAGACTGACTACGAGCCTTTCATTGCCGCCAACTCGGCTTACCTCTCCGTGGCACCAAGCGCCCCCGACGAGTTGCCGCTGATGACCTACTCCGACTTTACGGCTGGCATTCAGCAAGCCGTCACTGGCGTAGCACCCGCCGACGAGGCTGTCTATACGCTAAGCGGCGTGCGTATCGGCAATGCCGCCAACCTGCCTCACGGCATATATATAAAAGGTGGGAAGAAAGTGGTGAGATAAGCTTCCGTCGCCCAATCGTGAAGGAAGATGACAGTGTAGTGGCCGGCCTGG
>CABVDL010000136.1 GCA_902497035.1 uncultured Prevotella sp.
CCCATGTTGTTGCCATCCGGGGGTTAGGGCGGGGATAAACCCCGCCCTAACATTTTAACGTAATCATTGCTGATGCATCGCAGGACGGGACGGTGGCACCGTAGCCCTAACCCCGCAGGCCTAACCCCGCAGCCCTAACCCCGCAGGCCTAACCCCGCAGTCCTAACCCCGCAGGCCAATTATAATGCCCATTATGGGTGACGGCCACCGCTAAATGATGTGAAAACCATACGCAATACATGAAAAAGGAGTAACTTTGCACCTGTTATGAGGCGGAAGTTACTCCTTTTTCTTTTTGTCGTATGCTCCCTCTCCTCCTTTGCCCGCCATCCCGCAGGCACGGTAGTGGGTCGCTGGACGGGAACATGGGCCACGGCCATGCAGACGCCGGTGAAGGCCTTCATGCCCTACAACAACCGCATGAGCAACCGGTCGGTGCGTCAGATAGTCAAGGTGTCGGCCGGCGGCAAGGTGGTCCGTCTTCAGCTCTCCAACATCTTTTCCGACAAGCCTGTGGTGATACGCTCGGTGTATATCGCCCACGCGCTGGACTCCTGCCGCATCGATGCGCGGTCGGCCCGCTACCTTAAGTTCTCGGGCAAGACCGTCCCCGCCGGCCGCAGCCTGTTCTCCGATGCGCTGGCCTTCGACCTCCGGCCGATGGAGAAGGTGGCCATCACCATCAACTACCTCACGGCGCCGCGCGTGCCGACGGTGCATATGGGCTCGCGCACGACGAGCTACATCCTCAAGGGCGAGTCAACACCGGAGACCGACTTCGCCCGTGCGTTCCGCTATGAGAAATGGTTCAACATCGCCGCGCTCGAGGTGCTGGGCACGGGCATCCGCACCTTTGCCATCATCGGCAACAGCATCACCGACGGCAAGGGCTCGACGACCGACCAGCAGAACCGCTGGCCCGACGAGATGAGCTTCTATCTCAACGGTCCGATGAGGGAGGCGGCGATGGTCGGCGAGCGCAATGCGGGCTACAAGCAGTGGAGCGTGCTAAACCTCGGCATCGGCAACAACCGCGTGCTGTCAGTGGGCTACGGTGAGCCTGCCAAGGACCGCTTCGACCGTGACATCCTCGAGCAGCACGGCGTGACCGATGTCGTCATCTTCGAGGCCATCAACGACCTCGGCAACAGCCGCGACGGGGTCACGACAGCCATGTCGGTCATCGCGCAATACCGGCTGATGATACAGAAATGCCGCCGCGCCCATCTCCGCGTGTGGCTCGCCACCATAACGCCGATGAAGGGGGCGGGCTACTACAGCGTCGGCCACGAGGTGGGGCGCCGCCTCATCAACCAGTGGATCCGGAAGCAGCATGATGCCGACGGCTACCTTGATTTCGACCTGCTCATGCGCAACCCCACCAACACCCTCGCCCTGCGACCCGAATGGCGCCTGGCCGACTGCCTCCATCCCAATGCCGCGGGCTACCGCGAGATGGGCCGCTATGCCGCGGAATACTTCAAAAGCCATTAGCATCATGGGTATCGCATAGTCCCATCCGTCCCATTATCCCCATTCACCCCATTATCCCCATTCACCCCATTATCCCCATTCACCCCATCCATTAATAATTCCTATTTTCCTTTGCCAATCAGCGAAAATACGGTAACTTTGCAATTGCTTAAGAAGCATACAGATAACAACAAATACAAACATTAAACACAATATTACTATGGCAAAGAAAGCTCTGCTGATGATCCTCGACGGATGGGGACTCGGCAAACACGACCGCGGCGATGTCATCTACAACACGCCCACACCTTATCTCGATCTGCTCAACGCCACCTGCGCCCACTCGCAGCTCATGGCCTGCGGCGAGGATGTCGGTCTGCCCAAGGGACAGATGGGCAACTCTGAGGTGGGTCACCTCAATATCGGCGCCGGCCGCATCGTCTACCAGGACCTGGTGAAAATCAATAAGGCCTGCGAGACCGGCGACATTCTGAAGAACAAGGAGATAGTCTCCGCCTACAGCTATGCCCAGAAGACCGGCAAGCGCCTCCACCTGATGGGCCTCACCTCAACGGGCGGCGTGCACTCCTCGCTCGACCATCTGTTCAAGCTCATTGAGATCTCAAAGGAATATGGCCTGAAGAACACGTTCGTGCACTGCTTCATGGACGGCCGCGACACCGACCCGAAGAGTGGCAAGGGCTTCATCAAGGACATCCTTGACTGCTGCGAGAAGAACGACGCGCACATCGCATCCATCGTCGGCCGTTTCTACGCAATGGACCGCGACAAGCGCTGGAATCGCGTCAAGGAGGCCTACGACCTGCTCGTCGAGGGCAAGGGCAAACAGGCTGAC
This sequence comes from uncultured Prevotella sp., assembly GCA_902497035.1. Lineage (GTDB taxonomy): Bacteria > Bacteroidota > Bacteroidia > Bacteroidales > Bacteroidaceae > Prevotella. The sequence continues at coordinate 2,330 of CABVDL010000136.1, forward strand.
GACCTGCTCAAGGCCATGGACGAGAGCTATGCCGACGGCGTGACCGACGAGTTCATCAAGCCCATCAACAACGCCAAGGTCGACGGCACCATCCAGGAGGGTGACGTCATTATCTTCATCAACTTCCGCAACGACCGCGCCCGCGAGCTCACGCAGGTGCTGACACAGGAGGATATGCCGCAGGAGGGCATGCACACCATCAAGGACCTGCAGTACTACTGCATGACGCCGTATGACGCCAACTTCAAGGGCCTGCACATCCTCTTCCCCAAGGAGGACGTGAAGGACACCCTCGCCGAATACCTCTCAAGAAACGGCAAGCGCCAGCTGCACACCGCCGAGACTGAGAAATACGCACACGTGACGTTCTTCCTCAATGGCGGCCGTGAGGAGCCTTTCGCCGGTGAGGACCGCATTCTCGTACACTCGCCGAAGGTGGCCACCTACGACCTGCAGCCCGAGATGAGCGCCTATGAGGTGAAGAACAAGCTCGTCGGCGCCATCAATACGCAGCAGTACGACTTCATCGTGGTGAACTTCGCCAACGGCGATATGGTGGGACACACCGGCGTTTACAATGCCATCGCAAAGGCCGTTGTCGCCGTTGACTCCTGCGTTCATGACGTCATCGAGGCTGCCAAGGCCAACGACTACGAGGCCATCATCATTGCCGACCACGGCAATGCCGACCACGCCATCAACGACGACGGTACGCCCAACACCGCACACTCGCTCAACCCCGTGCCGTTCATCTACGTGACCAACAACAACTCGGCTACGGTGAAGGACGGCCGTCTGGCCGACGTGGCGCCTTCCATCCTGCATATCATGGGACTCGAGCAGCCCGCCGATATGACCGGCGAATGCCTCATCAGCGATAATAAGTAAATCTCATCACAATAGCCTCACCCTTAGCCTTGGCCGGGGGTGGGGCTTTTTCGTCGCAGCGGAACTTTTGCGGCACCTGCCATGTCTGCGGCTGGTGGCCGGCACCAGGCCGGCCACTACACTGCCACCGAATTGTCTATTAGTTATGAACGTCAATATAGAACTGTCTTGGAAGAAATATTTGGGCGAGGAGTTTGACAAGCAGTATTTCGCCGGTCTCACCGATGCCGTGCGCGATGAATATCGCCGCTGTCAGTGCTTTCCTCCGGGCCATCTGATTTTCAACGCCTTCAACCTCTGTCCGTTTGACCGGGTGAAGGTGGTGATTATCGGGCAGGACCCCTATCATGAGCCGGGGCAGGCGATGGGACTGAGCTTCTCGGTTCCTGACGGCGTGATGATGCCCCCGTCACTCGTCAATATCTTCAAGGAGATTGGTGACGACCTCGGCAAGCCGATGCCCGCCAACGGCGACCTCACGCGCTGGGCGCGCCAGGGGGTGCTGCTGCTCAACGCCACGCTTACCGTTCGGGCCCATGAGGCCAACAGCCACTCGCGCCTGGGGTGGAGCATCTTCACCGATGCGGCCATCAAGGCACTCAGCGCCCGACGCGAGCATCTCGTCTACATGCTCTGGGGCGGCTATGCGCGCACCAAGAAAGCCTTTATCGACGGCTCGCGCAACCTCATCCTTGAGTCGGTTCATCCCTCGCCGCTGTCGGCCAACCGCGGCGGCTGGTTCGGACAGCATCAGTTCTCGCGCTGCAACGCCTATCTTGAGCAGTACGGCATGAAGCCGGTCGACTGGTAAGAACGCCTGAAGAAAGGTGTGCTTATTGCTGTAGCGTATCGTCCGTTAATGTCTTGTGACCTATGAAAGAGCTGCATATCATACAGGTGGGTAACGTGCTGGTGTCGCCCGATATCTTCACCGAGTATTTCTGTTGCGACCTTGCCGCGTGCAAGGGCCGCTGCTGCATCGAGGGCGATGCCGGCGCGCCGGTGACGCTCGACGAGATTGGTCTGATGGAGGACAATCTCGATGCCGTGTGGAATGACCTCTCGGCCTCGGCGCAGGCGGTTATCGACAGGCAGGGCGTGGCCTATACCGACAACGACGGCGAGCTGGTGACGAGCATCGTCGGCGGACGCGACTGCGTGTTCACCTGTTACCATGATATCACTGATTTTGCTGACGGCAAGCCCATTCCCAACTGCTGCCTCTGTGCCTTTGAGCGGGCTTACCGTGAGGGACGCACCAAGTGGTGCAAGCCGGCCTCATGCGCTCTTTACCCCATCCGGGCAAAGGATTTCGGCAATGATGTCATTGGCATCAACTACCACCGCTGGGATGTCTGCAAGGCGGCCGTGGCTTTGGGCCGCAAGCGCAATGTGCGTGTCTATGAGTTCTTGCGCGAGCCACTCATCCAACGGTTTGGCGCGGCCTGGTATGACGAGCTTTGCGAGGTGGCCGGGCAACTGTTGGGGGAGTAGCCCGACGGTCCCACCCCCTCTCCCGGGCAATCGTGTCATTGGTGACAGGCACTTTTCGACTTCTACGACCACACCTGCGACATTCTTCCAGGAAATCGTGCCATTGGTGATAGTGTAGTGGCCGACCTGGTGTCGGCCACCAGCAGCAGGTATTGATATTCCCATCGCAAACGGTAATCAACATTGCAATGACACGCATCATTCATACCAAGGTCTGGTGGCCGGCACAAGGCCGGCCACTACACTAATATCTCAGTATCGTCGCACTAACTTCTACGACCACACCTGCGACATTCTCCCGGGCAATCGTGTCATTGGTGATAGTGTAGTGGCCGACCTGGTGTCGGCCACCAGCAGCAGGTGTTGATATTCCCATCGCAAACGGTAATCAACATTGCAATGACACGCATCATTCATA
>CABVDL010000137.1 GCA_902497035.1 uncultured Prevotella sp.
GGCACCAGGCCGGCCACTACACTGTCGGTCGCGGAGCGGGGCTGGCATCCGGCGCGGGCTAAAAGGCGTAGCGCAGCCATCCGAAATGGGGCTTGTTCCTCAGCCAGGAGATGATGTAGTAGAATAAGGTGCAGAGGCAAAGAACAAGGATGTAGCGACACAGCGGCATTGGCTTGTGGAGAATGTAGTGGAAGGGAATGGAGGCCGCGGAGATGAAAGTAATGTGGGAAAGGTAGAACACGGTGCTCATCTGCCTCAGTTGCTTGTAGGGCAGACGGATTGTTGCCTCGTGCTGCAGGATAAACAGCATGGTGATGATGGTCATGGGAATTAGCATCATCGTTTGCAGCACGTGGAAATAGCCTTGGCTGACGAGAGCCAATGCCATTGCAGGCGAGCCAATAATGACGATGGCGAACAGAAAGGCTGTCGGCCCTCTCCAGCGTCTGGGCACATAGCCGACACCCGCAATCATCTTTCCGGCGACAATATAGACGAAGGCGTCCATCCAGCCACCGTTGATGCAATTGCTATATACTGCCGCCATCCAACTCAGGTGCTGAGGTGCGCTGGGTTGGGGGGGGCAGGCGTTGTGGAGCAGCAGGATGAGGCTGCCAGCGATGAGTAGAAGCCAGTCATTGACTTTCTTTGACAGCAGCCATATCAAGATGGTACCCTCAAGGAGTGCGGTGAGAAACCAGGAGGCGCCAAAGGTGGAGCCTAAAAGCAGGTCGTGGATAAACGTCGTGACGCTGTCGGGTGTGCGATAGATGCAGTAATGGGGCAGGTTGAAGACGAACCAGAAGCCATAGAGCAGACAGATGCGCCGCGCGAAGTGGCGCAAAGCCTTCGCGTCGGGGTTACGGCGGAAGAACAAGTACGCTGAGGCTATGAAGAAAAAGGGTACGGCGAGGCGCGCGAAGCCCTCGATGATTACCGTGTTGGCCACTCCGCGGAAAGGGTTGGCGTGGATGGCTACCACAAGGATGGCAGCCACGAATTTCGCTATGTCGAGCGAGTTGATGTTTCGGGAATTCATTATTTGAGTGCCAGGGTTGTCGGGATGTTTACAGATACTCCACCTTGATGTTCCAGTTCCACTTGTCGAAATAGAGGTTGCCGCCCTGCCATTCCACCTCGCCGCGCTGGAAATCGACGGTCTCAGAGCGGGGATAGCGCTTGGCGGGATAGAGCGGCATGCCGAAGTCGCTGTTGACGATGAGGCGGTAGGAGTCGATGCCGCCGAGGTAGAAATAGCGTGTGGCGTCGTCGGTGGCCCAGTAGGGGCGGCCGAACGACTGGTCCACGGGAACCCAGCCCACGCCCTCGAAGTAGATCTCGCACCAGTCGTGGAGGTTGGTCTCGTGGGGATGCACCATGAAGCCGCTCTCGAAGTGGCCGGGTATGCCCTTGGCGCGGCAGAGCGTGAGGAAGAGCAGCGTCACCTGGCCGCAGTCGCCGTGGTGGTTGTCTAGCACGTACTCGGGGATATTGTCTATCGTACTGTACTCGCGCGCCGAGGCCCACGGATAGTTCTCGTCGATGTAGGTGTAGATGGCGCGGGCCTGGAGCAAGGGATTGGTGATGCCGGCCGTCAGGCTGTCGGCGAGGTGCTGGATGCGCGGGGTTACGATGATGTGCCGGCGACGGTTGGCCGTGTATTTGCGGTAGAGGGCGGTGGAGGTGTCGTAGGGCCTGATGTCCTCGGGGCGCAGTCCGGACCAGCTGCCGTGGGTGGTGTACTCAAAGGTCTCGCTGAACACGGTGGGCTTGCCTGCCTCGGCCCTGCTTTCCATGTAGATGGATGAGTGGTCGTAGGCCGCGGGCGACTTGACGTAGCTGTCGTTGCTTGTGGTGAGGAGCCGCACGTTGGTCTGCCGTTTGACGTCGTTGCGTGGGAAGGGCAGCCAGCAGCGTATGGTCTCCCCGGCCGGCACCACGTCGGGCCTGACGGTAAGCGTGTAGGTGACGCGCATGCGGTGGGCAGGGCCGAGATGCCGGGCGTTGTGGGGCGCGACCTTGATGATGGCGGGAATGTCAGTGCGCTCATCCTCCATGCTCGCGCTTTTCTGCTCGCCGTCCTTCTGCCGCTTGATGGCGCGGCACTGCGGGTCGATGCGGAAGAGGTTGGGACCGGCATTGTGAAAATACCATTTCTGCCCGTTGATGTAGCAGGTCTCGAGGGCTTTGGTCTGTTCCCAATGGCTCATCTGGGCCTCGGTCACGTCGGGGATGTAGCGCTGTATGTACTGCCTCACCTCCTCGTGGGTCTTGTTGAAGTCGAGGGAGAGACGGGACTGGCAAAGCCCCACCCCCTCGCTTGCGCCTAATAAAAAGGCGCAAGCGAGTACCCTCCCCCACTTAGGGGAGGGCTTATAATGCAGGTTAAACGGTAGCATGTGTCGTATTTGGTTTGTAATGCAGATTAAACGGTGGCATGTGTCGCATTTGGTTTGTAATGCAGATTAAACGGTAGCATGTGTCGCATTTGTCTTATATTGGTGTCTTTGGTAAACTATGCCATATAGAACCCTCCCCTGGGTGGGGGAGGGTACTCTGATGCGCCTTAAGCGCATCAGAGGGAGAGGGGCTTAGATTGAGAGGGGCTTTACCCCTATTCCCGGCCTGTCGGGCAGGGTGATCTTTCCGCCTACCACCTTCATGCCGTCGAAGCGGTCGTTGGCGATGAGCAGGTTGCCGTCGAGGTCGGCGAAATCGACGGATGGTGAGAGCTGGGCTGCCGCCGACACGGCGCATGAGGTCTCCGTCATGCAGCCCACCATCACTTTCAGGCCGCGGGCGCGGGCGTAGTTGAGCATCTTCCACGCCTCGCGCATGCCCGTGCATTTCATCAGCTTGATGTTGATGCCCGTGTAGGCATCCTCGATGCGGCGGATGTCGGACAGCCGCTGTATGGCCTCGTCGGCGAAGATGGGCAACGGCGACCGCTCGGTGAGCCAGGCAATGTCTTTCTGCTGCTCTTTCGGCATGGGCTGCTCCACCATCACGATGCCCTGGTCGTGTAGCCAGTTGATCATGTCGAGGGCCTTGTGCTTGTCTTTCCATCCCTGGTTGACGTCAACGGCGATGGGCAGCTTCGTCACCGAGCGTATGGTGCTGATCATGTCCTTGTCGTTGTCGCGGCCGAGCTTCACCTTGAGGATGTTGAACTTCGCCGCGCACTCTTCCGTCTTTTGTCGCACCACGTCGGGCGTGTCGATGCCGATGGTGAATGTGGTGGAGGGGGCTTTCTTTGCGTCGAGGCCCCATATCTTGTACCATGGCTGTCCCATGATTTTGCCGACGAGGTCGTGCAGGGCAATATCGACGGCGGCCTTGGCGGCGGTGTCGCCCGGCGAGAGGCTGTCGATGTAGCTGAGGATGTCCTCCATCTGGAATGGGTCGGTGAACTGCTCCATGTCTACCTTGCTGAGGAATGCGGTGACCGAGGCGACGCTCTGGCCGAGGTATTGCGGCATGGAGGCCTCGCCGTAGCCTGTGAGGCCGTCGTAGCTGAGCTCCACCTGCACGTCGGGCGTTGAGGTGCGCGAGTAGGTGGCCACGGTGAACGTGTGGCGCAACTTCAGCTCATAAGGGAAGAAGCGCAGGTGGAGACGGCCGTCTCCGGTTTCGGAATGGTTGATATTGAACGATGGCGTCTTGCCGGTGTCAAGCATCCGCCCGATGGCGTCGGCATTGCTCATGGCCAAGGCTGCGCCCGCCGTGGCCAGGGCCGTTCTCTTCAGAAATTCTCTTCTTGTGGTCATAACAAATTATTCTCTCTTGCTTATCATTTCATTATTTATACATTGGCGATTGGTCGGTGGTGAACATCTCAGGCACCTTGTTGACGTAGGGCAGCACGCGCTGCGCCCAAAGCAGCCGTCCGAGGTCGTAGGCGTCGTAGTCGGGGTCGGTCTCTACGAGGCTGGCCTCCTGCACCATGCCAAGGGAATGGATGAAACGTCCGTTGCCGAGGTAGAAGCCGACGTGCGACACGTGGGCTGGCTTGTCGGCCGTGGCCTTGCGGCCGAAGAACAGCAGGTCGCCGGGCTGCAGATGGCTGAAGTCGGGCTTGTCGGCGTGCTCCGCGCTGGGCGAGGGGAAGATGTCGATGCGCTGCCCCTTGGTGGCCATCTGCGAGGCATCGCGCGGGATGATGATGTCGTGGCAGAGCAGCACCGTGCGCACGAAGCCACTGCAGTCCATGCCTTTCGGACTCATGCCGCCCCACATGTAGGGAATGCCCACAAACCGCCTGGCCGTGGCGAGGATGGCTTGCGCACTGTTGTCGAGGCTGCGCCGCCAGTGGGTGAGCTCGTCGGCCTTCTTCCGGCTCAGGTATCCCGTGCGGCCGTCGGGGAAGGCAACGTGGTAGAACTGTCCCCTGGTGCCGGTGAGGCGCAGGCGGTCGGTGGCCACGGCGTCGCCCACGAGCTGCGACTTCTCGTTGGGTTGCTGATAGACACCTGCCCAGAGGGCTGTGACCACCACCTGCGGAGCGGTGTTCCATGCCGACAGCCCGTCGCGCGTCATCGGTGTCACCGAGCGGTTGTGCACGTAGGCCTCGTAGCCCTCGGGCGTGCGCACCTTTAGCCATCCGCCGTCCTGGAGTATCTCCACGGGCATGCCGAGCAGGCCCTGCGTGGCCATGCCGGCATCGTAGTCGCCCTCGGTACGCATGTTGCAGACGGAGACGGAGACCACGCCGAAGGATTGGGCATAAAGCCCCACTCCCTCGCCTGCGCCTAATAATAAGGCGCAGGCGAGTACCCTCCCCCACATAGGGGAGGGCTTTATGTGAATGTTAAACAAACGAATGCCAAATAGATGGATGCTTATCTTCTGCATGTTCTATCATATAAAATAGTTGCCTTACGCATTCTAAGGTGTAAAACCCTCGCCTTGTACGTTAAAGGTATAAACCCTCGCCTTGTACGTTAAAGGTATAAACCCTCGCCTTGTACGTTAAAGGTATAAACCCTCGCCTTGTACGTTAAAGGTATAAACCCTCGCCTTGTACGTTAAAGGTATAAACCCTCGCCTTGTACGTTAAAGGTATAAACCCTCGCCTTGTACGTTAAAGGTA
>CABVDL010000138.1 GCA_902497035.1 uncultured Prevotella sp.
TACTTTAAAGTTAATACTTTTTCTTGAATTACACAAGAAATACAGCTTCTTTTTTTGTTAATATGAATAATTCAGGTTAGAGAAGACATAAAAATATTTTCATCAAGGCCCTTGTCCCCTCCAGCCGCTTGCGCAAGACGCGCAAGGCCGTATAGATGTGCGCCTCCACGGTGCGCACGGAGATACCCAACGCTTCGGCTATCTCCTGATGATGAAGCCCATCAATATAACTCATCTGAAAGACCTGTCGGCTCTTGGCGGGCAAAGCGCTGAGTGCCTCGTCGATGGCCTGCCGAAGGTCGACAACCTCAGCGTCGCGCTGCGGATTGCCCATCTCGCTCTCGAGATACGCCATGCGGCGGTCGTTGATGGCTGTGAGAAGTGACAACTGCTCCTCGCTTCGGTTGGCCATGCGCAACAAATTGATGGCACGCGTAAAGACGGAACGATAGAGATAACCCTCTATCTTGCCGCTCCAATCCACTTCGTCGCGCCGTCGCCAAAGCTCCACAAAAACGTCCTCGACAACATCCTCGGCATCATCATCATTGCCTACAATGCCACGCGCATAGAAGAAAAGCTTGGGATAGGCGCGCTTGAAAAGGCTGTCAAACTGTGATTTACTTTCCATGAATCGATTCTCTTGTGTCTGTGCCTGTGCCTACTCTACATTAACGGTAGCTCTCAGCCGTATGTCGTCTGAGGCCGCGCCTGCCATCAACTCCACCGGTCCCGGCTCTACCGTCCATTGCATCTGTCGGTCCACGATGCCTAACTCTTCTTTCCCTATCACGAACTCCACAGGACGCGTCTCGCCCGCCTTGATTGTCAGGCGCCGGAAGGCGCACAGCTGCATGGCAGGTTGCGACACGCTCGACACCGCATGGTGAAGATAGAGCTGCACCACTTCGTCGCCATCGCGCGTGCCGGTGTTCGTCACATCCACCTTGACGGCATACTGATGATTGCCACGCGACTCAACCTTCATATTATCGTAGCGGAAAGTGGTATAGCTGAGACCTGCGCCGAAAGCGTAGGCCGGCGTGGCTGGACCTTCTACGTAATTGTGGGGCACCGGCACGCGCTTATTGTAATACACCGGCAACTGGCCTTCGCTCGCAGGAACGGAGAAGGGCAAACGGCCGGCCGGGTTGACCTCACCAAAGATGACACGTGCCAGCGCCTCACCGCCCGCCTCACCGGGATAATAGGCGCAAAGCAGGGCATCGGCATTAGCCTTGGCCCAGTTCATGTTGAGCGGCCGGCCCTCAATATATACCACGATGATCGGCTTGCCCGTTGCCTTGAGTGCTTCGAGCAACTGTTGCTGACGGCCAAGCAAGCTGAGGGTGGAACGGTCGAAACCTTCACCGCAGTCCATATCGCTCACCGACTTGTCGTCGGCCTCAGCTGCTCCGGTCTCCTTATAATTGGTTTTGAAATCGCGCGCGCTCGACCCGCCGACGGCCACGATGACGGCATCAGACTGGCGGGCTGCCGAAACAGCATCGGCAATATTCGTGTGGGTCGTGTCGCGAATGGCGCAACCTTTGGCATAGACCACGTGATTGTCGCCAATAAGTTGCCTGACGCCTTGCAGCAGGGTGGTCACCTTGCCATCGGCCTGCGGTGCCGTGTAGTCGCCCAACATATTATATATGTTATCGGCATTGGGACCTACCACGGCCACTTTCATGTCGCGGCGCAGGGGCAACACCTTGTTGTTCTTCAGCAATGTAATGGAAGCCTCAGCCACCCGCAGGGCTGTCTTCCGTGCGGCAGCGTCATGCACCTCGCGCGCTGCCTTCACATCCACGTAAGGATGCTCAAAGAGCCCCATCTCCATCTTCATGGTGAGCACGCGGCGGCAGGCATCGTCGATGAGCAGCGTGTCAATCTTTCCCTTGCGGGCCGCATCGGTCAGCGTGGCGTAGGCCTTGCCGCCTAAGTCCACATCCACACCGGCCCGCAAGGCCATCACGGCAGCCTGTTGCAGTGTTGCAGCCACATGGTGGGTTTCATAGATGCCATCAATGCTGTAGAGGTCGGACACGACAAAGCCACGGAACCGCCAGTCGCGCCGCAGCACGCCGTTATACAGTTCGCCGTTTCCCGTCGATGGCACTCCGTCAATAGAATTGTAAGAGGTCATCACCGACAGTGCGCCGGCACCAACGGCCTCCTGAAAGGGGCGCAGGAAGTTCTGTTTGAGGTCACGCTCACCAAGCACGCTCGGGTTGCCATTTTGTCCGCCTTCTGTCGTACCGTAACCGATGAAATGCTTCAGTGTTGACAAGGTTGCGTAAGGCTTGCTGAGATCTCCTCCGCCTAAGCCACGCACCTCTGCGGCTCCCATCTTGGCAGCCAGCACCGGATCCTCGCCCATCGATTCCTCCACGCGCGACCAGCGGGCATCGCGTGAGAGGTCGAGCACCGGCCCGTAGCTGATATGCGCGCCCTGCAACCTGATCTCTTTGCCGATGACCTCACCCATCTCGCGGGCCAATTCGGGTTGCCATGTCGCGGCCACGCCAATGCCCGTAGGAAAGGTTGTGGCACCGATGGCCATGTGGCCGTGTGGCGCCTCCTCAGCAAAGAATAGAGGAATGTACAAGCGCGAATGACTGAGATAGTCGCGTTGCAGGGCGTTGCAGGCCTTGGCCGACAGCTCTGGTGAAAGGCCGTTGGCAAGGGTCTTCTGTGTCCACGGGTCGGCACGGAGGGTGGCCCACAGCATGCCGACATGTTCGCTGACCACCTCCGGGGCAAAGCGTGCCGACGGTGTTACCTTGTCGCCGTTGCGGTCGTAATAAGGCCAGCCAAGCAAACAACGCAACTGTCCTACTTTCTCCTCAAGGGTCATGCGCTGCAACAGGTCGCTCACGCGCTGCTCAACGGGCAGCGACGCGTCACGGTAAGGCAACAGCGTCTGTTTTTGTGGCTTGGCCGATAACGTCAACGGTAGCAGGACGGTGCAGAACATGAGAAGCAAAGAACGGCGTATGGGTATCATGATGATTTATAGTTATAAGTTGATGCAAGTTATATATGGCTTTTATGATATAACAATTTGCCGGGCCAGTACCCTACCCATGTGGCAACTATTTTTGCCAATAGTCCTGTGAGCGGAGTACCCTCGGCGGGCACCTGCGCTCTCAGGAAGATTAAGGCTTCGACTCCCCTTCCACATATTCTTCGAGGAAGAGGTGCTCACCGTCGAAGACAGCATAGGTGAACTGCGTGATCCAGTCGCCGAGGATCAGCATGCGGGGCGTATGGCCTTCCACGCGTGGCAGGTTCAGGTCGAGCTCGATATGTCGGTGCCCATAGAGGTAATAGTCGATGTCGGGATGCTGCCGCTCATACTCCTTGGTCCACAGCACGAGATACTCCTTGTCCTCACCCATATAAGGCGGTTCCTTGCCGTCGGCCCGCTTGAGCCGGCTGTGCCTGGCCCACTCCAGTCCGAACTGCATGCCCCAGCGCGGATGAAGTGCCGAGAAGAGCACCTGGCACACGCGGTTGTGGAAGATGCGGCGCAGGAGCTTGAATGAGCCGCTGTTGTCGCCCAGGCCATCGCCATGGGCCAGGTAGAAGACCTTGCCGTAGATCTCCGTCGTCAAGGGCTGATAGTGCATCTTCACTCCGCACTCCTCGGTAAGGTATCCGTAGGCCCAGATGTCGTGATTGCCCGTGAAGAAATGGACCTCCACGCCGTCGTCGGTAAGCTCGGAGAGCTTGCCAAGGAAGCGCGTGTAGCCTTTGGGCACCACATATTTATATTCGTACCAGAAGTCGAACATGTCGCCGAGCAGATACACGGCGGCGGCCTTGTCCTTGATCGAATCGAGGAAGCGCACCAGCCGGCGCTCCTGCATCCTGCGATGCGGGATAGCCAACGAGCCGAGATGGGCATCGCTCAAAAAATAAACGTTCTTACGCATAGTTCACCTTTTTGTCTCACTTCGTTTTCGCCGGGGCCGTTCTCACCGGCCGGCTGCTCATCACCCGGACAGCTCATCACTCGAAGCCGAGCTCTATCCTGGCCTCTTCCGACATCATGCTCTGGTCCCAGGCGGGCTCGAAGACCAGGTTGACGTTGGCCGTCTTCACGCCCTCGACACCTTCCACCTTCGTGCGCACGTCCTCAAGGATGAAGTCGGCGGCAGGGCACGAGGGAGCCGTAAACGTCATGTCGATGTTCAGTGTGCCGTCGTCCTGCAGGTCGATCTTGTAGATCATGCCTAAGTCGTAGACATTGACGGGTATCTCCGGGTCGTAAACCGTTTTCAGCACATCCACGATGCGCTCTTCTATCTTTGTTTTGTCTTCCTGTGTCATAAGAATAATCTGATTAATTAATGTGTTTTATTTGCCTATTATGCAAACTTACGAAGAAAAGCCGAAACCTACAAATTTTATGGCAAGAAGTTTAATGCGTTTGAAATATATAAGTCAAGATTTTTTCTTCGCAACCCCCGTCAAGAATCGATTCTTTTCGAACGAGAGGGTCTTCGCTCGAAAAGAACGCCAAAATGAGGCAAGTCGATAAATGACTATCAATTAGTGTGTTATCAGTTTTATACTCTTTAGAAGCTTTCTTAGTCATTTCAAAATGCTGCCATTCCTATAAGGATGGAGTTCTCCTTCAACTTGGATGGCACTGCCATTTCACAGAGATGCCACTCTCCTTGAACTTAAAGGCAGACTCCATCCCTGTAAGGATGTCCGTTCCGCGTCTCCTTAATCCTCTTTTTCCGCCTTGTGCGCCCCTGTATTCTCTTCTCTTTCACGAATTTCCATTGTCCTATGTTTTTACTTTTTGTAAATATAAATTCCTGTGTAATGGTGTTTGAGCTAATGGATCTTACAGCAGATAGCATACAAGTGTAGGACAGGGTAACTGTCTATGTAACAGCCTGTCAGCCTCAGAGAGGCTGAATGCATCTTAGATGCGCAACAAACCGACAGTTTTACTTCCACTTCTAACTTCTAACTCATAACTTCTAACTCATAACTTCTAACTCATAACTTCTAACTCATAACTTCTAACTC
>CABVDL010000139.1 GCA_902497035.1 uncultured Prevotella sp.
AAAAAACAGGCTCTGTGCATAAACATCCAGACTGATTAGTTTGGCAGCAGCCTCGATAAACCCCGCCCCTACGATGGGAATGGCTGAATAGGGCGGGGATAAACCCCGCCCCTACTCTAGCTCTCCTCTGCGCCAGCCTCTTCTTTTGTTTTCTTTGACGCTGCCTTGGCGGCAGTATTCTTAGTGGCGGTGGTCTTGGTCTTGGCAACTTTCTCACGCAGCTTGGTCTCAGCAGCCTCCATCTTGCCGATGCGGGCCTTCAGCCGCTCAATCTCCTTGTCCTTGGCCTCAATTTCGTCGCCCTCGTTCTTGATGGTGGTAAGCAGCGAGTTGAGCTGGTCGTTGTCAATTTCCATCGGATAAAGTGCATTGACGCGGTTGATGAAATCGCCGAGGATGTTCATGTAGTTTGTGAATGCGTCGAAAGGACTGCTGTAGATGCCTCGGTCGATGCCCACCTGTGAGGGCTTGGTCGTCATAAAGCGGAAATTGTTGCTGGCCTGTAGGTAGTTCCAGTCTTGATTAATCTTAGGGTCGTTGGCAATATGCACGCGGTCGGCCATGCTGTAGAGCTTGTTGAACGCCTCGCGCTGCATCACGTTGCCGAGGAAGCTGCTCACGTCGCGCTCCTCGTCGGTCCACGACAGCGTGTCGGGCACATTCAGGTCGCCTACGCTCTTGAACTCGTCGCAAATCTCCGTAGGCGTGGCAAAGCCGATGCCCTTGTCCTTGGCAAATCGCGGCAGGGCCTTGATGAACTCAAGTATGTTGCTCGACAGTGGCTGGGCGATGCCAAGGGCCGACAGCTCCATGAAGATGTTGATGACCTGTTCCTCGGGGGGGAAGTTGGCAATGCGGTCGATATACTGGTCGGCAAAGAGCGGATAGCCCTCCCAGTCGTGGTCGTTGAAGCGTAGGCATATATCGTCGCTGAGCGAGATGTCGCGCAGCAACAGCTTGAGCTTCGGAGCCAACGCGCAGTTATATACATAGTGAGGCGACTTCCATCCCAGCACGTGCTTGGCGCCCTCTGTGAGCATGCCCTTGAAGCCGAGCTTGGCCACCTGAGAGCCGATGTCGTCGCTGTAAATCAGCGAGGAGTTGCGCAACACCTTTGGCTTCTGTCCGAACGTCTCCTCCATCTTATGGCACTGCGCCTTGATGTTGGAGGCGAACGAGGCATGGTCGATGAGGGCCGACAAGCCGTGGGCGTAAGGCTCGGCCAGGAATTCCACGCATCCCGTCTTGCTCAGCTCCTGCAGTTTCTCGATGACCTCAGGCGCATAGATCTCCAATTGTTCCATGCCCACACCCGAAAGCGAGAATGCCACGCGGAAGTAATTGCCGTTCTCGGCAATCATCTCACCGATGGCGTTGAGGGCAGGCATATACGAGCGCTGTGCGATGTCGGTGATGGTGCGCTCGTTCTCGTAGTCGTCGTAATAGTAATGGTCGGTACCAATATCGAAGAAGCGGTAGCGCTTCAGGTGGACGATTTGATGGATCTCAAAATATAGGCAAATCTTTTTCATTTCCTTATGACATTAGTTTACAGTGTTATTTCCAGTGAAGCGTTCTCAGGTAAAGCTCGCGTATCCATGCGCCCACCTTTTCCCAGGTAATCTGTGCCACTTCTTTTTGGCCTTCCTCCTGCAGGTAGCGGAAGAGACTCTCGTTGTGGCAGATGCCGTAGATGGCGTCGGCGAGGGCATGTATGTCCCAATAGTCAATCTTGATGCAGTTGGTGAGTATCTCAGCGCATCCGCTCTGCTTCGAGATGATGGTCGGCGTGCCGCACTGCATGGCCTCAAGGGGTGAGATGCCGAAAGGCTCACTGACCGACGGCATGACATATACGTCGGAGTCTTTGAGACATTCATACACCTGCTTGCCACGCATGAATCCGGGGAAGTGGAAGCGGTCGGCAATGCCCCGCTCTGCCGCGAGGTATATCATCTGGTCCATCATGTCGCCCGACCCAGCCATGCAGAAGCGGATGTTGTTGGTGCGGTGCAGCACCATGTTGGCCGCCTCGACGAAATACTCCGGGCCTTTCTGCATGGTGATGCGCCCAAGGAACGTCACTATCTTCTCCTTTCCCGTGTGGTCGGGCCGCGGAATGGCGGCGTTCTCCGCACTCAGCGGATAGACGGCGTTGTGCACCGTGAACACCTTGCGCGGGTCCTGGTGATACTGGTTGATGACCGTCTGCCGCGTGAGTTCCGACACGCACATGATGCAGTCGGCGTGGTCCATGCCGTCTTTCTCTATGCCATAGACCGTAGGATTGACGTGTCCGCGCGACCGGTCGTAGTCGGTGGCGTGCACGTGTATGCACAACGGCTTGCCGCTCACCTGCTTGGCAAAGATGCCGGCGGGATAGGTCAGCCAGTCGTGGGCATGGATGACGTCGAACTCCTCGGTCCTGGCCACCACGCCTGCAATGATGCTGTAGTTGTTAATCTCGTCGTGCAGGTTGGAAGGATAGCCTCCGGCGAACTCCATGCAGCCTAAGTCGTTGACGTGCATATAGTTGAAATCAGCATAGATATGGTCGCGGTAGCGATAGTAGTCGTTAGGGTCCATCAGGTTGCCGATGCGTGACTTTACATAGTCGTAGTTGACGTCGCGGTAGGCAATGGGCACGCAGTTCATTGCCACGATACGGGCAAAGGCGTGGTCCTCATCGCCCCAAGGCTTTGGCAGGCACAGTGTTATATCGACATCGCCCTGCGCATGCAGTCCTTCCGAGATGCCGAAGTTGGCCGTTGCAAGGCCTCCATAAACATGAGGAGGATACTCCCATCCAAACATTAATACTTTCATGTGTTGTCCTCCTAATTTTAGTCTTTAAAGGTTTCAATGAGCTCAGCCGCACGCAGTATGCCAGCCACGTTGGCAGCGAACGAGATGGCTCCCCTGCCGCGGAACGGCGGGTTGCCGTCGAAGAGCTCGGGCAGCGTACCAATGCAATGGTTGAACATCTCGTCCTCATAGCCAATCATCTGCCGTTGCACGAAGCTCAGGCGAGAGCGCTTGTAAAGCTTCAGACAAGCCTCGATGTAAAATCCCTCAAGCCATGGCCATGCCGTTCCCTGATGGTAGGCCAGGTCGCGCTGACTCTGCGGCCCCACATACATCGGATTGTAGCCGCTGCTCTTTGGCGACAGCGTGCGCAATCCCTTGGGCGTAAGCAGCTCGCGTGTACACATGTCAAGAATGCTGCGCTGCTGCTCGCGTGTCAAGGGCGTGTAGTCCAAGGCTACGGCGAATATCATGTTCGGACGGACGAGCAGGCTGCGGTCGTCGCCGTTGACGTAGTCGTAGAGATAGCCGTAAGGATTGACGAATGTCTCGACGAATGCCGCGCCGCACCTCTCGGCCATTGCCTGCCACTTGGTCTGCCGGGCGGTGTCGCCCTGCTCTTCCGCCAGTTGGGCCGCAAAGCACAAGTCATTGTACCATAGTGCGTTGAACTCTACGATGTAGCCGGTGCGCGGCACCACTGGGCGGCCGTTGGAAGTGGAGTTCATCCACGTAACGGCTTTCTTTGTGCCGTCGGTCTTAAGCAACCCCTCGTCAGTGAGGACAAGATTGGGATGCTTGTTGCCGGAAATATAATCAATGATGTCAGTCACCAGTTTGTAGAACTTCTCGGCACAGGCCTTGTCCCCCATCTTGTGGGCATACTGCTGTACGGCCCTTATGGCCCAAAGCGGCACGTCGGGCTGGTCCATCTCCTTGATGATGCCGGTCTGCTCCTTGCCCTCCATAAACTGCCGAAGCTGTCTCACGGCGGTCCTCATGGCATCCTCGAAATAGTCCACCTCGTCGATACTCAGAGTCAGCCCGGAAATCGAGAGGAAAGTGTCGCGGGCGCGGCACTTGAACCAAGGATAGCCGGCAACGAGATAGCGCTCGCCGTTTTTGTCGTGGATGTGGAACTGATGGGCTGCGTTGATGAGGCAGTGGATGAAGTTGTCGCGCGGCGTGCGCTCGGCGGCTTCCTCTGTGAAGAGGGCTTTCAGTCCGCGGGGCTTCGACTCACTGGTGGAGGCGGCGAAGACGATGCTCTCACCCTTCTTGATGGGCAGTGAGAAGTAGCCCGGCACATAGAGGTCTTCGTTAGATGAGTAGCCGCGCTCCTGTTCCTTGGGATATTCTATGCCGCGATACCAGTCGGGCTGAAACACGAAGTCGGCCTTTTTGGAGAACTGCATATAAAGGAATGGATAGCCCTCATACATGCGCGTGCGGATGCCGTTGGGCACTTCCTCGTAGTCTCGGCTGGCATTGGCATTCTCGTGGGTGAACTGCTTCACGCTGCGGAAAGCAAGGAACGGACGGAACTGCAAGGTAGTAGCCGAATGAGCATCAAGAAGGGTGTATCGAATGAGAATGCGGTCCTCATAGTGCTGGAACACAATCTCGCGCTTCAGCACCACGCCCCCTACCCTATAGACGGTGGTCGGAATGCTGTCACAGTCGAATTCCGTAATATACTTATGCCCGTTGGGGCTGAAAGTGTTGCCTTGATACTTGTGCAGGCCGAGGTTGAAGGCCGCGCCGTGCTGGATGACCGAGCAGTCAAACGAAGACAGCAGCACGTGGTTCTCGTCATCCAACTCGGGTACGGGTACCACGAGCAAGCCGTGATATTTTCGAGTATTGCAGTCTACGATGGTCGAACAGGAATAGGCACCCGACCGGTTGGTACGGATAATCTCTTTCTGCAGCGACTCCTGCAAGTTAATCATCAAAGCCCTTTCAAACTTGAGGTAGCTCATATTCTTTGAGGTTTATTATAGGTTCAACGATAAATCAAGGTACAATGAATTCTGCATCTTTATAATCCTGTTCAAAAATACGAAAAAAAGCATGTCTAACAAAGAATAGTAATAAATTTTAAGCTATTTTAAGCTTGCAACCCTGTTCCGTAACTATTCAGCGAATGCTGGTAGAAAAATAGGAGGACAGTTAGGAGTGGAGAAGTGAGAAGTAAGAGCGGGAAATGCCTTACCAAGAGGCTGGTGGCCGGCACCAGGCCGGCCA
>CABVDL010000140.1 GCA_902497035.1 uncultured Prevotella sp.
CAAACATCGTGCGGGTATAGACGTAGGTCTTGCCGGTACCCGTCTCCATCTTCACATCGATAATCGCGTGCGGGGGCAGCTTCTTAACGCTCTCGGGCAGATCCATGAGTCTGATGTCCTTTGTCGGCTTGTCAGTGTAGTCGAGCAGTCCGTTGCACCTCTGCATCCCTCTCAGTGCCTCCATATTGAGGTGCTTGTGCATAGTGGGGTTCTGACGATTATCGGTGACTTTCTCACCGGTCATGGAGGCTTCCACCACTGTGGCGACGGCATCGACAGGCTTAAGCTGATGCGCTAAGTTGCTTTCCAGTTTCAGTTCCATGAGCTCAGTATCTTATGTCGATGTTCACGGCGAGCGACTTGTTGCCGTCCTTTAGCGTGCGCAGGTTTTTCTGCAGCTCCTCCCTGTGGGTGAAGCCGAAGCTATAGCCGAAGATGACGATGTTGGACGGCGAGAAAGCCTCGCCGTTGTACTTGTCCATAAGAGCCACTATGCTGTCGGCATCGAAGTTGGTGTCGGGCTCGATAAGGTAGAGATGGTTGTCCTTCCAGAAAGCCTTGTAGCGGCCGAGCATCAGTGCCTCCGCCTCATCGGTAAGCCCGTAGCCGTCGCGCTCAAGCCATGTGCGCAGGATGGTGTCCTCGCCGAAGTCATCTACGGTAATCTTTGAAAGGGCGGTAGTGGTGGGGTCAAACTCCTCCATCAGCGTGAGGACATCCTGCTTTGGCTCTACGAGCGTGTAGTGCTTAAAGCCAAGGTCGCCCGCAAAGAGCGGATTGTCGGCCTTAATCTTCTTAGCCGCCCTCTTGATACGCTCCATACCAATCTCGTCAATCGTGTGGAAACCAGCCTTGTAAGCCTCCGTGTCGGGTTTGCAAGGCTCCTGCAACTGGACGAGAATGAAGTGGCGATGACCGCTGTCCTCCGAATTTTTCTGCATGACAGCGTGGGCCGTTGTAGCACTGCCACTGAAAAAGTCAAGAATAATAGAGTCTTGTTCAGACGACATTGACAACAGGTGTTTGATGAGGGCAGTTGGCTTGGGAGTCTCAAAGACTGCTTTGCCATCAAAAAGTTCAACGACCTCTCGCTTAGCTGAGTCATTAGTTCCACCTTTATCTGACAATATCAGACTTTCAGGGGTTAAGCCTTGTTTGCCTTCCGATAAGTATTTTTTTATTCTTGGCACACCATTACCGTCACTTCCAAACCATATCTTATTTTGCGAGACGGCTTCTAACATCTTTTCCTTCGTCAACCTCCAGCACGAGCCAGATGGAGGATTGTAAGAATTGCCATTAGGTGCCTCAAATGTATAGAACTGGTTCTTTGTTCCATGACCGGCTTGGGCAATAGCCGGAACAGATGTCCATGGTCCCCTTGGGTCATTATCAGGATTTTTATACCGGCCGATGGCCTCATCTGTCATATCTTCCAAACCCAAAGAACCATCTAAAAGCTCATTATCTTTTACATAACAAAGGACATAATCATGCCTTATGGAAATGTTGCTTCTATTTTCTCTTGTTTTTCTTTTCTCCCAAATAAACTGTACCATGAAGTTTTCCTCTCCGAAAATCTCATCGCATAGCTCCTTGAGGTTTGCCTGCTCGTTATCGTCAATGGAGATGAAGATGACGCCGTCCTTGGTCAGCAGGTCGCGGGCGAAGCTGAGGCGGGGTAGCATGAAAGTGAGCCAGGCTGCATGGCTAGCACTGCCTCGCTTGGTCATGGAGAGGATGCGCTGGGCGCGCTCGGGCGTGATGTCGAGACGCTGGGAGAGCTGCTCGGGCGTGAAGTTGAACTTGTCGTTATATACAAAGCCGTCGCTGCCCGTGTTGTAGGGCGGGTCGATGTAGATGACTTTCACCTTGCCGTAGTACGACTTCACGAGGTGCTGTAGCGCGTCAAGGTTGTCACCGCTGATATAAACGTTCTTGCTGTCCTTGTTTTCCGGCAGGGCGTTGTGCTCCGAATCGGGCCGGATGACGGTGGTCGTGTCCATGTTGGTCAGCATGCGGGCGTAGTTTTTCCCAAGGAAAGTGAAGCCAGAGGTCTCGTCGGTGATGTCGGTATCCCCGGGCAGGGAGGCCTTGAACCGTCCGATGTCAAACTTCCCCTCCGCAGTGAAACATTGCGGGAAGTATTGTCTGAGTACGGCCATTTCCTTTTGTCCGGCTGTTGCCCGGGCGTTGCTTGTGAGTATGTCTTTAATCATAAGTCGTTGCATCGCGTGATTTGTCCCGCAAAAATACAAAAAAAACGCTACAGACAAAAGAAAATGCGACGCAAAGTCGTCCGGCTGACTAAAGAACTGTGCTTTCATGGTGGCAGTGTAGTGGCCGACCTTGTGTCGGCCACCAGCCCTTGGAATGGATATTCCGTCAATAACTGCAGACGGTGGCCGGCACCAGGCCGGCCACTACACTGCTACCTGCTTCCACAGACAGTGTTGAGGTAAGGGGCGGCCTCTGGGGAGGCCCTACTTCATCTTGCTCCTGTCGAGGATGGTGATTTGCCGTTCCTCTACCTTGATGGCACCCTCTTTCTGAAAGTCGGAAAGTACGCGCAGCAGCGAGAATTTCTGTATGCCGAAAGAGTCGGCTATCTGCTGGCGCGAGCGGTTGAGGGTGATGGTATTGGAATGTTGCTCCGACGCCATCTCCCTCAGCATCCAGGCTACTTTCTCGCGGACGGTGAACAGGCTCAGCACGCGCAGCCGCCTGGTGAGAAAGACATTGATGTTCGACAGCACATTGATGAAGTTCTTCGTCAGCTGCCAGTTGTTGCGGAGCAGTTCCTCAAATGCCGCAGTCGCCATTCTCAGCACCGTGACAGCCCCCTCCGTCTCCACACTGACCGGCAAGGCCTTGTCCTTGCTGAACAGGAATGCGGGAGCAATGAGATTGCCGGCCCGCAGGCGGCTTACCTCAACCAGCTTGCCCGAAAGTGAGGACATGCGGCAGATAAGCACGCCGCTGACAATGATGTCGGCATGGCGGCAGGACATGCCCGACAGCGCATAGATGTCGTGGGGGGCGTAATTCACAAGCTTGCAGCTTACGCCCGCCAACGCCATCTCTGTCTCCAGGGCGCTCATGCCCGCAAACAAAGGACATTTCAGCAGTGCCTCTACCGTCCTACTGTCCATCTTACAATATGCCTTGTGCCATGATGGCCTTGGCCACCTTGAGGAAGCCGGAGACGTTGGCGCCCTTGACGTAGTTGATGTAACCGTCGGGCTCGGTGCCGTGCTTCACGCAGTTCTCGTGAATGTCGTTCATGATGCGGTGCAGGTAGTCATCAACTTCCTCGCGAGTCCATTTCAGACGCTCGGAGTTCTGGCTCATCTCCAGTCCCGACACGGCTACGCCGCCAGCGTTGCTGGCCTTGCCCGGGCAGTAGAGTATCTTGTTGTCCTGGAATATCTTGACGGCCTCAGGGGTGGAGGGCATGTTGGCTCCCTCGGTCACCGCAATCACACCGTTGTCGATGAGCCGCTGGGCAGCCTCGCCGTTTATCTCGTTTTGCGTGGCGCAGGGTGTGGCGATGTCGGCCTTGATGCCCCAAGGCTTCTCTCCGGGGAAATACTGTGCGTTGGGATATTCGTCAGCATACTCCTTGATGCGGCCTCTATCGACATTCTTCAGCTCCATGATGTAAGCGAGCTTTTCCGCGTCGATGCCGTCGGGATCATAGACGAAGCCGTCGGAGTCGGAGCAGGTCAAAGGCTTGGCGCCCAGCTCGATGAGCTTCTCAATGGTGTATTGCGCCACGTTGCCTGCGCCCGACACCAGCACCGTCTTGCCCTTGAGGTCGATGCCGCGGGTCTTGAGCATGCTCTGCAGGAAATACACATTGCCGTAGCCGGTGGCCTCGGGACGGATGAGCGAGCCGCCGAACTCCTGGCCTTTGCCCGTGAGAATGCCGGTGAACTGATGGGTCAGAGCCTTGTACTGGCCGAACATATAGCCGACCTCACGGCCTCCGACACCGATGTCACCGGCAGGCACGTCGGTATCGGGGCCGATATAGTTCCACAGCTCACGCATGAAAGCCTGGCAGAAGCGCATCACCTCGCCGTTTGACTTGCCGCGGGGGGAGAAGTCGGAGCCGCCTTTGGCGCCACCCATCGGCAGCGTGGTCAGGGCATTCTTGAACACCTGCTCGAAAGCCAGGAACTTCAGAATAGAGACGTTGACCGAGGCATGGAAACGCAGTCCGCCCTTGTAGGGACCTATGGCGTTGTTGTGCTGCACGCGGTAGCCCATGTTGGTCTGCACGTTACCCTTGTCGTCGACCCAGTTGACACGGAACTGGACAATGCGGTCGGGGATGCAGAGGCGCTCGATGAGATTGGCTTTCTCAAACTCTGGATGCTTGTTGTACTCATCCTCAATGGTGCTAAGCACCTGGCTGACAGCCTGGATGTACTCGGGTTGATTGGGAAACTTCTGCTGCAGTTTTGCAACCACTTCTGTCGCTTTCATAAATGGTAAATTTCTTTATTGGTTAATGGGTATATGGTTTATGTTACAATTTGATGATTTATATCACATTGTTTTGCAAAGTTAATCAAATTGTTCTTATTTCCGCATTGGCTTGTTACTTTTTTGTTGTTTCTAAATGTTAAAGGAGGCTTTGCGCAATGAAAGCGGATGAAACGACTCGGGAGAGTGACCCACCTGACTTCGTCAATGCGTCACCTTGAATCGAGAATAAGTTTTTGGAAAATAGTCACGTACAGACTTTAGCTTCTCATGGAGCTATGGTGCTGAGGTGATGGGAACAGCCTTACGAGCAAGCTCGTCGGCTGCCCCCATCACCTCAGCGCCACCCCCTACACCGAACGCAATCCGTTGGGGTTAGGGCGGCACCGAACACAACCTGCATCACGAGAAAACAGGCGAAAAATGTAGGGGCGGGGTTTATCCCCGCCCTAACCCCAGGATGGAAGCGACGGAATATCGGATGGCCTGCAAGGTTAGGGCGGGGATGAACCCCGCCCCTACAAAGCCTGCCCGTGACGAAAATC
>CABVDL010000141.1 GCA_902497035.1 uncultured Prevotella sp.
CCGAGCTGTATCTTATGTCGGCCGAGGCATGGAATGAATATCTTGACAAGCCCAATAGCCACGTCTATGAGATGATAGACTCTGTGCGTGTCAGGGCGGGAATACCCAAGGTACAGGAGGCCTGGAGCAGTTATGCCAAGGACCCTGACAAAGTGAAGACTCGCGAGGGCATGAGAAGCATTATTCATCAGGAATGGAATGTCGAGTTTGCCTTCGAGGGCCGCAGGTTCTGGAACTTGAGAAGATGGATGGAAGCCCAGGATGAGCTCAACCAGCCACAATACGGATGGAACATCATCTCGGACAAAGAGCAGGGATTCTACAACAATGGACTTGGCCCTATCGTGGTGTGGAGCAAGCGCTCGTTCAAGTCGCCCCGAGACTACTTCTTCCCAATAAAGGCTGAGGAGGTGCTTATCTCCGGTGTCAGGCAGAACCCCGGATGGGGTGGAGATAATTGAGGATAATATGAAATGTAAATAGTAAATGCAAATGAACATCAATAAGTTTCTAACCATTCTACTGTCTGCTGTGACCGTGCTGCTGGCTTCGTGTAAGGACAGCGAGAGTCTGTTCACGCCCTCCATCACAGCCGACTCGCTCACGTTCCGTCCTATAGCTGGTGGGGCTGTCTGTCATTATGTGCTTCCCGACGACCCCGACGTTGTCGGCATCAACTTGAGATATAAGGATTTCAAGGGCGACCCCATCTTGAGAACCGGCAGCGTGTTCTGTGACTCACTTGTGCTTGTGGGCTTCAACAAGGCTACAGACAATATAGAGGTGAAGGCCTCGCTGTGCCGTCGCGACGGGTCGGAGTCGGAGCCGGTCACAGCCCATTTCTCGACAAATGATTCGGGTGCCTATGCTTTTTTCAACGGCGTGCATGTGTCATCAGGTTGGGATGGCTTCTTCGTTTCCACAGACAACCCAGCTGATGCTGACGGCATAGCCCATGTCTATTATTTGGGAGTCAACCCCTATACTGGGGATAGGGACACCATTCTGCTGAAAGATTTTGTCATTAAGGAGGGCAAGGACACCATGACCTTCCAGCTGCAGCAGAGGTATGACGACAACACCATAGTGATTCGGACTGAGGATTTCAGGGGTTATATGGTGCGTGAGGAAGTCTATCCCCACATCAAGGTCTATAATTATGGACTGCTTAACCCGTCACACATTAAGTTCTCGTGCAGCAAGTCCATCACCGACGCTGCCGATTACATAGGACCTGAGTATCTTTTCGACGGTGAGCTCAAGGGCGCAGGTTATCTGCAGGACATGGCCGACGGCCTGGAAGTGTCAGAGGCGCAGGCGCGTTTTCACTGTTATCTCGCTGGTCCCGATGCCGTCGGTGTGCCAATGTATCTCGATTTGGGACAGGAGCGGCTGTGCGCGCAGTTACGTATGTATGCCATGCTGTACGTAGACAGGCGTATAGGTTCTTCATCTGACAGAAAATATGGTAGCGTGATAGGCTACTATTACTATCCCACTTTGCCTTGTGCGGTAGATGTGTATGGTGCCCACGACGATGGTACTGTCGACTACGGGCAAATGACCTGGACAAAGTTGGGAAGCTATGAGCAGTCCAAGGACGCGCTGCCCGCGGAACGCTGGTGCCGGGGTACATACAACGACGGCTATCTCCAGCCAGATGGGAAAATGAAGAAATACACCTCGCTTGAGGAGCTGGATAATGCCGACCCCATAAGCCTAACCATTGGATTCATGCCTGACGGTCAGGGCAATGGCTACCGTTATCTTAAGATTGTGCCGCGGGAGCTTTTCTACATGGCCCGCCACAACCTCTCGCAATATATATGCTTGCAGGAGCTGCAGGTTTACACGAAAACAGATGAATAAGATGAAGAAGCATATAAATAACATTCTGTTGGCCTTTGTCTTTCTGCCATTCCTCAGCGGATGTCAGGATTTGGCCGACACGTTGAAGGACTATATCGGCGATGGCGAGATACGGTATGTCGGGAAGTGTACGGACTTGGCGGTCAGCCCCGGTTGGAAGCATCTCACCGTAGATTGGACCAATAGCGTTGATCCCATAGTGAGTCATGTGATGGTGAGGTGGGAGAGCGATGCGCTGTCAGACTCGGTTGTCCTGAATGCCGGTACTCACGAGTACGACATCAAAAACTTGGACGACGGCTCCTACCGCGTGTCGGTCGTGGGAATGGACAAGAACGGCAACGAGTCCGAGGAGACGTTTACCTATGCCCGCCCTTACACGGAGAACCATGAGTCTGTATTGGCTTTCACACAGGTAATTTCCAAGCACTTCTTCATTGGCAACCGGCTCGCACTGGCGTTCTCCGACTGGCAGACCAACGTTATTTCAGCTGTCCTGAAATATACGAAATCAGATGGTGATACGGCCAGCCTCAATATCGACAGCAAGCTCGTCGCCAAGAGCAACTATCTGTTGCCTGATGTCATAGACCCTTCCAAGCCTGTCACGCTTTATAGGAGGGGTTTCCTCGCCGGGTGTGCGGACACCATCACATTTGCCCCTGTCGTACTGGCAGATGCTCCTGTGTTCAATTCTGACTTCAAAGAGTTTATACGCAGAACTTACGGCCCCGGAAGTGAGCAGATGACCGATGACGGAGAAATACGGACTGACTGGGCCAGAAGTGTTACAACACTTGAGCTCGACGGCAATTTCACCTCGTTCAATGACATTCTCTATATGCCCAACCTTAAAAAGCTTGTGCTGGGCAAGCACAGGTATCTCACCGAGGAAGGATCCAAGGACACCCAGCGCGGGCGCTATACGGTGTATGACGCTAAGGGGTCGGCATTCGCCTTGAAGACGCTGAAAAGCCTGAATGGTCTTGAGGTTGACCGCTATGCCTCGCATTACTATAACTTCAATCTCAATGACTACTATACGAATATGGGATTGTCGCCGTTGCCACAGCTGTCGGCCATTCCGCTCACCACTGATATGCTTGAGGTCTCGCCGGCAGATGCCGCAGGTTACAACTCCAATCTGGCTAATCTCATTGACGGGAAGACCAACACCTTCTGGCAGCCTGCTGAGAGCTCGGAGGAGCAAACCTACACCATAGTCATTGACCTCGGACAGCCAAGGACTGTATCCGGTCTGGCTCTCGTGCAGAGAACCTTTGACTCGTCAGACCAGGACACCGAGGACTTGCCTGCCACCATTCAGGTAGATGTTGCTGGTGAGGACGGGGTGTACCAGTCGGCCACCAATGTTGTAGAGATTGCGCTTGGCCGCACGACCGGCGAGACCAATATAGTGCCTTTCAAGCGTGGACTGGGCAAAGTGAGATTCGCCCGGTTGAGGGTACCCAGCCAGTTCGTACGCACCTTCTACCGTGTGACCCTGGCTGAGATAGAGCTATATCAATAAGGAAACCAATAAATAAAATAGATGACATGAAAAAAATATTTCTATGCGTTTTTCTTGCAGGCACCTTTTGTCTTGCGGGCAGGGCACAGCAGGGAGACCCCATGTTGCACTTGCTCAAGGACGAATTGCGTGTGGAGAGAGAAGAGCTGCAAAAGAGTTCCGACAAGCCTTACTTTATGAGTTACCGGGTGGAGGATGCCTATCTGGTTGACATCACGAGTGCGTTCGGGTCAACCATGAGCGCCGACAGCAGCCACACGCGTTCTTTTGTCCCGCAAATCAGGCTGGGCGACATGAGACTTGACAACTTCAAGTATGCCACTCAGGGCGGAACGGCCAGTGGCAAGCGGGACAAGGAGTATGTGCAGCTGTTGCCGCTCGACTGTGGCAGCCCCGATGCCGTGCGGTCGGCAATATGGAAAGAGACGCTCAGGCGCTATAATATAGCACAGTCGCGTTACAAGCTTTATAAGGCCCGGGCATTGACCTCCGTAGCCAATGAGGACACTACCGGATGTTTCTCGCCGGCTCCCAAGGAGGTTTATTATGAGGCTCCGGCCGGTGCCGGGGCGTATCAGATAGGGGTAGGGAAATGGACAGAGAGGCTCAACCGTGTGTCGGCGGCTTTCAGGAGCTTTCCTCAGCTCACTGAGGGGGAGGCCTCCATGTCCTATTCGGTCAAGCGCGAATGGATTGTCAATACCGACGGGACTGAGGTGGTGCAGAACCGCATAGTGGCAAGGATTATACTCAGTGCCTTGCTCAATACGAGCGACGGAATGCAGCTCCCGCTCAATAAGAGCTATTTGGCTTATCAGTTGGACTCGCTGCCTTCCGACGAGGTGATGATAGCAGATGTCAAGGATATGATAACCCGGCTAAGGGCCTTGCAGCAGGCACCAGTCGCCAATCCCTATACAGGACCGGCCATCCTCTCGGGTGCAGCCAGCGGCGTGTTCTTCCATGAGATATTCGGACATCGCCTTGAGGGACATCGCCTGAAGGAGGGTGGAGAGACTTTTAAGAATATGGTGGGCAAGCGCATTCTGCCCGCGGCGTTCAATGTGGTGTCCGACCCGACACTCACCCGTTATGCAGGCTCTGACTTGAATGGCTATTACCGCTATGACAGCGAGGGTGTCAGAGCCCGGCGTGTCGTCAATGTGGACAAGGGTGTCCTGAAGTCTTTCCTGACCAGTCGTGTGCCGCTTGAGGGTTTCCCGGTAAGTAATGGACACGGACGTGCGGCAATGCCCAATGATGCAGTCTCACGGCAGTCCAACCTGATCGTTGAAACCGCCAAGCCATACACCGACAGCCAGCTGAGGGCCATGCTGCGCGCTGAGGCCAGGAAGCAGGGTAAAGAGTATGGCTATTTCTTCAAGACCGTGACAAGCGGCTTTACGCTGACAGGCGAGGGCGGCTCGCTCAATTCGTTCAATGTCACTCCGCTTGAAGTCTATCGCGTCTATGTTGACGGGCGCAAGGATGAGCTGGTAAGGGGGGTCGACCTCATTGGAACGCCCTTGTCCATGTTCTCGCATATCATAGCCGGCGGAGGCAGTACGGAGGTGTTTACCGGCTCTTGTGGAGCCGAGTCGGGGTGGGTGCCTGTGGCCTGTGCCTCA
>CABVDL010000142.1 GCA_902497035.1 uncultured Prevotella sp.
CGCCGTAGTGCGCTTCTCATGGAGCAGCCACTGCTGCATCTGCGCGATGGTGGTGTCGCTGGGCGCCAACAGCTTCAGGGCCTCGATGGCTGCCGTCTGCGAGGGGATGCGGTAGTCGCACCACGAATAGTAGGCCTTAGGCGTGTCGAAATAGCGGCCCGCCTCGTCGGTATAAACGGTGTACTCACGCAGGCTCTGCAGGTACTCACGCGCATGCGCGGCCTTGCCGTACCGGGCCAGGATGACCGCACTGACTGCCTTACCGTAGACGGTGAGCTTGGTGGGAACCTTGTCGAGCAGGTTGACCAGGTAGGTGATGTCGGCGGTCGCGGCACGCTGGTTGAGCGCACTGGCATAAAGCCAACGGACGGCCGTCTCGCCCGGTATCAGGCTCTTCACGCCTTTCCGCTCCAGTTTTTTCAAATCCCTCACCTCCTCGGCCATCTTCTTGTCGAGATAAGTGAAGCTTGAGGCAAGGCAGTTGTTGAGTGCCGGCTGCGCGTCAAACACCGTGGCACCGCCCAGCACCTTGAGGCGGCTCAGGGTCTCGGCCACCATCATCGTCATAAAGGCACTGCCGTCCATGCCCGGCCACCAAGAGAAGGAGCCGTCAGCATTCTGCAGCTTGCACAGTTCGGCAGTGAAGTGGTTTATGCGGTAGTCGATGGCCGATGCGTCGAGGAAGCCGGCCAGCAGCCGTTTCTGTTCCGTCTCATGATTAGCATCGGCCACCCACGGTGTCTCGTCGAGCACCATGGTCTTCAGTGCCTCATCCTTGTTGAGACTGCTCGTGAGCGAGGTTTCCTTGCCCGTCTCCTGCTGCCACAGTCTGATGGTCTGGGCAATCTTTGGCGAGGCGGTGAGTATCATTCTGCCGAGACCATTGGCATAGACGGCCGAGGCCAACGACATGGCGTCTTTCTGGCAGGGATTGGCCATGGTGGGCAGCGACTGGATGACAAGCCAGGCGGGATTGTTGGTGTATTCCACCGTCAGCCTGCGGTTCTTGGTATCGGCGGGGAACAGCTTGCTGACATCGATGGTTTTCTTGCCTGCCGAGTGCTGGTAGAACGGGATGGTATTGAGGACCTGCTCGCGGTTGGGCAGCAGCGGGAGGTAGTGCTGCTCGCCGTCGCTGAAGCCGTCGCCGTCGGCCGTGATGCGGCAGGCCAGCACGCTTTGGCCGTTGGCATTCTCTGCCAGTGTCCTGGTGTCGATGTCGAACCTGGCCGTGGCCGTACCCTTGGCCTCCGTGGTGAACGGCATGGAGGCCGCAAGGAGCGTCTTTTCGGTCTCGGGGTCAAATATAATAAGGTGTGCGTTGCCGCTCAGGGCTTTGTCGGTAGTGTTGAAGATGCGTGCCGACAACGTAGCCCGGTCGCCGTCCCTGAGGAAGCGCGGCATGTTGGGCTGCACCATCACGGCTTTCGAGGCCACGGCCTCTGCGTTGATGAGTCCATAGTTCATCAGACTGTCGTGAGCCAGGCCCATGAAGCGCCAGGTGGTCACGCTCTCGGGCAAGGTGAAGCGGATGTTGACATCACCGTTGCTGTCGGTAGAGAGGCTGGGGTAGAAGAACGCCGTCTCCTGCAGGTTCTCACGCAGTGAGGCTGACGACGATGACGGCGGGGCAGGCTGATCAAAGGCCTCGCTCTCTCTCACCTCTTCCCTTGCGCTCACCACCTCGCTATTGGCTCGCGTCGCCTTGGCCATCATCCGCGGCCTGCCATTGATATTCACCCCGTATGCCATGCCGAGGAGTAATGTCTCGAGCCTCATCCTGTTGCTGAAGCCAGTGAGCAACTGGCCATCAAGGTGACAGAATGTCAGCGACGGCACGTCCAACACGTTGACAGTGCTGTAGCGGGAATTGCTGAGATGGCTGTCATACCGCCCCCTCCAGTTGGCGTAGAAGACATCGAAGTCGAATGAATTGTTAAACGACCAGTTGAACGGCTGAATGGCGTAAAGACTCTTGTCATACATAGTGCTGAGCAGGGTAGCCCTGGCGGGCTTGCCGTTGGGCGTGGCCACATGGAGCGTCCACTGCTCGCCCTGCCCCGGCGTGAGCTTGTCGCGGAACGTCTTCCACGTCAGGCGCAGCCGGTTGTCAGGCACGGGGCGGGAGATGAAATAGCTATGGGCGTAAAGCTTACCGCCGACCACCCATGCGGCCCTGACGGTCAGTCCGTCGCCATAGCTGCTGTCATATTTGAAGCTGCGGGTGAGAAGGGCGTTACTGACCGTCTTGCGGCCCTGCTCGATGATCTTCTTGTTGGCGATGATGTCGTAATAGATGAAGGTGGCGGTGTCGGAGACGCCGAGCTGCACATAGACCGGACGGCCGTCGGTGGGGAACTGCGTCTCAGAACAGTAGGCCCAGTCGTGCGTGAAGGTGGCCGGGCGCTTGTCGCTTAACGTGAACACCACCACGTCACGGCGGAGCGTGTCGGTCTGGCAGACCGCCTCCAAGCGGTGAAGGCCTGATGCCAGCTTCCCGGTAATGCGCACGGCCTCGCAGGATCTGGCGTAATGCCAGCTGCCGCCGTCAAACCGATAGCTCACTGTGGCAGCTATGGGCTCACCCTGCAGATTGCGATAGCTGAACGTAATCGTTTGCAGGCTGTCGCGCAGGACCCTGTCGGGCAGGTTGACCTCAAGCAATGTCGTGCGGTCGCTCAACGGGATAGAGGCGCTGGCCTCATGGCTCTCACCGGCCACGTCGGTCACCGTTGCCTTAACATCGAAATTGAAGAACGGATGGCTGCCGGCATCCAGGTTTTCGGGATAGTTCAAGGGCAGTCTCACGATGAACGCGCCCTGGTCGTCGGTGGTCAGCGTGTCCTGGTCGAGCTGCTCACTGGCGTAGCGTCTCCACCACCAGGGGCCCTGACTGCGGCTGATGGTGTAGGACACCTTCGCATGCTGCACGGGCACGCCGCTGTAGGTCCTGGCCACGCCGCGCACGCTGATGGTGTCGCCGGCCTTGTAGGCCTCCTTGTAGTCGTCGAAAGTCACCTCGAAAGTGGGACGCTTGTATTGCTCCACACGTAAGCCACACCGGGCGTAATACTTGTCACCGCTGGCCATGAGATAGTAGTTGCCCGTCAGGCCCGTTGCCGGGAGGGCGAAATCGGTTGCGGCCGCTCCGTAACTGTCGGTGGACACCGTCTGCTCGCCCACCACCTTGCCATTGGCATCCGTCAGACTGAACTTCATGGGCAGACCGGCCGCAGGAGCCGATTTCAGCGTCTTCTTATCTGCTTTCCAAGCGATAACCGAAGCATGCACGGTTTGACCTGGCCGGTAAATGCTGCGGTCGGTATAGAGGTTGGCACGGTAATTAGGCTCCTCATTGCCGCTCCGGTCATAATAGAATGACAGCGACTGCCGGATTGACGCACGGTCGCCGGCCGTGCGGGTCCATAAGGTGTAGTTGGCGAGACGGTCGTATGTGAGCTGTGCCTCGCCGTTGTTGTCGGTGGTGAGTGTCACCTGGTCAGTCTTGCCGTTCTTTTTCTTCGTCAGCATGATTTGTGCACCCGGTACCGGCGTGCCCGTGGTGGCATTGACTACAGCAAAGCGCCAGCGTGAGTCGGGCTCGCATATCCACATCGTATAGAGGTTGCTGACATACAGCAGATTGCGCCTGACACCATTCATGGTGCCGCCGGCCTTTGCCTCGATGAGATAAACACCGACGGGCAGGCCGGCCAGCACGATGCTGTCGCTGTGGGTCTGCCAGATAGGGTTAGTGTACTGGCGCGCGACGGTCTGTAGCGTGTCACTGCTGACGTAGGGCTTCAGCGCGGCGAAAGTGTTTTTGTTGTCAATGTCGCCAACCTCCTTGTTTCCGCTCACATTCACCTTGAAGACACTGACGCGAAGGTTGCTGAGGTTGCGCAGTGCGGTAAAGCGCAGCTTGACGGGCGTATTCGGCAAGACCTGTTCCTTGTCCGAGGTATAGGTCATCATCGGTGCCTCCATGCTCATCTGCGCATTTTTCAGCACATTGATGCGCGACCAGGAGCTCCAGCGGCTGATGGCGTCGACGGTGTATTGGTAGCGCTCCTGCTCGCTGGCATAGCCGTTGTCCGACATGGCCTCGTAGCGTTCTATCGCCACCTCTCCGCCCTCTGGCAAATCGCCATAGCGCGTGATGAGTGAGTCGAGCCGGCTGATGTACTGCGGGCGCAGGCGCTTGCTGCTGAACTTCTGCCTCGTCTGCCTCACGTCCAACAAGGCGCAGAGACACGCCGCCTGGCGGTTGCCGTGCGCCTCGTAATAGCCGGCCAGCTGTCTGTAGGCCGCGGCCTGCATGCCGATGACGTGCAGCAGGTCGCCGTTGAAAGCCTTACTGTAGTCACCCTTGACAACGGCCGGCTCATAGTCTGCGCATTTGCGGCTTGCCAGCAAGTCGGGGTTGGCCAGAGACTGGCGGTACCATCCGTCACTCTTCTCCCTGGCCTTCACCTCATTCTCATTCAATAGGTTTTGGGCATATATGGTGCCTAACACCGAGGCATAGACGGCCTTCAGCACCGGCTCAGCGGTCTGTTGTCGATGCTCCAGGCGCGACAGGAACGGGGCGACGGAGTCTGGGGAGAGAGCCGCCAGACACTGCCCCCGCATCAGCCCGGCCTTCAACAAGTGGCCGTAAGCCCTCTCGCCGGAAGCCTTGACGGCTATCTGGTCAAGCAGTTTGATTTGTGTGCGCGGCAAGTCCTTATTACGGGCTTCGTCCACTTTCTTCCAAAGGCTGCTGAAGTCGTCGGCCATGCCGGAAAGAGAAAGGGCCAGTGCCAACGCAAAGAGAATAACTTTCTTCATCGGTGATAATTATGTTTGATTGCAAAGGTAGCTAATATAAACGACATTGGCGGTTTTCAACTTCTAAATAACCTTAATTCCGCAACACTTTGATTTAACTTTATTTATAAGTACCTGAGCAACAAAAAGTTGCTCAGGATTTTGCCATGTCAGATTTTTCAC
>CABVDL010000143.1 GCA_902497035.1 uncultured Prevotella sp.
AATACCGGCAAACACGAACAATACCGGCAAACACGAACAATACCGGCAAACACGAACAATACCGGCAAACACGAACAATACCGGCAAACACGAGGCAAATAACCGGAAAACACCGGCATTTGTCCGCTTTCATCCACTAAATATTCCTAAATCTCTGAAAATCACTAAATATTCCTAAATCTCTGAAAATAATCAAGTCGTCAGAAACGCCATGTCATAAAGATTTAGTAATTTTGCAGCCGAATTATAGTCCGTGGAGGCTTGAGTAAGTAATGGTAAAGGCCATTCGCCTTGCGGAAAAAACCGTTTATAAACAAATAAAATGTACGCAATCGTAGAGATTAACGGTCAGCAGTTCAAGGCCGAAGCTGGTAAGAAGCTTTTCGTCCATCACATGAAGGATGTTGAGGCCGGCAAGACTGTTGAGTTTGACCGTGTGCTGCTCGTTGACAATGAGGGAGCAGTAAAGGTCGGCGCTCCTACCGTAGAGGGTGCCAAAGTAGTAGCCGAAGTGGTGAATCCGCTCGTCAAGGGCGAGAAGGTAGTGGTGTTCAAGATGAAGCGCCGTAAGGACTACCGTGTGAAGAATGGCCATCGCACTCACTTCACCGAGGTTGAAGTAAAATCAATTAACGCTTAAAAGAGGAGGTAGAACAATGGCTCACAAGAAAGGACAAACCAGTTCAAGGAACGGTCGTGAATCGGCATCCAAGCGTTTAGGTGTTAAGATTTGGGGTGGACAGAGCATTGCCGCCGGCAACATCATCGTTCGTCAGCGTGGCAACAAGCATTTCCCCGGTGAGAATGTAGCCCAGGGCAAGGACGACACGCTGTACGCATTGACCGACGGCGTCGTTTATTTCCACAAGGGTTCTCACGACAAGAGCACCGTTTCCGTGCTCAGCCCCGAGGCTTACGCTGCCAAGACCAGGAAAGCCGAGGCATAAACAAACAAAAAACTTATTCCAAACAAACATAAAGCCTGTTTCCAGCCGGAGGCAGGCTTTACTCGTTTATATACTTTCCTTATCGTCTCAGCAGTGTCTCCGCCTTGGAGAAGTCGGGAATGCCATAGCCATAAACGTTGTCGGGCCAGAGCCAGCGGTCTCCGCATCGGCGCACCACCTCAATGACCTGCCGGGCCGTAAGCTCGGGATGGGCCTGCCAAAGGCAAGCCACCATGCCGCACATGATGGGCGAGGCAAACGACGTGCCATTGGCCGTGGTGAGCAATCCTTCACCGTTGACCACGTAGGCCTGTCTACCCCGGCAGCACACGTCGGGCTTGACACGGCCGTCCTGCGAGGGGCCGAGACTGGAGAACGGGGCTATCTCGCCGTCTTTGTCCACGGCTCCCACGGTGAGAATGTCGTCGGCGTCGGCCGGCACGTTAATTTTATGCCACGACGAGGCACCGTCGTTTCCGGCACTGTTGCACAGCACCATACCTTTCGAGGCTATCATCGAGGCCGTCTGTGAGATGTAGCTTGTGCGTCCGTCAAGGTCCCGCAGACGGATGGAAACCGTATCGTCGTCCCATTTGTGATAGCCCAGCGAGGAGTTGATGACGTCAGCGCCGATAGAGTCGGCAAACTCAATGCCCATTGTCCAAGTATCCTCCTCGGCCCGCGTCTCGGTCGGAATATCCTCGGTACGTATCAGCACGTAGTCGGCATCGGGCGCCGTACCGATAATCGTATCGGGATGATTCATGGCCATTGTCGATAGCACCATCGTCCCATGGTAGTGCTCCTCAAAAATATCCCTTGTCGGACGGGGTGCGAAGTCTTTCGTCGCCACAATGCTCACATTGCGGAAAGCAGGGATGCGGTCAACATTCCTGAAGCCCGCATCGAGTATGGCGATGCGCATTCCCTTTCCTCTGTAGCCGGCCTCATGGAGCGGGAGTCCCCCCATCTGCATGAGCTGCCGCGCGCCGTCTCCGTAAATACCGGCGGCCAGCGAGTCGGGCATCAGCGAGGCCTCAACATTAGTTCGCGCCACACGCTCAGGCCTGACGGGCGAGACATAGAGCCTGACGCAGCTATCGACAAAGGCAAGTTGACGCAAACGGCCAGCCGCGTTGGAGTCGTTTGAGGCCACCATCACGGTGTTGTGCCACCGGCTGGAGCCTCTGACGTCAAGCCCGGCCTCGCGCAGTCTGCGTATATAAGACGCACTGACCGGCAGGTCGGTCGAGTCGATGGCTATGCCCTGCCGTTGCCGCCGGGCTACGGCTCTTGCAGAGAGAAAGCCGAGTGGCTGGTCCAGGCGGCAGGGCGTACCCTGCTTGTCGTGCAGATAAACCCTGAAGAGATACGTCCTCCTCGCCCTGAGCAAGTCGGACTTGGGGGAAGAAGCGGCAGGCTGGGCCAGCAGGCACGACGCAGACAAACCCCACATGAGCAACAACAAAAGCCATCCACGTCTCATCATAATGTCGCGATAAAGTCCTTAATCTGCTCACATCTCACTGCGGCCGGCTCATAGCCCAAAGCCGCGGCCCTCTTCCATAGCCTGACGGCACGCCCCGCATCCTCGGCCACGCCTTGCCCCCGCCAGTAGCACCAGCCGAGTAGAAACATCGCCTCAGCGTGCTTGTAGCGTTCGGCAAAGCGCAGGATGCGGCAGGCGTCCTCATAGTTTTCCTCCTCAAGAAGATGCCGCGCACGTCCGACGGCATGCTCATAAGTCTCCCCAGGGTCATCGTCTGAGAACCCAAGGAAACTGCGCCATAGATTGCTCATGCCTCAATCGGCCAAAAAGGCCTTCACCTGTCTATACACGTTGTCACCGGTAAACCCTAACTTCTCGTCAAGCACCTTGTAGGGCGCAGAGAAGCCAAAGCTCTCGAGGCCATAGACACGACTGTTGGGTCCGATGCCCACCAGGCCCTCGAGCGTCACGGGCAGACCGGCGGTCAGGCCGAACTTCTTTACGTCGCAAGGCAGCACCTGGTCCTGATACTCCTTCGGCTGGCGGCGGAAGAGTCCCTCAGAGGGCGCGCTCACCACACGCACCTTTATGCCATCCTTGCGCAGCAGGCTTGCCCCGGCCTCAAGGGTAGAGACCTCAGAGCCACTGGCCACAAGCACCACGTCGGGACGGTCGTCACTGCCCGCCACGATGTAGGCGCCCCGGCGTGCCTGCTCATAGTCGTTGCCCTCGGGCAGACACTGTATGCTCTGGCGAGAGAGGATAAGCGCCGTAGGCGTCTCGGTGTTCTCCATTGCCATCTCCCAGCACACCTTGGCCTCGTAGCAGTCGGCAGGACGGAACACGCGCACACTGTCCTGTCCCTTGTGGTTTCTCAGCTTTTCCATGAGGCGGATTTGCGCCTCCTGCTCCACTGGCTCGTGGGTAGGCCCGTCCTCACCCACGCGGAAGGCGTCGTGGGTCCAGATAAATTTCACCGGCACGCCCATCAGCGCTGCCAGGCGAACGGCAGGTTTCATATAGTCGGAGAATACGAAGAACGTACCCATTGCGGCGACGACCCCTCCGTGAAGCATCATGCCGATGCACATATCCGTCATGGTAAGCTCCGACACGCCGGCCTGGAAGAAAGCGCCGGTGAAGTCGTTCTTCTGCAGGTCGTGGGTCTCCTTGAGGAAGCCGTCGGTCTTGTCGCTGTTGCTCAGGTCGGCACTGGCGCAAATCATGTTTGGCACCTGCCGGGCCAGCACCTTCAGGCATGCCGATGAGGCGGCACGGGTGGCCGAGTCCGGCTTCAGCTCCACCTGGCTCCAGTCCACTTTCGGCGCGCGTCCTGAGAACCACTCATCCATCAGCGCCTTGCGCTCTGGATTGGCCTTGGCCCATGCGGCCTCCTCCGCACGGCGTTTGGCTACTATCCGCGTGAGTTCCTTGTTGCGGTTGTCGTAGAGCTGCCTCACGTCGTCGAAGACGACAAAGGGATTGTCGGGATTGCCGCCAAGGTTCTTCACGGTGTTCACGTAGGCGCCGTCGCCAAGGGGTGCGCCGTGGGTCTTGATGCTGTGCTCATAGCTGCTGCCGTCGGCTTTCAGCGCGCCTTTCCCCATCACGGTGTGCCCGATGATGAGCGTCGGCCGCTCCGTCTCGGTCAGGGCGGCATCAAGCGCCTTGCGGATAGACGCCACGTCGCCACCGTCAATGTCAAGCACATTCCAGTTCCACGCGCGGTATTTTGCGGCCGTGTCCTCCGCCATCACCTCAGAGACGGTCGTAGAGAGCTGTATGTCGTTGGCGTCGTAGAACATGATGAGGTTGCTTAGTCCGAGCTTTCCCGCAATGCGCCCCACGCCCTGTGAGATTTCCTCCTCAACGCCGCCATCAGAGATGTAGGCGTAGATGTGGTGCTGCATCACCTCGTGGCCGAGACGGGCCTCAAGGAAACGCTCTGCCACGGCGGCTCCGGCAGCCAGCGCATGCCCTTGCCCGAGAGGGCCTGATGAGTTTTCTATGCCGTGCGCCACATCGAGCTCCGGGTGTCCGGGGCAGATGCTGCCCCACTGGCGCAATTGCTGTATGTCATCCAACGAGAACTTGCCCTGCAACGTCAGCGCGGCATAGAGCATGGGGCTCATGTGGCCGGGGTCGAGGAAGAAGCGGTCGCGGCCTGTCCAATAGGGGTCGGCCGGGTCAAAGACCAGATACTCAGAGAAAAGCACATTGATGAAATCGGCTCCGCCCATTGCGCCTCCGGGATGTCCGGACTTTGCCTTTTCCACCATGCCGACAGCCAAAATGCGGATATTGTCTGCGGCACGGTTCATTAGTTGAATGTCATTCATAACCATATCGGATTTGTTTTCTAAGGGCAAAGATACAACTTTTTTTCGAATTCTCCAAATCCCCGCCGCTTTTCTTTCTCCCCAATCATCCGCCGCATGCCGGAACCGGCCTTATGCGACGGTGCGACGGTGCGACGGTGCGACGCAAACGCAACAACGCAACAACGCAACATTTATAGGTATCGCATGTCGGCAAAACAGA
>CABVDL010000144.1 GCA_902497035.1 uncultured Prevotella sp.
GGCCGGCCTGGTGCCGGCCACCAGCCTCTTGGGTCACCGCACTGGCGCCGGTGGGCTCACCTCTATGGGCATTACATAGGGTCAGCGTCTCAGGGCCTCGATGTGTGGGATGTCAATCTTGCCGCGGGAGAGAATGATGAGGGATTGGGCCTGCATGGCGTTGAGGGCGCGGGAGATGTTGAGGCGGCTGTCGTTGAGCAGGAGGGCGAGATCGTTCATCTTGATATGGAACAGCTTGTGGCCGTAGGGTGCGGTGACGTGGTTGATGAAGAACTGGGCGAGGCGGTCGGTGAGCGAGTTCGGACTGTGGGCCCAGAGGCGCATCTCACGTTTCTGTAGGGCTGTGGCCAGCAGGTTAATCATGTTGAGGCGAAAAATCAGCGAGTCTGAGGCGAGCTTGAGTATTTCGGTCTTCCCGAGGGTGATGAGGCTGACGGTGGTGGTGGCGCGGAGCGTGTGGGTGAAGCGCTGGGCAACGCCGAAGACGCATGTCGGCTCAAGAAGGGCCGGCCCGTGAATCCATTCGGTGGCGGCGTACTGGTGCCCCTCGCTTTCGGACGTAAGCTGGATGGTGCCGTTGATGAGCAGGAATAACTGGCCGCAGTGCTCGCCCTGATGGGCGATGACCTCGCTCTCGCGCACCTTTCTGTAGTCGAAGCAGGTGCGGCTCATCACACGTTCCAGCTCGTCATCGCTCATGCCGGTGAAGAGCGGAATACGGAACAGCTTGTCGTAGAGGTCTTTACTGTCCACGGACGGTTATTTTACGATTTTGTTCTTGAGCGATGGCGAGAACCACACCTGATTTTTGCCCTTGTCGTCGGAATAGATGAGATAGGCCATCAGCTCGGGATGGCGCTTGAGGATGCGTTTAGCGCCGTTGAGGCCCAGCACCATGAACGACGTGGCATAGGCGTCGGCTGTGGCGCAGTCGTCGGCGATGACAGTAGCCGAGAGAATATTGTGCTGTATGGGGTAGCCCGTCTTGGGGTCGATGGTGTGGGCGAATTTGCGTCCGCCTTTGTAGTAGAAGTTACGGTAGTTGCCGCTGGTGGCCATGGCCTTGTCGGTGACGTTTAGCACGGTCTGCAGTTCCTGGTTCACCTGCGTCGAGTCGTCGACGGGCTTGGTTACGCCAATGCGCCAGGGCACGCGGTCGGGGTTGATGCCCGAGGTGACCACCTCGCCGCCTATCTCGACCATGAAGTTGTCGATGCCGTGGCTGCGCAGCAGGCGTGCCACGCAGTCGGAGCCGTAGCCCTTGGCGATGGCCGAGCAGTCGAGCATGACGCGCGGGTCGGCCTTGTGGATGACGCCGTCAGTGAGCCTCACCTTTTGGTAGCCGACGATGGCGCGTAGTGAGTCAATGACGTGGCGGGTGGGCGGCACGCCGGTCTTGAAGCCGAAGCCCCACTCGTTGACCAGCGGTGCCACGGTGATGTCGAAGGCGCCGTCGGTCTCCTTGGATATTTTCTCGGCAAGGGAGAACACCTCGGTGAACTTGTCGTCGAGCTTCACGCTGCGGTTGTTGTTGACCGCGGTGATGATGCTCTGCTTGTTGAATGGCGAGAGCGAGGCGTCTACGCGCCGCAGCTCAGCCTCAATCTCTGGCTGGAGGTCGCGGCTGCTCTGATAGCTGACATTGTAGATGGTGCCGAAGATGAAGCCCGTGTTGTGCTGGTAGGGCGTGTTGCGCTGCCGGGAGATGATGATGACGCTGGCCACGACAAGCACGATGAGGAACAGTATCTTGAGGGCCAGCCGCCGGGGCTTTTTTGTTTTGTTGTCGGTCATGGCGATGATGGATGATAGGGTTGGATGGTGTTACAGTTCAAACATGAGGTCGAAGGTGCCCCAGATGCGGGATCCGCCCTGCTTGCCGAAGCCCGGCACGTACCACACGTTGCCTACCGTTCCGTCGTCGTGGGCGATGCGCCGCTTGTAGCGTATTGACCAGCCGAGGTGGAGGGGACCGTAGATTTTGGCGTCAATGCCTGCGCCTATCTCGGCCCAGTGGTAGTTGGCCTTGATGTCGTGGGCGATGAACGGGGTCTCTCCGCCCCACACGGGGTCGGTGACGGGCGCGTGACCGACGTCAAACTTAAAGCTCGTGTAAGCGTAGCGCAGTCCGACGTAGAAGCGGTAGATGTCGTG
Source organism: uncultured Prevotella sp. (assembly GCA_902497035.1). Lineage (GTDB taxonomy): Bacteria > Bacteroidota > Bacteroidia > Bacteroidales > Bacteroidaceae > Prevotella. The sequence continues at coordinate 2,155 of CABVDL010000144.1, forward strand.
CTTGTTCTTGAGGATGTTGAAGTCGATGCCGATTTTGCCGTAAGGGGCAGACGTCTTGTAGCTGGTGCCGGTGACGTCGTTGGTCTCGTCGGCCTTGCCGTAGCCGAGTTCGATGACGGGAAAGTACTTGTCCTTGAGGTTGACGCGTGCGCCCACCTCGTACTGCCCGTATGACGATACGGCTTTTTGGATGATGCCGACGAGGTCGGTCTTGACCTGTACACCCCGGAAGAGAGGAATGGAGTCGTCAATCTGCTTCATCCTGATGTGCTCTTGTTCCTCTTTCGGTGTCCGGTGGGGTGACCGCTGTGCGCAAGCCTCTGTTGCCGCGAGGAGCAGCAGACTACAGACGATACTCCTTGAAATAAACGAGGAAATGCTTTTGCGAGGCATCATAGTTGACCTGTTTGTGGTTGATGACGATGGAGTCGAGGGCATGGTGCGTGCAGCGCACGCCCTTGATGGTGTGGAAGTAGTTGAGGCCGCAGTCGGTCGATTCGAAATGCGGCTCGTTGGTCTTCTCCACCCACACCGTGTCGTTGAGCCGGTTGGTGTGGAAATAGAGTATGTCCTCGTCCTGTGCAAAGCTCATGGGGAGGGAGAAGGAGTCGGTGTTGACCTGCCGGTTGATGAGCACGGTGTCGAGTCCGTCGCTCACGCGCCGGGTGGTGATGGTGAGCGTGTCGGGCAGCTTGGTCACGGACCCGCGCAGCACGTACTGGGCATATACCGTGTTGTTGAGCGGGCAGTCGACGGTGGAGCAGGCCGCCGCGAGCAGTGCGGCGACCAGGCAGCCGAAGGCCAGGCGAAGGGTGGAGACTGACGGATGGCTCATAACTCCTCCTCAATCTGATAGTTGTTGCGCTGCGGGTCCTGCCGGCTGATGAGGTCGCCGAGGAAGCCGGCGAGGAAGAACTGCGGGCCGAGGACGATGGCCGTCAGGGCGATGTAGAACGAGGCGTGGTCGGCGATGAGGTCGCCGTAGATGCCGTTGTGCAGGCAAATCAACTTTTCCACGATGAGGCAGCACAGGGCGATGAAGCCGACGAAGAAGATGAGGCTGCCGATGAAGCCGAAGACGTGCATGGGCTTCTTGCCGAAGTTGGTGAGGAACCACAGCGTGAGCAGGTCGAGGTAGCCGTTGAAGAAACGGTTGATGCCGAACTTGGAGTGCCCGTACTTGCGTGCCTGGTGGTGGACCACCTTCTCGCCTATGCGGCAGAAGCCGGCGTTCTTGGCCAGATAGGGGATGTAGCGGTGCATCTCGCCATAGACCTCAATGTTCTTCACCACGTCGCGGCGGTAGGCCTTGAGGCCGCAGTTGAAGTCGTGCAGGTTGTGCACGCCGCTTATCCATCTGGCTGTGGCGTTGAAGAGCTTCGTGGGGATGGTCTTCGTGAGGGGGTCGTAGCGCTTCTTCTTATAGCCCGAGACGAGGTCGAAGTGGTCCTCGGTGATCATGCGGTAAAGCTCGGGTATCTCGTCGGGCGAGTCCTGCAGGTCGGCGTCCATGGTGATGACCACGTCGCCCTGGGCGCGCTTGAAGCCGCAGTACAGGGCGGGACTCTTGCCGTAGTTGCGGCGGAACTTGATGGCTCTCACATTGTCGTCCTTCTGCCTGATTTGCTCAATGACGTCCCAGCTGTTGTCGGTGGAGCCGTCGTTGACGAAGATTATCTCGTAGGTGAAATGGTGGGCCAGCATGACGCGCTGAATCCAAGCATGCAGCTCGGGCAGCGACTCGGCCTCGTTGAATAGAGGAATGACTACAGATATATCCATTATTTCAAGGAATTATTCGGTTTGTGGCGCTGACAGACGGCAGCGATGGGAAATGACATGATGAAGCCGAAGAAGAGGTTCTGCATCATGAAGACGAATGCCAGCTCGATGGGCGTGAGTGAGGCTACGGCGTCAATCGACTGCCGGAGCTGCGTGATCGAGATGCCGCTGGCCTCATAGACCGGCGTGAGCTGTGCGATGCCGTTCCTCACCGAGGCGATGAGCTGCCCGCCGTCGAGGAAGCGGAAATACACGTACTGCCCCACGGCAAAGAGCAGCGAGGCGTAGAAGAAAGTGTAGAACCCATAGGCCAGGGCGCGCCTGAACGAGATGACACCGTCGAGGGCACTGTTGCGGAAGCTCTGGAGGCGCCAGCCCACGAAGAACGGTGTCGACAGTGCCAGCAGTGAGCCCCATGACGAGGTGGGAGCCTGGATGACGGACACGAAGCTCGCGGCCCAGACCAGAAACAGAAAGAAACCGTCCTGACGGGCAAAGGCCCTGACTTGGATGAGTGCTAATACGTTAATCATATAATGCTGCAAAGGTACGCAATTTAGGGGGGATGGTGTAAAGGTGCTTTCTAAAATTATGTTAAAGCGACGGCTTTTTGGCGGCAAAGTTAGCCTGTTATCAATTTTTGTGTTACCTTTGCAACCGCATTTCGGTCAGCGGTTGCCTTGCGGTGCTGCGTCCGATGTGTGTCTTTTATGGGCAAGTCTCTTACGGTCAGCTCCCTCGGAATCCCCCAGGACGGGAACGTAGCAAGGGTACTTGGTTGTAGCGACGCGATAAGAACCGCTTGCCCACCCGCCTCTTTAGCTCAGTTGGCCAGAGCACGTGATTTGTAATCTCGGGGTCGTTGGTTCGAATCCGACAAGAGGCTCAGAAAAAGAAATTTGGGTAGTTACCAGAGTGGCCAAATGGGGCAGACTGTAAATCTGCTGGCTATG
>CABVDL010000145.1 GCA_902497035.1 uncultured Prevotella sp.
CTCACCCCACAAAGGGCAAAGGGCCTAAGCCCTTGGCGCTGGCACAAAGGGTTTTGTTGGTTTTGGTCTCAAGGGAAAGTCGCCGTGATGCGTCACCCTGAATCTTATAATGTTTCTTGCAAGTGCTTGATTATCAAGGGTAGTATTTTATCTCAATAATAAAGTGATGAAGTCAGGAGTGGGCGTCGGTGGCTCTACTTAGCCTTTCGTTGCCAATCTATCTTTGCCGTTGGAGACTATGCAATTTCGCTTACGCCGATTTTTTTGAATGCAATTTTTTATGGTCTTTGCCATTGTTTCATAATTTATTCGTAAGTTTGCAAGTGTCAACCATATTAGATAGACTGTCAAAACCATGCTGAAAAGAATTCTAACCTTGCTGTCTGTGTGCCTTTGCCTCACATCGTCTTACGGCATTGGCATAGACATATCCAACAATACAAACTTCAGCACCGACAACGGCTTGTCACGCAATACGGTCCTTGACATTGTGCAAGGCCGCAATGGAATGCTATGGATAGCGACCAATGGCGGCCTCAATCGGTTCGACGGTTACGAGTTTCGCATCTTCCGCCACGACATGCAGTCGCCCACGAGCATTGCCAGCGACAATGTAACGGCCCTGACAACCGATTTTTCAGGCCGTGTATGGGCTGCCACTGACCGGGGACTGTCAGTTTATAACGAGAGAAGCGGCGCTTTCTGCAACTACTCATACCATAATATGGCAATTTCTGCCCTGGTACCTCTTGACAACAAACACTTGTTGGTAAGTGTTGGGGGCCGGCTGGTCATTTTCAACCTTGCCGACTACCAGTTCCGCCGCATTGGTATTTGCCGCAATCACTTGTCGGCGGTTACCGCGCTTTACCGCGATGGTTATACTATATTTATTGGTACAAGGAAGTCGGTATATCGCTACGACATACGCACGAATACACTTTTTCGTCTTCCTTTGCCAGCCCTTGATGGCAGCAGTCAGTGCTTGTTCGTGCAAGGCAAAACGCGGCTATGGGTAGGCACCGAGGGCGGCGGGCTATATGCCATCGACCTGAACAGCCGTAGGGTGCGGCACCTCACGCCTGCCAACTCGGCTCTTTCATCGCCATACGTCCGTGCGCTCAATGCTGACGCGCGGGGCAACCTGTGGGTTGGAACGGTTGACGGACTGTTTGCCATAGGCCCGTCGGGCAAACTTGAGACGCTTGTGCGCAAGGGCATCAACGGCAACGGATCCACACTGTCGGTGAGGTGCATCTTCAGGGACAGTCAGAACGGTATTTGGGCGGGAACGTTCTTTAATGGCTTATTCTATTACAACGACAATCGCGGGAGGTTCATAAACATGCGGAATGAGTCCAACAGAAACTCGTTGAGTAACAACGTGGTGAGCTGTATTGTCGGAGACCGCAGCCGCAATCTCTGGATAGGCACCAACAATGGCCTTGACAGGCTCGACCCGCATGGTGTCTTCCAAGCCTTTAACACCGCCAATGGCATGCCTGGCAACGACATCAAGTCGATATATTGTGATGATACTGATGGCAGGGTCTATGTAGGCACGCAATTAGGAGGTCTTGCAGTGCTAAATCCTTCGACTGGAAACATTGTCGTTCACAGGAGCCATGACAATATTGCCGATAACAATAGTATTTATGCCATACTTCCCACTGTTGATCCAAGTCGGCTGTTCCTTGGCACGCTTAACGGCCTTAAGACCTACGACAAGACGACAGGGAATATTGCTAACGTCAGAATTGTTCAGCACGGACATCAACCTAAGCTCATTTGGTCGATGGTCTATAACCAAGGCCTGTTGTGGACTGGCTGTGAGGATGGGCTGGCTGCCTATGCGCCAGGACCGGGCAACAGCCTGCGACAGGTCAACATGGGCCGCATCTCCCCTCGCTTGGCTTACAGCCATATAAACGCCCTCTACAACGGCCGCGACGGCTCTTTGTGGGCTTGCACGCAGGAGGGACTGTTCAACATCGACACCAAGCGTCGCTCGATTAGGCATCGGCTCACCACTCACGACGGACTGCCAAGCGACATCGTCTATGGCATTCTCGAAGACCGTAAGGGCACTTTTTGGATTAGCACCGATTATGGACTTTGTGCTTACACGCCAAGCCAGACGAAAGCCGATGAAAAAAGTAACCCCGCGAAGGGAGGCAAGATACATGTTTATGGCAAGTCAGACGGCATACGCAACGTTCAGTTCATGGCTGGGGCCGCCTATGCGGCGTCCGACGGCCAGATACTCTTTGGCGGCACCAATGGCGTGACTGCGTTCTATCCCGACCGGTTTGTCACCAACCGATACGCGCCAAGACCCATTATCACTGGCCTCACGGTCATGGACAGTCTCGTCAGTCCGTCACCCGACGGTATGCTGCGTACGAGCATAGAGACGGCTCACGAGATATTTGTGCCCCACCGTACGTCATCGCTCGCACTGCATTTCACCGTACCGAACTACGTGTCGGGAGGCTCCAATATCTTCGCTTACAAGCTTGAGGGCTACGACAACGACTGGCACTACACCGACAGGTATCTCACGGCATCTTATGACTATCTGCCTCACGGCGACTACCGGTTCCTGCTCAAGGCAGCCAACAATGACGGCGTGTGGGGAAACGAAGTCACCTCGCTGACCATTCATGTCCTTCCGGCTTGGTACCAGACCATTCCTGCTCGGCTGTTGTTTCTGGTGCTGCTCATCGCAACAGGATATGCCGCTTTCCGATATGCCGTTGCGCGAAAGACGCGTAAGCTTAAGGAGGAACAAAGACGTAGAGAGCAGAAACAGCTTAATGAGGTCAACGAGATGAAGCAACGGTTCTTTGTCGATATCTCGCATGAGCTGCGCACCCCGCTGACGCTCATCGCCTCGCCATTGGAGGAAATTGAGATCCGGACAACAGACCGATGGATTCAGGGCAAGCTCGCCGTAATACAGACCAATGTCAGAAGGCTGCTATATCTCGTCAACCAACTGCTCGATTACCGAAGGGCAGAGATGGGAGCCTATAGACTAAAGGTGAGACGCGTGCCTTTGGAAAATTTGGTGGGAGGCATTGTCAGCCGATATACAGGAGCTGCCATCAGCCACAACATCGCACTTACTACTGACGTGAAGAGTGGGGAGGAGCGAGTGCTGTGTGACCCTGACTTTTTGGATCTCATTCTCGGCAATCTGCTGTCAAATGCCTTGAAATACACACCCGACGGCAAGGCCATTTGCGTGAGGGCCTTTGTCGCTAACGGAAGCCTGACCATTGCTGTTGCCGATAAGGGCATCGGCATCCCCAAGGAGAAGCAGCAGTATGTATTCATGCGCTTCTACCAGGTTAAGGACGGACACATGGGCAGCGGAATAGGCCTGTCAATCGTGCAGAAGCTCGTCGAACTGCACCATGGCACCATCTCGCTCACGAGCAGGGTGGGGGAGGGCAGCACCTTCACTGTCACCTTGCCGGCCACGGAGTCGGCCTACAGCAAGGACGAGATAGAGCACGACGCTGAGGTCATTGCCGATACCGGCGGCGGGCGGACGGCGCTGCCAGCCGGGGAGAATGTGACGGCCGGGGCACAGGCGGAGGCCGCATCGTCGGCCACTGACACCATCCTCGTGGTCGACGACAACGACGACATACGCCACTACATCTGCGACGCGCTGTCTGGACAGTACCGTGTCGTGGAGGCCGTCAATGGACAGGAGGCGCTCGGCAAATTGAGCGACGAGACAACTCTTGTAATCACCGACGTGATGATGCCTGTGATGGACGGACTGCAGCTCTGCCGCCACCTGAAGCGCAACATCCAGACGAGCCATATCCCTGTCATCATCCTCTCGGCCAAGGTCGACGTGCAGGAGCAGCTAGAGGGACTGCAGGTGGGTGCCGACGACTACATCCCCAAGCCTTTCTCCATCGCCATACTCACGGCGAAGATACGCAACATCTTCCATACCCGCGACCTGACCATACAGCACTACAACCACACCGTGGAGGTTGAGCCGGAGAGGCTGGCCAACAACACGCTGGACAAGGAACTGCTGAAAAGAGCGGTGGAGATAGTGGAGAAACACATCGCCGACGCGGAGTTCACCACCGAGATGTTTGCCCGCGAGATGCTGATGAGCCGTTCCAACCTCCACTTGAAGATCAAGGCCATAACGGGCGGCGGAGCCAACGACTTCATCAAGCATATCCGGTTTGCCAAGGCCTGCGAGCTGCTGCGCAAGGGCACGTTGACGGTCTCGGAGATAAGCTACGAGGTGGGCTTCAGCTCGCCCTCATATTTCTCCACGAGCTTCAAGAAAAAGTTCGGCTGCCTGCCCTCGGAGTATGTCAGCTCGCATCCCAAATGATTTCAGCTGACGGTTTTTCTACAAAATAGGCCATCATCCCGCGTGTCCTCGCGCTGAAGCGTTCGTGCTGAAGCGTTAACCGTTACAGTCTGTTGCGTCAAATGACACTGCGAAGTGGCTTGACCGATACTGCGAAGTGGCTTGACCGACACTGCGAAGTGGCTTGACCGATACTGTGAAATGGCTTGACCGACAAGCCGTGGCGACCGCCTCACTTAACTATGGCGACCGCTTCACTTAACTGTGGTGACCGCCATACTTAATTGTGGTGACCGCCTTACTTTGTCGTTCAAGCCATCCCGCATTCTCGTAACGCCGATGTGGACGTGTCATCCAGCCTCCTTCATCTCCTCGTTTTTGCTTTGGTTGGATGAAGTGTCATCATTGATTATCTTTGTCCTGCCTCATATTGCCTTGCCATCTCCAGATGATACGAAGCAGAAAATCATGTACAGGC
>CABVDL010000146.1 GCA_902497035.1 uncultured Prevotella sp.
AAAGCTCCACGGATGTTAATCATCTGCTTGCCTGCTCTTCCGTCTCCTCTCCAGTAGTATTTATGGTTGTAGTGTAGTGGCCGGCCTGGTGCCGGCCACCAGCCGCAGGTATCGCAGGCAATGATGGCCGCAGGTATCGCAGGCAATGATGGTCGCAGGTATCGCAGGCAATGATGGTCGCAGGCAATGATGGCGACAGCCTCACCTCATGCCCCGGCTCTGCAGGAACACGGTGAGGGCCTGGCGTATGGACCGCATGCCGAATTGCTCGGTGTGAATCTTGCTGAGTGGCACCCACTGGTAGGCCTGGGCGTCGTCGTGAGGCACTACGTGGCTGTCGTCCTTTACCTTGCAGAGGAAAAACAGGTCGAGCGTGCGCACGTTGAAGCCGGAATAAAGATAGGTGTTGGGATAGCTGAAGAGGTAGCGTGTCTCTGTGACGTCGAGGCCGGTCTCCTCCTTCACCTCACGCCTCACGCCTTGCTCGCCCGACTCCCCGATGACGCAGAAGCCGCCGGGCAGGTCGAGCGTGCCCTTGGCGGGCTCACGCTTGCGCGTCAGCACCAGCAGCTCGTCGCGCTCGTTGAGGATGAGGGCTGCCGTCGAGGCGCTGGGGTTGAGATAATACACGAAGCCGCAGTTGTCGCACCGCTTGCTTTGGTCGTCGTTGACCTCGAAATGCTTGCTGCCGCATACGGGGCAGAAATTGAATTTCTCTAAGGGATGCATGGTGATGGATTGATGACGGAGCTGATGGTGGGTTTACAACAATGCCTTTATGGCGGCGTCGAGGTCCTTAATCTGTGAGTCGCGCTTCTGCAGTGTGTTGTCGCGGTCGATGAGGAAGAACGTTGGCACGGTCTGCACGTTGTACATCGTGGCGTACTGCGAGCCGGTGCCGGCCACGTCGTGGACGCAGACCCAGGGCAGTGCGGCGACGCTCTCTTTCCAGAAATGCTCGTCGGGGTCGAGGCTCACCTGATAGATCTCCAGGCCCTGGGCGTGGTATTTGTTGTACAGCTCGCGCAGCTTCATGATGCGTGCCGTGCTGCCCTCGGAGGCGAAGACGTGGAAGTCGAGCAGCACCACCTTGCCCTTGAGGCTCGTGAGCTTGCGCGTGACACCCTTGTTGTCGGGCAGCGCAATCTCCAGCACGCCGGCCGTGGCAACCTTGTCGGCCGGGATGGTCTGGGCCTGCTGTGCCTGCACGATGCGCAGGTCTCTCATGCCGGCGATGGCAATGTTGTGCAGGTTCTTGCCGCGCTCAGAGCCGGGGTAGTAGGTGTCCCAGCTCGTGGCCACGGCGGCGTAGGCCTGCACGTCCTCCTTGCTGGCGTGGGGATTGAAGATGAGGGCCACCTGGTTGCCCAGCACGTAGGTCTGGAACAGGGCGAAGTAGGCGTAGGCCCTCATCGGAGCCTTGAAGATATAGTTGAGCTTCACCTGCTGCTTGTAGGCATTGAGCATTGACTGCACGCTGTCGGCCTCCTGCTGGTACGGCACGTTGGGGTTCTGCGCCACGGCGTTGATGCGTGCCTGCAGGTCGAGCTGCAGCAGCGCCAGCTCCTTGATTTTCTTGCACTCCTCAGAGCCCTCGATGTCGTACTGTCCCGACATCTGCGGATAGGCGGCCTTGACGGTGATGTTCTCGGTGGAGTCGATGGCCACGTTGATGATCTGGCGGTCGATGCGCAGCCGGTAGAACTCGGGGCTCTTGGGCGCCTCGCCGTCGAAGCTGAACGAGCCGTCCTTGCCGAGCTTCACCGAATCGACGGTGACGGGACCGTTGAGGCTCATGTTCTCGAAATAAAGCAGCGAGTCCTGCGCGTTGCTGATGGTGCCCGACACATGGAACTTCTTGTCGGAGCAGGAGGTGATGCACAATGCGGCCAGCGCAATGGCCAGCATTGGGAATAAGTGATTTATCTTCATAATACGTTCTTGTTGTCGTCTTGACGATTGCAAATGTACGCAGTTTTTTCGGATAATCGCCAAAAAAACAAAAAATATATGCCATTCTTGCCTTAATATCCTTTATATTAGGTACCTTTGCAACGTTATATTATCAGATGTTAGTCAAAACAATAAGTTATTTTTTTAGATGAACGTTATTACAAAGACCGTTCAGTTGCCAGATGGCCGTACCATCTCAATTGAAACAGGAAAGGTTGCCAAGCAGGCTGACGGCGCCGTTGTTCTCCGCATGAACAACACCGTGCTGCTTGCCACAGTGACGGCAGCCAAAGAGGCCGTTCCGGGTACCGACTTCATGCCGGTGACCGTTGATTACAGGGAAAAGTATTATGCTACCGGCCGTTTCCCAGGCGGCTTTACCAAACGTGAAGGTAAGGCCACGGACGAGGAGATTTTGATTTCGCGCCTTGTTGACCGCGCCCTCCGTCCACTGTTCCCCTCCGATTACCACTGTGAGGTATTCGTGCAAATCTGGTTGCTTTCAAGTGACGGAAAGGACCAGCCCGACGCACTGGCAGGCTTTGCGGCCTCTGCCGCCATGGCCTGTTCCACCATTCCTTTCGAGCATACCATCTCTGAGTGCCGTGTGGCACGCATCAATGGCGAGTATGTCATTGACCCGACATTTGAGCAAATGAAAGACGCTGACCTCGACATCATGGTGGGTTGCACCAAGGACAACCTGATGATGGTGGAAGGCGAGATGAGCGAGGTGTCGGAGCAGGACCTCATCGGCGCCCTCAAGGCTGCCCAGGAGGCCATCAAGCCCATGTGCGACCTGCAGGACGAGCTCGCAAAGGAGCTCGGCACCGACGTCAAGCGCGAGTACAACGACGAGATTAACGACGAGGACCTTCGCAAGCAAATCCACGACGAGCTCTACCAGCCCGCCTACGATATCATCCACAAGACACTGCCGAAGCAGGAGCGCAACGACGCCTTCGACCAGACGCTGGCCGACTTCCTTGAGAAGTATGACGCCGCCCACACCGACCTCTCCGAGGAGGACCTCGAGGAGAAGCATGCTGAGGCCACCCGCTACTGGGGCGACGTGCTGCGCGACGCCATGCGCCGCTGCGTCCTCGACGAGGGTCTCCGCATGGACGGCCGCAAGACCGACGAGATACGTCCCATCTGGTGCGAGGTGAGCCCGCTGCCCATGCCTCACGGATCGGCCATCTTCCAGCGCGGCGAGACCATGTCGCTGGCTACCGTCACCCTCGGTACAAAGCTCGACGAGAAGCTCAACGACGGCGTGGTGACCCGCGGCTACCAGAAGTTCCTGCTCCACTACAACTTCCCCCCGTTCTCCACGGGTGAGGCTAAGTCGCAGCGCGGTCCCGGCCGCCGTGAGATCGGCCACGGCCATCTGGCATGGCGCGCCCTGAAGGGTCAGATTCCTGCCGACTATCCCTACACCGTGCGCGTGGTGAGCGACATCCTCGAGAGCAACGGCTCGTCGTCGATGGCCTCTGTCTGCGGCGGCACGCTCGCCCTGATGGACGCCGGCGTACCCATCAAGAAGCCGGTGGCCGGTATCGCCATGGGCCTCATCAAGAACCCCGGCGAGGACAAATATGCCATCCTTTCGGATATCCTCGGCGATGAGGATCACCTGGGCGACATGGACTTCAAGACCACTGGTACGAAGGACGGTCTGACAGCCACCCAGATGGATATCAAGTGCGACGGCCTGTCGTTCGACATCATCGAGAAGGCGCTCATGCAGGCCAAGGCCGGCCGTGAGCACATCATGGGCGAGATGATGAAGACTATCAGCGAGCCGCGCAAGGAGCTCAAGCCCCAGGTGCCGCGCATCGAGGCCTTCGACATCCCCAAGGAGTTCATCGGCGCCGTCATTGGCCCGGGCGGAAAGATTATCCAGCAGATGCAGGAGGACACCGGCGCTACCATCACCATCGACGAGGCCGACGGCGTGGGTCACGTGCAGGTGTCGGCTCCCAACAAGGAGAGCATCGACGCCGCCATCGCCAAGATCAAGGGCATCGTCGCCCTGCCCGAGGTGGGCGAGGTCTATGACGGTGTGGTGAAGAGCATCATGCCTTACGGCTGCTTCGTCGAGATACTGCCGGGCAAGGAAGGCCTGCTCCACATCTCCGAGATTGAGTGGAAGCGCCTTGAGACGGTCGAGGAGGCCGGCATCAAGGAGGGTGACCACATCAAGGTGAAACTGCTTGAGATTGATCCCAAGACGGGTAAGTACAAGCTCTCTCACCGCGTGCTGACTGAGAAGCCCGAGGGTTATCAGGAGCGTCCCCGCCGTCCCCGCCGTGAGGGTGACCGCAACGGCCAGCCCCGTGGTGACCGCCGTCCCCGTCGTGAGGGCGACTACAACAACGGCCAGCAGCGTGCCGACCACTGCCCCCGCCGCTTCGAGAACCACGACGGCGAGCAGCAGCATGCTGACTTCAGCAACGAGCTCGACAACAACAACGACTAATAAGCTGACAGCCTGCTCCTCCGGGGGCAGGTCTGTCACCCCCAAATAGAAAAGAGGGCTGCGACAAATCACAGAATTGTCGCAGCCCTCTTTCTGTTGTGCGGTTTGTCGCAGCCCTCTGACTTCATCACATCTTTGGCTGGATAAAGTGTCAGCATTGATTATCAATTAGTTATAAGCATGTTTCTGCAATTGATGGTGACGCATTGACGAATTAAGGAATATAAACCCGCGGGTGTCATTCGGGTTAGGGCGGGGATGAACCCCGCCCCTACTGTCACCGTCCCGCCCTGCGATGCATCAGCAATGATTGCGGTATTAATGTAGGGGCGGGGTTTAT
>CABVDL010000147.1 GCA_902497035.1 uncultured Prevotella sp.
ACCACATACATATATATACACTATTTTCAAAAAGGGTAGTTTGGCAGCAGCCTCGGTTCATCCCCGCCCTAACCACGCAGGATAACACGTGATTATTTCCCATGTTGTTGCCATCCGGGGGTTAGGGCGGGGATAAACCCCGCCCCTACATTTTATAACGTAATCATTGCTGATGCATCGCAGGGCGGGACGGTGACACCGTAGGGCGGGGTTTATCCCCGCCCAACCATTTGCGCGTATAGAAAAAACACACACGCATACAGGAGTACACAACCAATAAGTAAGACAGAGCCTTGTCTTAGAACCAGCGCAAGGCCGCCCTACAGTGATGGCGGAAACGACAAGAAAAAAGCCAGACAAATGGCTAACACTTGTCTGGCTTTATTATATGATTTCTTCCCTTGGAGGAAAGAGACAGATGATCAGACCTTGATCTCGACCTCGACACCTGAGGGCAACTCGAGCTTCATCAGGGCATCCACGGTCTTGCTGGTGGCAGAGTAGATGTCGATGAGACGCTTGTAGTCGCTCAGCTGGAACTGCTCACGGCTCTTCTTGTTGACGAATGTGGAACGGTTCACGGTGTAGATGTGCTTGTGGGTGGGCAATGGAATGGGTCCGCTCACAATGGCATCGGTGGCCTTGACAGCCTTGACAATCTGCTCGGCAGACTTGTCAACGAGCTGATGGTCATAGCTCTTCAGCTTGATACGAATCTTTTGACTCATGGTTGTTGTTTATATTATGAATTGTTTGTGAAAGCCTCCTCTGCTAAAGAGTCATACGCTTAGCAGAGGAGAGGCTGATTATTACTTCTTGAGTTCCTCAAGCACCTGGGCCTGCAGCGAGGCAGACAGCGGTGCGTGGTGGTCGTACTCCATGGAGCTGGTGGCACGGCCGGAGGTGATGGTACGCAGAGCGGTCACATAGCCGAACATCTCTGCCAGAGGCACCATGGCCTTCACGATACGGGCGCCGCTGCGGGCCTCATCCATGCCCTGGACAAGTCCACGGCGCTTGTTGAGGTCACCGATGACGTCACCCATGTTCTCCTCAGGCGTTACGACCTCGACCTTCATGATAGGCTCCATGAGCACGGGGCCTGCCTTCTGGCAAACGTTCTTGAAGGCTGCGTGGGCAGCGAGCTCGAACGAGATCTGGTCAGAGTCAACAGGGTGGAAGCTACCGTCGGTGAGAACCACCTTCAGACCCGTCATCGGGAAGCCGCCGAGCACACCATTCTTCATGCTGTCCTGGAAGCCCTTCTGCACGGAGGGGATGAACTCCTTGGGAATGTGGCCACCGCTCACCTCGTTGACGAACTGCAGGTCGCCGTCCTTATAGTCCTCATCCTTGGGACCAACGGTGACGATGATGTCGGCGAACTTACCACGGCCACCGGTCTGCTTCTTATAGACCTCACGCCAGTTCTCCACGGTCTTGGTGATGGCTTCCTTGTAGTTAACCTGAGGCTTGCCCTGGTTACATTCCACCTTGAACTCACGTCTCAAGCGGTCGATGATGATGTCGAGGTGAAGCTCACCCATACCCGAGATGATGGTCTGGCCACTCTGCTCGTCGGTATGCACGGTGAAGGTCGGGTCTTCCTCGGCCAGCTTGGCGAGACCATTGTCGAGCTTGGCCACGTCGGCCTGGCTCTTGGGCTCCACGGCAACGGAAATCACAGTGTCGGGGAAGGTCATCGACTCAAGCACGATGGGGTGACTTTCGTCGCAGAGGGTATCACCGGTACGGATGTCCTTGAAGCCTACACCAGCGCCGATGTCGCCGGCGTCGATGCTCTCCATAGGAATTTCCTGGTGCGAGTTCATCTGGAACAGACGGCTGATGCGCTCTTTCTTGCCCGAGCGGGGGTTATAGACGTAGGAGCCGGCCTGCACCTTACCGCTATAGACGCGGAAGTAAACCAGACGGCCCATGAACGGGTCGGTGGCAATCTTGAAGGCCAGAGCGGCCGTGGGCTCGCTCTCAAGAGGCTTGCGGTCCTCCTCCTCGCCGGTCTCGGGGTTGGTGCCCACGATGGCGGGAGTGTCTTCAGGAGAGGGCAGGAAAGCGCAGGTATAGTCGAGCAGGGGCTGCACGCCCTTGTTCTTATAAGAAGAGCCAAGCAACATCGGGCAGCACTCCATGGAGACGCAACCCTTGCGGATGGCGGCGATAATTTCCTCCTCAGTGATGGTCGAGGGGTCCTCAAGATACTTCTCCATAAGGTTGTCGTCATAGTTGGCGGCACCCTCGAGCAGCTTGTCGCGCCACTCGTCGGCCTCGTCCTTGAGGTCGGCAGGAATTTCGTCAACCTCATATTCGGCACCCATGGTCTCGTCGTGCCAGAGGATAGCCTTCATCTTGATGAGGTCAACGACACCCTTGAAGTTCTCCTCAGCACCGATAGGAATCTGGATGACGATAGGATTGGCGCCCAGGATGTCCTTCATCTGCTGTACAGTCTCGAAGAAGTCGGCACCAGAGCGGTCCATCTTGTTCACATAACCGATGCGCGGCACGTTGTACTTGTCAGCCTGACGCCACACGGTCTCCGACTGCGGCTGAACGCCGTCGGCAGCCGAGTAAGTGGCGATGGCGCCGTCGAGCACACGGAGCGAGCGCTCCACCTCAGCGGTAAAGTCCACGTGTCCCGGAGTGTCGATAAGGTTGATCTTGTATGTCTTCCCGTTCCAGTTCCAGTTACAAGTAGTGGCGGCAGAGGTGATGGTGATACCACGCTCCTGCTCCTGCACCATCCAGTCCATGGTGGCAGCGCCATCGTGCACCTCACCAATCTTGTGGGTCTTTCCTGTGTAGAACAGGATACGCTCCGATGTCGTTGTCTTACCGGCGTCAATGTGGGCCATGATGCCGATGTTACGGGTCAAATGTAAATCGCGATTAGCCATTGTAGTTATTATCCTTTAATACGATGATTAGAACCTGAAGTGAGCGAATGCACGGTTAGCCTCGGCCATACGGTGCATATCCTCCTTACGCTTGAAGGCGCCGCCCTGGTTGTTGTAGGCATCCATGATCTCAGCGGCCAGCTTGTCAGCCATGGTGTGACCGCCGCGCTTGCGGGCGAAGGCAATCATATTCTTCATGGCAACGCTCATCTTACGCTCGGGACGGATCTCGGTAGGCACCTGGAAAGTGGCACCGCCGATACGGCGACTCTTCACCTCCACCTGCGGAGTGATGTTGTCGAGAGCCTGCTTCCAAATCTCAAGGGGAGCCTTCTCTTCCTTCGACATCTTATCCTTTACGATGTCAAGAGCGTTGTAGAAAATGGTGAACGAAGTGTTCTTCTTGCCGTCATACATCAAATGGTTGACGAACTTTGAGACCATCTGGTCATTGAAGACGGGATCGGGAAGGATCACGTGCTTACGTGGTTTTGCTTTTCTCATTACTTTAATAATAATATTTGCATGGGGCTGTCAATATCGTTCTTCAACGTCCGCGCCCGGACATTTACTCAACCTTCTTTAACTTCTCCAGCAAAACGATTGTATAAATAAAATTGTAGAATTCTGCGAGAGTGGCATAAGCCCTTGGCCATAGGGTAAGGACCCTTGGCCCCCGGCTTATTGCGCTGATTACTTCTTGGCCTTAGGACGCTTGGCTCCATACTTGGAACGGCGCTGTGTGCGGTTGGCCACGCCGGCGGTATCAAGCGTACCGCGGACAATGTGATAACGCACACCGGGAAGGTCCTTCACACGGCCGCCACGGACAAGCACGATGCTGTGCTCCTGCAGGTTGTGGCCCTCTCCGGGAATGTAGGAGTTGACCTCCTTCTGGTTGGTCAGGCGCACACGGGCGACCTTACGCATTGCTGAATTAGGCTTCTTAGGGGTGGTGGTGTACACACGCACACACACGCCACGGCGCTGAGGACATCCGTCCAGTGCCGGTGACTTGCTCTTGTCGGCGAGCACCCTTCTGCCTTTACGTACTAACTGTGAAATAGTAGGCATAATTTTGTTGTTTTAATTTATATTTATTTTATTTATTGTCAGCCAAATACAGGCTTTCTGCGCCATGGTGCAGCCACTACAGCGCATACTAACCCAATTCGGGGTGCAAAGGTACGAACTTTCCGCGAATAGACCTACCATTATTAAGAACAATCTTTTGCCATGGCACCTGATTTACGCTTATTTAACAGTTGTTACGTATAATTTGGAAGACGGGTGTATGATGCCCGCATCAAAAAAAAATGGAGACTGCCACGGCGGTCTGAAAAAAACTGCGTAAATTTGCTGCCGAAACACAATTGATAAAAGACAAAGACTATGATTAAGATTTATGGCATGCCGTCGTGTCCCTACTGCGCCTACGTGGATGAGCAGGTGAAGGGCGACAAGCGGTTTAAGGTTATTGACATTGGTGCAAACGTGCGCTACATGGGCGCCTTCATGCGGCTGCGCGACAAGAGCGCGGCCTTCGACCACTCCAAGGAGATTGGCGACATCGGCATCCCGGCCTTCGTGCTTGAGGACGGTACGGTGACGCTGAAGCCGGAGGATGTGGGTCTGAGGGAATACTCCCCCACCGACGGTCCCGCATGCAGCCTCGACGGAAAGGGATGCTGACACAGCAGCACCCGCGAAGACTGCCACAGGTACATGGTTGACAGTGTAGTGGCCGGCCTTGTGCCG
>CABVDL010000148.1 GCA_902497035.1 uncultured Prevotella sp.
TGGCCGGCCTGGTGCCGGCCACCGTCCGAAGGGTATTCTCATTGGCGTCACCGCGTCCTTTAGCTCACGCTGATTCCGCAGATGTATTGCCATTGTTGCGTTTTGTGCCATGTTTGTCAGAAGAGAGACTGACATCAGGTCGGTTTTGCCCACTATGAAGCCCATCGTAAATCCCACTTTGAATGTTTCGGTACCCTTGGAGATAACTTTGCATATAAAGCCCTCCCCTGGGTGGGGGAGGGTACTTGGCCCGCTTCGCGGGCCAAGGGGGTGGGGCTAATAGTGGAACGAGCTGCCTCCGAGGAACTCCCGCATGAGGCTTGTGGGCGGAATGTCCTTGTTGGGAATGGGGCGGATGTAGCTCAGGAACTTGCGCAGGCGGTAGGCCTCGGAGTATTCGGGGCAGTTCTCAGGCACCTGCTCGAGGAGCGGGTCGGCCTGTTCCTTGATGACGCCCAACTCAAAGAGCATGGCAGAGTTGAACATTGCGTCGGCATTCTCCTGGTTGGGGAATATCCACTTGTTCTCGCCCGCCCTGACCGAGGGCCAGCGGTGGATGCTCTCCTGTGCGTTGACGCCGCGGTACTTGTAGTCGCGGATGATGCGGCGCAGCAGCCGGTTGTCGGTTGTGGGGATGTAGTTGTGGTCATCGAGCAGGATGGTTGTCAATGCCGACACATAGACGCGGAACTTCTGCTTTTCTGGTATTTCGGCGGTCAGCTCTGGGTTGAGAGCGTGTATTCCCTCTACGACGAGGATATCGTTCTCGCCCATCCTGAGCCTTGTTCCGCTGGGGTGGCTGGTGCCTGTCGTGAAGTCGTATTTTGGCAGCTCCACCTCCTCGCCCCGGAACAGGGCGTTGAACTGCTCGTTAATCAGCTTGAGGTTGAGCGCGTAGAGGCTCTCGTAGTCGTACTCGCCGTCGGCATCCTTAGGCGTGTGCTCGCGATCGACAAAGTAGTCGTCGAGCGATATCTGCAGTGGCCGTATGCCGTTGGCCAACAGCTGTATGCTCAGCCGCTTGCACGTGGTGGTCTTTCCCGACGACGAGGGCCCGGCGAGCAGCACGAGCTTCACGCCCTTGCGCGAGGCTATCTCGTCGGCAATCTCCGAGATGCGCTTCTCCTGCAGGGCCTCCGAGACGTTGATGATGTCGGTGGCCATTCCCTTGTCCACGAGCTCGTTGAAGTCGCCCACCGTCCTGATGCCTACGATGTCCTGCCAGTGGTGATGCTCCTTGAACACGCCGAACATCTTGTCCTGGTGTGTCATCTCGGGCAGCACGTCGGGCTTCTTGACGGCAGGAATGCGCAGCAGCGCGCCGTCGAAATATTTCTCCAGGCCGAAGAGGTAGATGTCTCTCGTGTTGGTGAGCAGCGAGCCATAGTAGTAATCGACGTAGTCGTCAATCTTATAATAAGTGGTGTAAAGCTTTCCCGCGCTCTTGAGCAGCTTCACCTTGGCCATGTCGCCGCGCTCCTCAAACATCCTCACCGCTTCCTCTGTAGGCACCTCATAGCGCAGGATGGGGTAGGCGGCGTCGATGATCTGCTGCATGCGCCGGCGTATCTGGTCAACGTCCTCCAGCTCTACGGGATGCCCAATCTGCAGGTTGACGTAGAACCCGTTGCTCACGGGAATGTCGATAATCACCCTGCTGCGCTTGTAGATGTCGTGCACCGCCTTGCAGAGAATGAAGAACAGCGTGCGTGTATAGTTGCGGGAGCCGGGCTCAGAAGTCATATCGAGAAACTCCACGTCCTTGTTGTGGTAGAGGCGGTAGTGCAGCCCCTCCACCTTATTATTTATCCTGGCGCATACCGGCCCGTGGTTCATTTGCACGCCAGAAGCGTTAAAAACTTCAGAAAGTGTGCTTCCGGGAGCGATGTTTAGCGTTTTTTTATTATTTTTGCAACGGATTTGTAACGTCTGTTTCTGTACTGTCATACCGCTTAATGTTAAATTAGATTTGGTGGTAAAGTTAGTAAAAAACAAGTTAGCATGCTTCCGCGGGATTAATAAACTTAGTTAAAATATGACGATACTACTTTTAAAGATTGTTGGAGCACTCGCCCTGCTCATCTACGGCATGAAGGTGATGAGTGAGGCCTTGCAGAAGATGGCGGGCCCCCAGCTGCGCCATGTATTGGGTGCGATGACGACGAACCGCGTGTCGGGCGTGCTGACGGGTATGTTTACCACGGTTGCCGTGCAGTCGTCAACAGCCACGACGGTGATGACCGTCTCGTTTGTCAACGCAGGTCTGCTGACGCTGGTGCAGGCCATATCGGTCATTATGGGCGCCAATATCGGCACCACGCTCACGGCCTGGATTATGTCGGCGGGCTTCTCCTTTAAGATAAGCACCTTTGTCTGGCCCGTATTCCTCATCGGCCTGTTGCTCATCTATTCGAAGAGGAACCGCTATATCGGCGACTTCTTGTTTGGCGTGGCATTCATGTTCCTGGCGTTGACGACGCTCGGTGAGAGCCAGATACCACCTGCCGAGCTCAACAGCCTCAAGGGATTCTTCGCCAGTTTCGACCCCAACAGTTTCGGTACCATTCTGTTGTTTTTATTGTTCGGTACCATCCTCACTTGCATTCTCCAGAGCTCGGCCGCGCTTATGGCCATCACGATGATGCTTTGCACGCAGGGCGGGCTGCCCATCTACTTGGGCATCGCACTGGTGATGGGCGAGAACATCGGCACCACGCTCACGGCCAATCTCGTGGCCCTGACGGCCAATACCGAGGCACGGCGCGCCGCCTTCGGCCATCTGTTCTTCAATGTCTTCGGCGTGATTTGGGTGCTGTGCATCTTCAAGATCTTCGTGCGCTTCGCCTGCGGCTTCGTGGGATTTGACCCGGAGGACACCGCCGTCGTGCCGTCGGCCACGCGCCTCACCTTTGCCCTGGCCGCGTTCCACACCTGCTTCAACGTCACCAACACGCTGGTGCTGCTGCCTTTTGTCAAGCAGGTGGCCAAGGTGTGCTGCTGGGTATGGAAGCCGAAGCCCAACAGCGAGGACGACGAGTTCCGCCTGCGCTTCATCTCAAGCGGCATCATGAAGACCCCGGAGCTGTCGGTGCTTGAGGCTCAGAAGGAGATACAGAGCTTTGCCGACCGCATACACCGCATGTTCGGAATGGTCAGAGACCTGTTGGAGGAAAAGGACAAGGATAAGTTCCAGAAAATTTACGACCGCATCGTGAAGTATGAGAATATCTCCGACAACATGGAGATAGAGATTGCCAAGTACCTCGACCAGGTGAGCAACGCCCACCTGAGCGACGACACCAAGGCCAAGATACGCTCCATGCTGCGGCAAATATCAGAGCTGGAGAGCATTGGCGACGCCTGCAACAACATGGGGCGCACCATCCACCGGAAGTTCAACTCGAAGGAGGACTTCACCGAAAGCCAGTACGACCACATCCATCAGATGTTCGAGCTGGTTGACGACGCCCTCACCCAGATGAACATCCTGCTCACCGGCCACCGCGAGGAGCTCAACGCGACAAGGTCGTTCAACATTGAGAACGAAATCAACAACTACCGCAACCAGCTGCGCTCGGAGAACCTCAACGACATCAACAACCACCTCTACGACTATGCCTCCGGCACGATGTATATGGACCTCATCCAGGAAAGTGAGAAGCTCGGCGACTACGTCGTCAATGTGGTTGAGGCCCGCATGGGCATGAAGTCGGTGTCGTAATGACATGCTTCATTTCGAGAAATCATTTAAGGCCGCTTCCAATTGAGGCGGCCTTTTCTAATGCAACAAGAAAAATATTGTTACCTTTGCACTGTTAACCATACACCATTAGCATTGCAATAGATGAAAAAGAAATACGAAATAGAAATCCCCGAGGGTGCCGACCGCGTGCTGCTGCATGCCTGCTGTGCGCCCTGCTCCACAGCTATCGTTGAATGGATGATGGCGCACGGCGTGCGGCCGACCATCTATTATTATAATCCCAATATCTATCCGCTTGAAGAATACACCATTCGCAAGAACGAGAGCAAGCGCCATGCTGAGAGCCTCGGCCTCGACTGGATTGACGGTGATTACGACCACGACGAGTGGCGGCGTGGCGTCTGTGGACTGGAGAACGAACCGGAGCGTGGCCGCCGCTGTAGCCGCTGCTTCTACCTCCGGCTGTTGGCTTCGGCGAAGATGACGGCACAGTTGGGGCTGCGCTATTTCGCCACAACGCTGGCCTCGTCGAGATGGAAGAGCATTGAGCAGGTCAATGCCGCCGGACTGCAGGCTGCCGCCGAGGTGCCGGGTACCACCTTCTGGGCGCAGAACTGGCGTAAGGGTGGCCTACAGGACCGCCGCAACGCGTTGCTAAAGGAGTACAACTTCTACAATCAACTTTATTGCGGCTGCGAGTTCAGCATGCCGAAGGAAAAGCCCGCCGAACCATCGCCTCTTCCCCAGTCATAAACGATCCGTCTCACACAGATTACGCAGATCTCGCAGAGGAATCAGACTCACGCAGATTACGCGGATCTCGGCGCAGCGGATAAAGTCCGTGGAGGTATGCAACCTTGGTAGCAGTGTAGTGGCCGGCCTGGTGCCGGCCACCAACCCTTGGTATGGCATTTTTCCCACACATCAGCGCTGATCTCGC
>CABVDL010000149.1 GCA_902497035.1 uncultured Prevotella sp.
ATTGTCGCGCACGGCCCGCATGCGGTCGGCCTTCAGCGGCACGTCGTCGTAGTCGGCCATCACGCTGTTGTAGAGCCGCTCTTGCTGCTCGCGGCTGAGGGCAGGCGCGTCAGTGGCAAGGGCATCGAGCATGACAATGGACTGCAACTCCTCACCGTCGTAGTCGGGGAAGCGCAGCGTGGCATCGGCAAAACGGAAGCCGTAAAGCTCACGGAAATGGCGCACGCGCCTCACCTCGCAGCGGTCGCCGTTGGCGATAAACGACAGCCGACGGGGCCTCGGGGCCGGCAACATGGGGAGGGAGCCAGCGTCAGCGTCATCGTTTTTACTGGAGAGGTACTTGTTTTTCACCACCATCACGCGGTCGGCACCGCACAGCTCATCGTCAAGGTCAAGCACCCGGGCGCGTATGCCCTGGTTGTAGACGGCAGCCCGCTTGTTGGAGCGTGTGACGACTATGGTCTCGTCAATGCCCACCTTACTGTAGCTGTCGGCCAGTTGCTCAATGAGGTCGTTGCCCGACACGCGCGCCACATCGGGCAGTCCGCGCACTATCAGCTTGGGCAAAACGGGATTTGCCTTTTGCGCTGTCCACGAGGGCATGCCGAGCCGCAGCCGTGTGGCATTGAGCAGGATGCCGGAAGTCTTGCCCTGCCTCACCACCTCGGAGAGGCTGCAGGCATACACTTTCAGGCCATAGGCGCCCAGCTCGTCAGGCGAGAGTGCCGGAGCCTCCGGCTCGCCTACGGGTGGAAGCTGGGCGTTGTCGCCGATAAGCAACAGGCGGCACTGGTCGCCGCTATACACAAACCGGATGAGGTCGTCGAGCAGGTTGCCCGTTCCGAAGCTGCTGTCAGCCGACGAACGGCCGTTTATCATAGAGGCCTCATCGACGACAAACAGCGTGCGGCGCGAGCGGTTGAAATTGAGATTGAACCGACTGTCGGGCGCGACGCTGCGCTCACGGTAGATGGTGCGGTGGATGGTGGCGGCAGGCAGGTGGCTGTTGACGGCAAACACCTTGGCCGCACGGCCCGTCGGCGCCATCAGCACAATGGACTGGCCGAGACTGTGGAGGGTATCGACCATGGCGCTGGCAAGCGTGGTCTTGCCCGTCCCGGCCGAGCCGCGCATCACCATGGCCGCCTCAGGCTCACGGTCGGCTAAGAAAGCGGCAAACACACGTGCGGCAGCCAACTGGTCTTGCGTCGGCTGAAATCCGAGGCGCTGCAGGATGCGGTCAACAAATTCGGCAGTTTTCATGGATGGCAGATAGTTGTGGAAATTGGCAGTCCTGACGGATGCCAAGCAAGGGCATCAGCGGAACAGCGAGAAGTTGACGCTGCCGTAGCTGCGGTGCTCTACGAAACGGGGGTGGGAGGAGAAGTCGTGGCTTTTGCCATGCTCAAACACGAAGATGCCACCATCGTTGAGCAACTGGCTGTCAAGCACCAGCTGAGGTATCTGCGGCAGCTGCTCCAGGGCATAGGGCGGGTCGGCAAAGATGAGGTCGAACCGGGAGTGGCATTTCTTGATGAAACGGAACACGTCGCCCCGCACCAGCACGTTGTCGGCAGTGCCGATTTTCTTCATACACTCGGCAATGAAGCGGGCATGGTCGCGGTCGGCCTCCACACTCACCACGGGACGGCAGCCGCGCGAGAGCATCTCAAGGGAGATGCTGCCCGTGCCGGAGAAGAGGTCCAAGGCAGCGGCTCCGTCGAAATCGATGTAGCCGTTTAGCACGTTGAAGATGTTTTCTTTGGCAAAGTCGGTGGTGGGACGGGCCTTGAAGCTCCGTGGAATATCGAAATGGCGACCTTTGTACGAGCCTGTGATGATGCGCATGATTATCCGAGATAAAGGGTGATTAGGTCAAACGTGATGCCGCGCAGCTGCGTGAGCGGCGCACGGTTGAAGCTGGCCGACGGATTGATGACGCTCACCACCTGGATGTATTTGCGAAGCGTTTCGAGCAGTTTTTCCTTGTCAGGCAGGTTGCCCACGAGGAAGAGCTCATCTCGCTGCTGGTCAAGGGCTAGCTGCTTCCAGACGAAAAGAATGAAATAAACCATGTCCTTCGCATGACGGGCATCGTAGCGATTGGCAAAGATAAAGCGGTTGCGCTCGAAGCTGACAATCTCCAGCACATTGTCGTGGCAATAGACATAGAGCTTGCGGCGGTTGCCCACGAGGCTGCGGTGACGCAGGTAGTCCCACACAGGACGCATGAGCAACGTGAAGCGCACGTCCGGGAAATGGTCCTCGACAACCAGTTTCAAGTCCTTGTTGACGGCAAACAGTGCCACGGCGTTAAGCTGCGGCAACACATTGCTCAGCACCAGGCTGCCCTCTGCGTCGGGGAAGCTGTGGAAATAGAGCATCTCGTTGTCTTCCTCCTTATACTCTTCTATGGGGATGAGCAACGACGGACTGTCGATGAGCACCTGCGCGCGGGAGAGGGGACGGCTGAGCAAAGGCACGGTCTTGAAAGCCTCGCGCAGGTTGGCCGGCATCGAAACGCCGCTCTTTGGCACATAAGGCTCATAGACAATCTGCGTGCCGGCCGAATTGTCAGGCAGTGAGAAGCTCAGTGAGCCTTTGGCCACGCGTAGGGTCAGCCGGGGTTGTTTGTTATGCTCGCTTTCCATAAATATATAGTTCGTTTTCTTTTGCTGTCTTTTTTGTACGTCTCATTGGCCGTTCTGTCACTCCCAGTTGCCCGCATTGTTGTTGGGTGTCTCAAGGTCGCCTATCTTCAGTCCGGGGAACCGTCCCGCCGAAGCAGCCTCGTCGGTGAGGTTGCCCACCTCGTCAGCGTCAAGCCCCTGCAGGTAATCGTCGTAGCGTGCGCCGCACTCCATGACGGGTATCTGCCGGCCGGTCTTTCCCATGATGCCGGAGACGCGCAGGCTGAATGGCTTGCGGGTGCCGGGAATGAAGCGCAGCGAGTCGGGCAGCAGCCTGCCTTTGACCAGTGCGTCGAAGTCGCCGGTATAGGTGCCGTGGCGCTGGCAGTAACGCTCCTCGGCCTGGCGAATGGCGACGAGACGCGCCTTCACCTCAGTCTCGCGCGCCTGACGCTCACGGCCGAAACGCAGCGGCGCATCTACGCTGAGAAAGCAGAGCAAGGCCAACAGCAACACGCAGCCAGCCAGCAAATAATTAGTTTTCATACTGCAAATTTAGATAAAATCCTACAATTCCAAGCCAGAAAGGCGAAAAAAGACCATGGATTTATGCGCCGTCTATCCCTCTGAGCTTGCCTGAGCTCCCGCCTCGGCGCCACGCCGCAGGGTGATGATGCTGACCTCCGGCCATGCGCCAAGACGGAAGGGCACGGTGCCGCCGATGCCCGTAGAGACATAGAGCATCGCCCCGTTCTCGGTGTATTTGCCGCCCCATTCTTGGTAGGCAATCTTTGAGGGCGACAGCCTTCCCACCCTGAGCTGGCCGGCATGGGTGTGGCCCGAGAGCGTCAGCGCGATGTCGGTCTGGTTGAGCACGCCCCGCCGCCAGTGGCTCGGGTCGTGGCTCAGCAATATCTTGAACATGCCGTCGGGCAAGCCCTCCATGGCCTTTCTCAGGTCGCCATAGTCCTGGAACGGCGGACGGCTGATGTTCTCCACGCCGATGACGGCAATGTTGTCGCCGCCCCTGCTGATGAGCTTGTGCTCGTTCATCAGCAGATGCCACCCTATTTTCTCCTCGAGATAGTGCAGCACCGTCTGGTTTTTCGTGACGTTGCGCCTGCTCTTGTCAGCCCCATACTCGCAATAGTCGTGATTGCCCATGATGGAAAGCACGCCGTCGGCAGCCCTGACCTGCCTCAGCACGTGCTGGAAAGGGATGACCTCCTCAGCCGAGACATTGACCAAATCGCCCGTGAACACCACGAGGTCGGCATGCTGGGCATTGACCAGTGCCACCAGCTTGTCAATGAAACGGCGGTTGCGCAGGTAGGTACCGATATGGATGTCGGACAACTGCAGCACGCGGTAGCCGTCGAACGAGGCCGGAAGCAGCGGAGAGACGCACGTGGCGCGACGCACGATGATGTGACGCCAGCCGAAGAAAAAGCCATAGGCCATGAGCAGCTCCCAAAGGCAGGGCAGCAGCAAGGCCCATCGGCAGCCTGCGAGCGGCCAGACGACAAGAAACAGCACGGCCGGAATGACAATGAGCAGGAAGCTGCCCATGATGAGCCGCATGGCGGTGTTGTGGCGCAGTTTAAATTTCATATTCATGCTATTTCAGGCAAAGATAGTGCAAACGGGGGGATTGTCCAAAGAAAAAGCCGATTTTTTCTTTGGTCATTTTTAATAGCAGCCTATCTTATCAGAAGACTGCCAATGTAAGGAGTGAGAAGTGAGGAGTAAGAGCGGGAAATGCCTTACCAAGAGGCTGGTGGCCGGCAC
>CABVDL010000150.1 GCA_902497035.1 uncultured Prevotella sp.
CCCGCCCGCGACAGCCATTTCGCCTACCTCAGCAGCGGCACGTGGAGCCTCATGGGCATAGAGGTACGACAGCCCGTCATCAACGGCGACAGCCTCAGGCGCAACTTCACCAACGAGGGCGGCGCCGACGGCTCCACACGCTTCCTGAAGAATATCTGCGGCATGTGGATCTATGAGTGCTGCCGCAGGGAATGGAAAGACGACATCATCGCTGAGGAACGCGACGCGGCGCGCGCCGGGGAGCGCATCGCGTGCGAGCTGGCCCACCGGCGGCTGCAGGACGAGGCCATGCGGGAGCCTCCGCGCCGCAGCATCATCAACCCCGACGACCCCGTCTTCACAGCACCTGCCTCAATGCGGCAGGCCATCCGCGACTACTGCGCCGTCCATGGACAGCCCGTCCCAGAGACGCGCGCGCAACTGTGCCGCTGCATCTTCGACTCGCTCGTGGAGCGCTACAAGACGGTCTTCGGATGGCTCCGCGAGTTCGCACCCTTCGACATCGACACGCTGCACATCATCGGCGGGGGCAGCGTCAACGACTACCTCAACCAGATGACCGTCGACGCCATCGGCGTGCGCGTGCTGGCCGGACCGCAAGAAGCGACAGCCCTCGGCAACATCATGCTGCAGGCAAAGGCTGACGGCGAGGTGAAGGACATCGGCGAAATGAGACGGGTCATCGCCCGGAGTGTCACCCCGAGAACGTTCCTGCCCGGCGGGAAAGCACAGGACACTATCCCGTCTACCGATTAGCCGGAAAGACATCCACTGATTATTTAACCTTTCAAACGACCAATATGACAACAAGACAAATTCAAGAGAACTATGAGGTGGCCATGGCCCGCTATGCAGCCTTGGGCGTGGACACGGAAGAAGCACTGGACACACTGCGGCGCACCCCCATCAGCCTGCATTGCTGGCAGGCCGATGACGTGACGGGCTTCGAGCGCAACGCAGCACTCACCGGCGGCATCCAGACCACCGGCAACTACCCCGGCCGCGCCCGCAACATCGACGAGCTGCGCCAGGACATCGACGAGGTGCTGTCGCTGCTCGGCGGCACGTTCCGCCTCAACCTCCACGAGACCTACGGCGAGTTCGGCGGCCACTTCGTTGACCGTGACCAGGTGGAGCCAAGGCACTTCGAGGGCTGGATGCAATGGGCCAGGGAGCGCCACATGAGCCTCGACTTCAACTCCACCTCGTTCTCTCACCCGAAGAGCGGCAACCTCACGCTGGCCAATCCCGACAAGGGCATCCGCGACTTCTGGATTGAGCACACCAAGCGTTGCCGTCGCATCGCCGATGCCATGGGCAAGGCACAGGGAGACCCCTGCATCATGAACATCTGGATACACGACGGCAGCAAGGACCTCACCGTCGAGAAATACCGCTACCGCCAGATACTCAAGGAGAGCCTCGACAACATTCTCTCGGAGAAGCTCCCCCACATGAAAGACTGTCTGGAGGCCAAGCTCTTCGGCATCGGGCTGGAGGCCTACACCGTGGGCTCGCACGATTTCTACGCCGGCTACTGCTCGAAGAACAACGTCATCTACACGCTCGACACCGGCCACTACGAGCCGACCGAGAACGTGTCGGATGCCGTCTCATCACTGCTGCTCTTCGTGCCTGAGCTGATGCTTCACGTCAGCCGCCCCATGCACTGGGACAGCGACCACGTGACGCTCTTCGACGACAACACGCGCAACCTGTTCACCGAACTGGTGCGTGCCAACGCCCTTGACCGCGCCCACATCGGACTCGACTACTTCGACGCGAGCATCAACCGCATCGGTGCCTACATCATCGGCGTGAGGGCCGCACAGAAGAGCCTGCTGCAGGCGCTGCTCGAACCCACAGCCACACTGCGCAGGTATGAGGACGAAGGCAAATACTTTGAGCGACTCGCCCTGCTTGAGGAGGTGAAGACACTGCCTCTTGGCGCCGTCTATGACTACTTCAACATGACCAGCGACGTGCCGGTGGCCGAGGACTACCTGGCCAGCGTGGAACAATACGAGAAAGCGGTGCTGAGCAACAGATGACATCACTTCATAATATGGAAATACTCATTGGATTACTGATTATTGCCGTCGGTGCTTTCTGCCAGTCAAGCTGCTACGTACCCATCAACAAGGTGCGCGGCTGGAGCTGGGAGAGCTACTGGCTGGTGCAGGGCATTTTCGCCTGGCTGGTGCTGCCCTGCCTCGGCGCGCTGCTGGCCGTTCCTTCCGGCCACAGCCTCATGGAGTTGCTGGCCGGAGCCAGCCGTTTCAACGTGGCCATGACGGTGCTGTTCGGCGTGCTGTGGGGCGTGGGCGGACTGACCTTCGGGCTGTCGATGCGCTATCTCGGCGTGGCTCTCGGACAGTCCATCGCCCTGGGCACCTGTGCCGGCCTCGGCACCATCATGGGGCCAGTGCTCACCAGCGTCTTCTTCCCCGAGACCCATGCGCTCAACCAGCTCACGGTATCGGTACTCACCGGCGTTGCCGCGACCCTGCTGGGCATCGCTATCATCGGCTGGGCCGGAAAGCGGAAGACCGCCCTGCTCAGTGAAGAGGAGAAGAGAATGGCCGTCAAGGACTTCAACTTCCCCAAGGGCATCGCCATCGCCTTGCTGGCCGGTTTCATGAGCGGCTGTTTCAACGTAGGACTGGAGTTTGGCAAGGACATCAACTTTGGCAGCCTAACGCCCGCCATGTTCCGAACCCTGCCCGCCACCCTGCTCGTCACCACCGGCGGCTTCATGACCAACGCCGTCTACTGCCTGTGGCAGAACCGGCACAACCATACGTGGGGCGACTATCGGAAAGGCGGCGTATGGGCCAACAACCTGCTGTTCTGCCTCCTGGCCGGCGCACTGTGGTACAGCCAGTTCTTCGGCCTCTCGCTAGGCAAGGGCTTTCTCGTCTCATCGCCGACGCTCACCACCCTCTCGTTCTGCATCCTCATGGCACTGAACGTGGTGTTCAGCAATGTGTGGGGCATCATCCTAAAAGAGTGGAAAGGCTGCGACCGCACTACCATCGCCGTGCTTGTCAGCGGCATCGCCGTGCTGCTCGTCTCCTGCTTCCTGCCTCAGGTCATCTGACCCAACCCAAGGTGTCAGTGGCCGGTACCCGGCATCAGAACAGGAAACCATTAGAACTTGATTAACGCTTATAGAACTATGAACAGTATACTGGAAAACAGGCCCGCTCTAAAAAGAGAAATGGACAAAATCGCTGAGGTAGCCGGCTATCTGTGGACTGACGGATGGGCCGAGCGCAACGGCGGCAACATTACAGTGAACGTCACCGACCTCGTCGATGACGGCATGCGTCAGCTGGCCGCCATCAGCCAGCCCGTCGCCATCGGCGAACGGCTGCCTCACCTTCATGGCGCTTATTTCTTCTGCAAGGGCACGGGAAAGCGCATGCGCGACCTGGCCCGCCATCCCATGGACAACGGCAGTATCATCCGCATTCTCGAAGACGGCGAACATTACGAAATCGTCGCAGACAATCCCGTACAGCCGACCAGCGAGCTGCCCTCACATCTTCTGGTCCACGACTGGCTCGTGGCGACAGGCAGCGATTACAAGGCCACGCTGCACACGCATCCCATCGAGCTGGTGGCCATGAGCCATTACCGGCCCTTCCTCAAGAAAGACGTGCTGTCGAACCTGCTGTGGAGCATGATACCCGAGACCAAGGCTTTCTGTCCATTAGGACTGGGCATTGTCCCCTACGAGTTACCGGGGAGTGTGCGACTGGCCGAGGCCACGCTGCGCGAGCTCGCCTGCTACGATGTCGTGCTGTGGGAGAAGCATGGTGTCTTTGCCAAGGGCAAGGACATCATGGATGCCTTCGACCAGGTTGACGTGCTGTCGAAGAGTGCGAAAATATACATTGATGCCCGTGCCATGGGATTTGAGCCTGAGGGCATGAGCAGCGCGCAGATGAAGGAGATGACGCGCGCGTTCCATCTGCCTAAATAACGGTTGGCGGCACGAAAAAAACAGGCTCCGGACGGTACAACTTTAAGGGAAAAGTCCTATATTTGCCAGTGAAATCCTTAAAACTTACCATTATGGAAAAGAAAAACCATTTGCTGTTCGCGCTTCACCATTCAGGCAAAAGACACCCGCTATTCACCAACTGCCATGCCCTCAGCGATAGCTACGACGACCATGTCGACACCGACGGTTTCGACGAGGAAGACGACCACGACAAATAGTGGGCCTCAATCCGCAGCAGGCTAAATCCGTCATATTGCCGGGGGCGCGTTGTCATGGGGGCAGTGTTGTACATCACTGGTGGCAGTGTAGTGGCCGGCCTGGTGCCGGCCACCAGCCCTTGGCATGGCATTGTCCCCACGCATCAACGAGATCAGCATGGGACTCAGTATAGTCTTTC
>CABVDL010000151.1 GCA_902497035.1 uncultured Prevotella sp.
ATATGCGGCACGGGGAAAATGGAATGATTACCGTCGCGGGGGTTAGGGCGGGGATGAACCCCGCCCCGACGGACGCACCGGGATGGACGCCCCGACGAACGGGGTTAGGGCGGGGATGAACCCCGCCCCTACGAACCCACCAGCCCTTGGCATGGCATTATCCCTACTTCTTGTACGCTTCCTTAACCTTCTTAAACAGGTCGCTGGCGAAGATGAAGTTGTTGAGGTGCTCGTTGGTGGCACCCATCACGTCATCCTTGGTGCCTTCCCATTCCTTGTGTCCCTTGTAGATGAAGATGATACTCTCGCCAATGCCCATGACGGAATTCATGTCGTGGGTGTTGATGATGGTGGTGATGTTGTATTCCTTTGTGATTTCCGAGAGCAGTCGGTCGATGACGAGCGAGGTCTTCGGGTCAAGTCCCGAGTTGGGCTCGTCGCAGAACAGGTATTTCGGGTTGAGGACGATGGCGCGTGCGATGGCGACGCGCTTCTGCATGCCTCCCGAGATCTCGTCGGGGAATTTCTTCTCGGCGCCGAGCAGGTTGACGCGCTCCAGGCACTCCATGGCGCGGCGGTCGCGCTCGCGGCTGTTCATGCCTGAGAACATGTCGAGGGGGAAGCGCACGTTCTCCAGGACGGTCAGGGAGTCGAACAGCGCCGCTCCCTGGAAGATCATGCCCATCTCGCGGCGCATCATCACCTTGTCGTGCTTGGTCATCGTGACGAAGTTGCGCCCGTCATACAGCACCTGTCCTGAGGTGGGGGTGAGCAGGCCCACGAGGTTTTTCATCAGCACGGTCTTGCCCGAGCCGCTCTGGCCGATGATGAGGTTGGTCTTGCCGGTCTCAAAGGTGGCGTTGATATCATAGAGGACGGTCTTGTCCTCGAAGGATTTGGTGAGATGCTTGACTTCAATCATGACAACAATTCGGTTAGGAACACATCAGAGAACAGGATGAGGACACTGGAGCAGACCACGGCGTTGGTCGAGGCCGTGCCGACCTCCACCGAGCCGCCCTCCACCGTATAGCCGAAATAGCTTGATACGCTGGAGATGATAAAGGCGAAGAAGAGGCTCTTGATGATGCTCATCCAGACGAACCACTGGTTGAAAGCGTGGTGCATGCCCGCCGTGAGGTCCTCGGGCGACATCATGTGGCCGACGAAGGCCGTGGCGTAGGCGCCGATGACACCCAGCGCCGATGAGAATATGACGAGGAACGGCATGATGGTCACCAGTCCCATGATCTTCGGCAGAATGAGGTAGCTGGCCGAGTTGACGCCCATGATGTCGAGCGCGTCAATCTGTTGGGTCACCCGCATCGTGCCTAGCTCCGAGGCGATGTTCGACCCCACCTTTCCGGCGAGGATGAGGCACATGATGGACGACGAGAACTCGAGCAGCATGATCTCGCGCGTCACATATCCCGTCACCCACCGCGGCATCCAGGGACTTTGGATGTTCACCTTCATCTGGATGCAGATGACGGCGCCGATAAAGAAGCTGATGAGCAGGACGATACCGATGGAGTCGACACCGAGCTGCGACATCTCCTTCACGTAGCGCTTGGCGAACATGCGCAGGCGCTCGGGCCGCGAGAATGTGCGCCCCATAAGAATGAGATAGGAGCCGAAAGTGGTGAGGTATCGGTGCAGTAACTTTACGATGAGCATGGCGCTTATTTCTGTTATTTGCTTGCAAAAGTAACCAAAAATCAATTAAAAACTGCATCTCCCGTCATAGTTTTTGCCTTTGCCAACGATATTAATCGTTTTTTTAGTAATTTTGTGGCAAAATAGCGATTATGGCAGAAGATATGGTAACAGCCGGCGGACCTGTTGACGCTACGGCCAGGCCCGACCTGAGCAAGATGACGAACGAGCAGATTGACGCGCTGCTGCAGGAGCGCCTCAGGCACAAGAACCTTCACACCCAGGGACTGGTGAAACGCTACGGGCGCCGCACGGTGGCCGATAACGTGACGTTCAACGTCAGGCAGGGCGAGATTGTGGGACTGCTGGGGCCCAACGGCGCCGGCAAGACGACCTCGTTCTACATGACGACCGGCCTCGTCGTGCCGAATGAGGGTCACGTGTACATCGACGACCGGGAGATTACCGGCTATCCCGTGTACAAGCGCGCCCGCGCCGGCATCGGCTACCTGCCGCAGGAGGCCAGCGTCTTCCGCAAGCTCTCGGTGGAGGACAACATCATGGCCGTGCTGGAGATGACCAAGCTCTCGCACCAGGAGCAGCTGGACAAGCTCGAGAGCCTTATTGACGAGTTCCGTCTGCAGAAGGTGCGCAAGAACAAGGGCGACCGCCTCTCTGGCGGTGAGCGACGCCGCACCGAGATAGCCCGCTGTCTGGCCATCGACCCGAAGTTCATCATGCTCGACGAGCCCTTCGCCGGCGTCGACCCCATTGCCGTGGAGGACATCCAGCACATCGTCTGGCGGCTGAAGTACCGTAACATCGGCATCCTCATCACCGACCACAACGTGCAGGAGACCTTGTCCATCACCGACCGCGCCTACCTGCTCTTCGAGGGCCGCATCCTCTTCCAGGGTCTGCCCGAGGAACTGGCGGCAAACAAGATTGTCAGAAAGAACTACCTGTCGGACAATTTCGTCTACCGCAAGTTCCAGTCCAATGAGGAGGACCGCCACTTCGCCGACGAGTCGCGAAAGGCACTGCTCAAGGAGGCCGGGCTGATATAGATTTCCGAAAAATCTTCGTGTTTTATTAGGTAAATTGGTTAATTATCAGTAATTTTGCAACCCGGTTTCGTCTGCGCGGCTTCCATCGCCAGGGAAACGGTAAGCTTTGAATTAAACTAAATAATTATAGCAACAAGATGAAAGTATCATTTGAGAATCCCGATAAGATCAATGGTCTGCTGACCATTACTGTCGAGGAGGATGACTACAAGAATGACGTAGAAAAGGAACTGAAGAACTACCGCAAGCGTGCCAACGTGCCTGGCTTCCGTCCCGGCATGGTGCCCATGGGCCTCATCCGTCGCCAGTTTGGCAGCGCAGTGAAGATGGACGTCATCAACAAGGTCATCAGTGACGAGATTAACAAATATCTTACCGACAACAAGGTGAACATGCTGGGTCAGCCGCTCGCCTCTGAGAAGCAGGAGCCTCAAGACCTGGAGAAGCCAGCTCCCTACACCTTTATGTTTGACATCGCCGTGGCTCCCGAGTTCGACATCACGCTCGACGCCAAGGACACCATCGACTACTACGACATCACTGTCGACGACGCGCTCGTCAACCGTCAGGTGGAGATGTTCCAGGGCCGCTTCGGCAAGTACGCCGACGGTGAGACCTATCAGGAGGGCGACGTGCTGAAGGGTGACCTGCGCGAGCTCGATGAGAACGGCAACACCAAGGAGGGCGGCCTCGTTGTCGAGGGCGCCACCATCATGCCCCAGTACCTGAAGAACGACGACCAGAAGAAGCTCTTCGAGGGCGCCAAGGCCGGCGACATCCTCACCATCAATCCTCACAAGGCCTACGACGGCGGTGCCGAGGTGGCCTCGCTGCTGAAGATTGAGCGCGACAAGAAAGACGACTACCAGGGCGACTTCAGCTATCAGATCACCGAGATACAGCACTTCGAGAAGCACCCCGTCGACCAGGAGCTCTTCGACATGGTCTACGGCAAGGACCAGGTGAAGGATGAGAAGGACTTCCGCGCCAAGATTGCCGAGGGCGTGAAGCAGCAGCTCACCACCGACGAGGACTACAAGTTCCTGCAGGACCTCCGCGCCTACGCTGAGAACAAGGTCGGCCAGCTCACCTATCCCGACGCCCTGCTCAAGCGCGTCATGAAAGAGAATAACAAGGACAAGGACGACGAGTTCATCAACAAGAACTACGAGCCCAGCATCAAGGAGCTCACCTGGAGCCTCATCCGCGGCAAGCTGGCCGAGCAGGAGGGCGTCAAGATTAACGACGACGATGTGAAGAACGTGGCCCGTGAGGTGGCCCGCGCCCAGTTCGCGCAGTATGGCATGACCAACGTCGGCGACGAGTATGTCAACAACTACGCTGACGAGCTGCTCAAGCAGCAGCAGAGCGCCCAGCAGTTTGCCGAGCGTGCCATCGACGAGAAGGTCACCGCCGCCCTGAAGACAAAGGTGACGCTCAACCATAAGGCCATCTCGCTCGACGACTTCAACAAGATGCTCTCTGAGCAGCAGGGTTAAAACCAGTTGAGAGAAGTCCGGAGGATAGCGTCATAGCAGTCCGGAACGCAGGAAGTCCAGTCATGTGCTTATACAATGCCCGATTGTCGGACAGTTAAGCATTTGACTGGACTTCATCATATGATTACCGTCGCGGGGGTTAGGGCGGGATTAGGCAGATCGG
>CABVDL010000152.1 GCA_902497035.1 uncultured Prevotella sp.
A
Source organism: uncultured Prevotella sp. (assembly GCA_902497035.1). Classification (GTDB taxonomy): domain Bacteria; phylum Bacteroidota; class Bacteroidia; order Bacteroidales; family Bacteroidaceae; genus Prevotella. The sequence continues at coordinate 2 of CABVDL010000152.1, forward strand.
ATACCCGTGGTGGCATACCTGCCGTCGGTGGCCTAATACCCGTGGGGGCATGCCAAGGGCATTATATTTGTTTCAACAGTTTGATGGAGGCGTTGATGTCGTCAATATCCTGCCCGTGGTTTTCGTTGATGGCATCCCTTTCCCAACGTTGGGGATTTAGATATATATACCGCCTGATGAAGTCAAACTCCCGGGCATTCCAGATAACGACATCCCAATAGCTTCTTTGCCAGAGATGAGCGTCTATCGTTGTCCAGCCTTTTTCCTTTACACCCGCACAATAGCATGCTGTGGTTGTGGACTTGAACTTGCGCATTATCTCGGGCAGCCTCGCACCACCGTTTTTATCGATATATATGATGAAATGAATGTGGTTGGGCATAATGACTACATCCATGCAATGCACATTCTCATGGGTTGTCTCAATGGCGTGATATTGGTTCATTATCATCTCTCCAGCCTCGTTAAGGTGCATCATTCCGTCAATGATATTGCCAAACAGACACTTACGGCAGTAGGTGACGACAGTTACAAAGTACGCCCCTTGCGAAGAGTAGTCAAAATTGAGCCATCTCATCGTTTTTCTTTTGTTGCCGCATGGATGTCTGTATTTCATAAGTATAGGTTTTAATACATTTTGTTTCTATTGGTGCCTTGGTATTTTGGTGCCTTGGTATTGGTGTGGTGGCCGGCACCAGGCCGGCCACTACACTGAAACCGTGCCGCCTCTGCCTTGGGTCACTCTTTTTCCGCTGGCCGCATCCGCTGCCACAGCTGGAACAGGCTGGGGAGGAGGATGCAGAGCGAGAACAGCAGGCCCATCCACATCGTGCGCGTGTCGCCGTGGAACAGGTCGATGAGCTTGCCGTCGGCCATCTGCGGCATGAGGTTGAACATGACAAAGGCCACGGTGTTGTTGACCCAGTGGAACACCACGCCGGGCAGGATGGAGCCCGTGCGGTAGTACATCCAGCCAAGGAGCAGGCCGATGAGAAACGCGTGGGTGAACTGCGGCAGGTTGCCGTGCAGCAGGCCGAAGAGGGCGGCCGAGATGGCGATGGCGACCCAGTGGAGACGGCGGCTGAAGCGCCAGAGCAGCAGTCTGAGAATGGCGCCGCGGAACACCAGTTCCTCCACCAGCGAGGCAAACACGCCCACGGCCAGGTAGCCCAGCGGCACGCCCATGATCTTCTCAAACAGCTCCACCTGCGACTGCGGCATGGCAAACTGCATCTGCTCCAGTATCCACTCCGACGGCAGTATGGTGCCCAGCGCCAGCAGCGCCGCCCAGACTAGCACGCTCCACTGTCGCGTGCGCAGCCAGTGGGGCGACACCGGGGCCCACTTGAGCCTGACAAACAGGCCGAGCGTGAAGGCGCTGGCCAGCACGAGACCGGCGATGAGGGTCGTGGCGTCGTCCTGTGCCGCGCCGCTCCCGGCCGCCTGTGCCGTGCCCCCGAGCCATCCCGCCACGAGGCTGGCGAGCGACACAAACACATACTGTGCCGCGATGAACACGGCGAGGAAGAGGATGATGTACAATATCGTGCGGCCCGTGGACCGCTGTTGATGCATGTTGTTCATTTTGCTGTTTCTTTGTTTTGCTGCTGTTGGTTGAAATAGTCGCGCACGGCGCGCTCGTCCTGCCGTAGCTGCGCGGCCAGGCGAGCGGGACTGTCGAAGCGCTGCTCTGCCCTCATGCGCTGCCTCAGCGCCACGGTCATCGGGCGGTCGTAGATGTCGGCGTCGAATTCGAGGATGTTCACCTCCAGGGTGCGTCCGCCGTTGTCAAACGTGGGGCGCACGCCGATGTTCATCATGCCCCTGTGCCAGACCGTGTCGCCGCCCACGCGCACGCTGACGGCATACACGCCGTTGGCGGGGATGATCAGGCTCGGGTCGGCCACGTCGAGGTTGGCCGTGGGGTAGCCCAGCTTGTGGCCCTCGCCGAAGCCGTGGCCCACCGTCCCGCTGAGCGTGAACGTATAGCCGAGGCACCGGTTGGCCAGCGCCACCTCGCCGTCGCCGATAAACGACCGCACGACCGACGAGCTCACCTTGATGTCGTTTAGCACGAAGGCCGGGTTGTGGATGACCTCGATGCCGAGCTCGCGGCCGTATCTGACGTAGTCGTCGAAGCCCTCGGCGCGGTTGTGGCCGAAGCGGTTGTCGTAGCCGATGACGAGCTTCCTGACGTTGAGCCGGTCGCGCAGCACGAGCCGCATGAACTCCTGTGCCGTGAGCGCCGCCATCTCGCGGCTGAAATGGAGCAGCGCCACCTCGTCGATGCCCGTGGCCTCGAGGTGGGCGAGCTTGTCGTCGAGGGTGGTCAGTAGCCGCGGCTGGTAGTCCTGGGCCAGCACCTGACGCGGATGGCGGTCAAAGGTGATTACCATGGAGCGGAGACCGGCCTCGGCAGCCGCCTGCCTGACGTGGCGGATGAGAAACTGATGGCCCAGGTGCACGCCGTCAAAAAAGCCGATGGTCGCCACGCAGGGCTCCGGGGCCTGCCGGGGCGGTTCATTTAGTCGGATAATCTTCATCTTGCTTGCCGTACTGTTGCTTTACAGTACCTCATGCAAAGTTAAGCAAAAACCGTGCAACAGGCCTGTAATCAAGATTATTTAACGTCGTGACAACGACAGACAAATATGGCGCACCCGATAATGTCCGTGAAGGTATGCAACCACTACACTGCCACCGGTGGCGTACATCTCCACGGACTTTGTCGGCTGCGCCGCGGTTACTACAAAAAAAATGATTATCTTTGCACCATATAACGCTGCGTCGGCTTTGCGTTTGGCTTCCGCGGCATAACAGACCGGATATGAAGATAGGCAATATAGATTTTGGTAGCAGGCCGTTGTTTCTTGCACCCATGGAGGATGTCACGGACGTCGGTTTCCGCAAGCTCTGCAAGCGCTACGGCGCGGCGATGGTCTACACCGAGTTTGTGGCTGCCGACGCCATTGTGCGCGCCATTCCCTCGACGCTGAAGAAGATGACCATCGACGACGACGAGCGTCCCGTGGGCATACAGATCTACGGCAAGGAGGCGGCCACGATGGCTGAGGCGGCGAGGATAGTGGAGACGTTCCACCCCGACGTCATCGACCTCAACTTCGGCTGTCCCGTGAAGAAGGTGGCGGGCAAGGGCGCCGGGGCCGGCCTGCTGCGCGACATTCCCCGCATGCTCGAGATAACGCGCGCCGTGGTGGATGCCGTGCATACGCCCGTCACGGCGAAGACGCGGCTCGGCTGGGACCAGAACAACCTCATCATCACGGACCTGGCCGAGCAGCTGCAGGACTGCGGCATACAAGCCCTCACCATCCACGGCCGCACGCGCTCGCAGATGTACACGGGCGAGGCCGACTGGTCGCTCATCGGTGAGGTGAGGCGCAATCCCCGCATCCATATCCCCATCATCGGCAACGGCGACATCACCACGCCTGAGCGTGCCGAGGAGGCCTTCGACCGCTATGGCGTCGATGCGGTGATGATAGGACGCGCCACCTTCGGACGCCCCTGGTTTTTCAAGGAATGCCGCGACTACATGAATGCCAAAGAGGGCGCAGGTTGCAATCCTACTGCACCCTTGACGGTCGATGACAAGATAGACATCCTTGAGGAGCAGCTGCGCATCAACGTGGCGCGCATTGACGAGCTGCGCGGCATACTCCACACGCGCCGCCATTTGGCCGCGTCGCCCATCTTCAAGAATATTCCCAACTTCCGCCAGACACGCATCGCCATGCTGCGCGCCACAACGGTGGAGGAGCTCGTTGACATTTTGGAGAAATGCCGTTTGATACTCAAAGAGTTATGACCTCGGCGTTTCCAAACTGCGACAAAACCATGAATTGTTTTAACAAGTATTAACATCTGCGTGCGCTGTGTAACTATTCGGCCATTTATATTCTTGATTTTTTCTTGCTCCTACCCACTTCGTGGGATATATAGAATATTAGAGACGTGAGAAAATATAGTTTATATTCTGGCGCACCCGATAATGTCCGTGAGGGACGATAACTTTGGCATCCTAATTTCTATCTCATGCTGATGGCGCTGATGAAATTAGGAGTAAAGGTTGTCTTGCAGTTGCGCCCGTGTTATTGTAACGTGAGTTTGATGAATTTAGAACAGAGTAAGCTTACGGTCAATGGAACGTTCAACAGCAATGGAGGTCTTCTTTGGGAAAAAGCAATATGCAGCCAAGGCTGCCAGTGTATTGACTACGAAATAATGCTCATCAAGGCACCCTTCATGTTGTTCTTCAGTTTGGTTATCAGTTGTATCCCGTCCACAAAGAGA
>CABVDL010000153.1 GCA_902497035.1 uncultured Prevotella sp.
CCGGCGGGTCCCGAGCCGATGACGGCCACCTTGCCGCGCGTCTTCTGGGGAATGTTCTCCTTGGTGAGCGACATCTGCGCGTCGAAGTCGGCGATGAAGCTCTCAAGCTTTCCTATCTGTATGGGCTTGCCCTTCTTGTTCCATACACAGTGTCCCTGGCACTGACGCTCGTGAGGGCAGACGCGGCCGCAGATGGCGGGCAGGTTGCTCGTCTGGTTGATGACCTTCATGGCCTCGCCCATGTTGCCCATCGAGAGCTGGTGGATGAAGCCCGGAATGTCGTTGCTGATGGGACAGCCCTTGCGGCAGAGGGGTACCTTGCAGTTGAGGCAGCGCTTGGCCTCGGTGATGGCCTCAAGCGGTGTGAAGCTCTTTTCTGTTTCTATAACCATAGTCTGTTTGAAAGAGTTTAATCGTTTATATAGCTGGTTTGCTATATAGAGATTGCAAAGTTACGACTATATTTCTTATTCTCCAAACCATTCTATTATTATGTAAGGGCTTTTCCGTTTAGGCAATAACAAACTTGATAATACGGAGAAAACGGAACATTTGGTATTACATATGGAATATATCTTGTACTATTTTCAAAATAATTTGCATGTTTAGTCCGTTATACAGACAAACATGATGAAGACTGTAATTATTACTTACGCGCTGTTGACCTTCAGCTGCATCACCACACGCGCAGCCGAGAGCCTCCCGCCCGACACACTGCATGAAGGTGAAGTCCAGCCCACGGACACTGAAAACGTATTGCTCCCCAGGCAGGATACGCTTCGGCTCAATCCCAGGTTGGAGTGGATGGACCGTGCCTCGGAGTCGCGTCTCTTCCGGGCTACCTACATGGCAGTGCCGCTGATAGCGGGTGGTCTCATCGTGAAGCATCAGGATACAAAGTTCCGGCGGCTGCGCAACGATTTTCTCCCGCAGTTCCGCCGCCCCGTTGATGACTATATGCAGTATCTGCCAGCCGCGGTGATGCTGGGCATGAAGGCGGCAGGAGTTCAGTCGCGCAGCTCGTGGGGCCGCATGATGCTAAGCGACATGTTCACCGTGGGAACGATGGGCCTGACGGTGGAAGGCCTCAAGCGCAGCACCCAGGTGACGCGTCCCGACGGCAGCAACCGCCACAGTTTCCCGTCGGGGCATACGGCCACGGCTTTTATGACGGCCACCATGCTCACCAAGGAGTATGGCCATCTCTCGCCGTGGGTGGGAGTCGGGGCCTATACCATGGCCACGGTTACGGGGCTGATGCGTGTGGCCAACAACAAGCACTGGCTTTCCGACGTGATGGTGGGGTCGGGCATCGGCATACTCTCCACGGAGTTTGGCTACTGGCTTGCGGACATCATCATGAAAGACAAGGGCCTCAACGTCAAGGACAGTCCGGCCCAGAGGTCCATCTACTTCAGGTCCGACCCGTCGTTTCTGTCGCTGTCGGTGGGCTTCGCACTGCCGCTGAGCCACTATGACATCCGTGAGGGCGAGGCCTTTGAGACCACCACCGGCACGACGGTAGGCCTTGAGGGCGCCTGGTTTTTCTATCCTTATGTGGGGCTGGGCGGAAAGGCGTCGGCAGCCAACCTGCGCTACATTATCAACGGTGTGGATGCGCCCGACAACACCTTTAAGTTTTATACCACCCAGGCCGGGGCCTATTTTTCTCTGCCGCTTTCCCGGCGGTGGCGTGTGGGCAGCAAGCTTGTGGCTGGCGCAGTGTTCTATCCGGCCACCCGCATCAACGGCACGCCTATACCGTATCACTGCGGACCGGCCTTTGGTTCGGGCATCAACACCGATTTCCAGATGCGTTCCAACCTTGCCGTAGGTACCTTTCTCGACTATAACGTGCAGGTGCCGGGCAGCAAATACAGCCACGAGTACATCCACGTGCTTACACTCGGAGGCCGCGCGAGCATCAGGTTCTGAGTCCGGGTTATGAGCGTCAGTACGTCCGCCTGCGCTCCGCCTTGCCCCGGTCTGTGTCTGCGCTCGTCACGAGCCATGCGCTGAACAGCACCAGTATGAGGGCGACGGGCTTGTCCCACGTCAGCACGTCCTGGCTGAGCATAATGGCGACGAACGAGGCCACGATGGGCTGCAGGTTGGTATATACGCTCACCGTGGTGGCCTTGAGATAGTGCATGGCGAAAGGAATGGCGAAGTAACCCGCCACGGTGGCGAACACCACGATAAAAGCCATCTCCATCACGCCGCTCCACTGCCATGCACTGCTGTACAGGGTGCAGTGAAGCATGTCGCGCCATGAAAAAGGCAGTATGGCGACGGCCGACACGAGGAAGACCCATTTCATCTGCGTCACCGCCGTATAGCGGGCCGACACCTTGCGCGTAATAATCAGATAGACGGCCCAGGTGAGCAGGCTCAGTATGGCGAGGGCGATGCCCAGGAGGTCGTTGCTGCCGCTGCCGCCCTGCCAGTTCATCAGCACCATGAGCAGGGCGCCGGCGATGCCCACCAGCACACCGGCAACGCCCCTGCCCGACAGTCTCTCTCCGATGAACAGGGCCGCGCAGACCATCGTCGCTACCGGGGTGAGCGTGGCAATGAGCGAGAAATATACGGGTGTGGTGAACTGCAGGGCCCACGCCGTGAGCGTCTGCGAGACCACGATGCCGAGCAGGCCGCCAAGCACGATCACCGTCAGGTCGCGGCGCGCCACATGCTCCTTGGGCAGGAAAAGGCTGATGAGCCAGAAGATGGCGGCCGCACCGATGCAGCGCGTCGCCATGTAGGCCATGGGCGACACCCATTGGTCGAGCAGCAGCTTGGTCACCGGCACGCCGAGGCCAAAGATGAGATTGGCCAGCAGCACGGCACTGTGGGCGGATATTTTGCGCTTGTCCATCATCCTATTTGCCGTCCGTCCCGCTGTCCTCAAAGTGTATGGCCTCCATGAACCGTCTGATGACCTCGGGCTTCCCGGTGTGCTTGCCGTCGTCTTCCGAGATCTTGCAGGTGTCGTTGTAGAACGGCCAGGACTCCGTAATCTTGGCGGCGGTGAGCTTGATGACGGTGTTCATCGGCCTGATATGGGGGAAGTCGTTGGTGAAGTGGGTGCCGATGCCGAATGACGGCTGGCACACCTTTGAGGCGTAGTCTTGTATCCCGATGGCCTCGTCGGTGGTGAGGGCATTGGAGAAGATGACCTGCTTGGTGCGGCTGTCTATGTTGAGCGAGCGGTATTTCTCGCAGATTTTCCGCAGTTCCTCGCGGTTGTCACCGCTGTCCACGCGCAGGCCCTTGAACAGGTTGGCGAAGTCCTCGGAGAAGTTCAGCGCGAAGATGTCCCAGCCGAAGGAGTCGTAGAGATAGGTGCCGAGCGCGCCGTTGAACGTGTGGCGCCAGGCGTTCATGGCGATGTGGTTGGCCATCTGCGGTCCGTACATGCCGCCGATGGCGCAGACGAACTCGTGGGCCATGGTGCCTACGGGGGTGAGGTCGTATTTCATGGCGAGGTAGACGTTGCTCGTGCCCACGAAGCGTCCCTTCCAGTCAGCGCGCGACTGCTGGCAGTCGCGGAAAGCCCTGACGATGGTGTCCTCGGCCTTGAACGAGGCGCGGCGGCGCGTGCCGAAGTCGGAAAACACGCAGCCGGCCGAGAGCAGCCTCTCGCCCTTGGCGTAGGTGCGGGTGTAGTAGTCGTCGTAGTCGAACAGCTTGTCCTGGCCGGTGACGATGTAGTAGAGTTCCGAGACGATGGCCAGCACCTTCACCTCCAGGAGGATGGTGTCGCTCCAGTTGCCCTCGAAGCTGATGTGGAGGTGCCCCTCGGCGTCCTGCTCCACGTGCGTCCATTTGGAGCTGTAGCGGAAGCCCTTGAGATAGGTGAAGAACCAGGCGGGCATATAGCTGCACTTCCGCCGCATGAACGCAATCTCCTCGTCGGTGATGGTCACGCTCTCGAGCATCCTGACCTGCTCCCTGACCAGCTCGGCGAAGCCCGCGGGATATACCGTGTCGTTGCGGTCAACAAAGGTGTATTTTACTTCGGCCCGCGGATAGTTGTCGATGACGGCGCAGCACATCGAGAACTTATACAGGTCGTCGTCGGTGAAATGGTTGATAATCTGTCGCATGTCTGTTGTGATGATTTGGTTGCAAAGTTAATACATTTGCGTAACAATAACCGGTGTTTTGGCAGAAAATAGTGCTTCGTGGTAGTCCTGCGGTGAGATTTGGGCCGTTCTTCCGAGGTCGCTCTGGTGTCAGTGTAGTGGCCGACCTAGTGTC
>CABVDL010000154.1 GCA_902497035.1 uncultured Prevotella sp.
GCAGCGGGAACTTTGTGCCGCACATGGCAAGGATTGCCGCATTCCATGAAATGCAATACGCTCCGGCTGTTATTGCTGTTAAGCATTTTCTTCCTCCCGACGCTGAGCGCCAGTGCCGAGACGGTGTGTATGATAACAAGCCAGGATCAAGGGAATAATGACCGACATTTCTTACAATGGTCCGACAATGGCTTGGCTATTCTCAGTATGGACGGCAACCAACCACCGCGTTTTTTTTGGGAAGAGCAAAGCAAAAATCCCTGGGATGGCCTCCTGCATTTCATGTCAGGTGGCTATGTTACCGATGGCTATGGGGTTAGTTTTAGAATTTATACACCAATAGATGGTGGTTACCGGATCACCAAGGTTATCTTCCGTGATACAGAAGGATGCGGAAGGTACAGCAATGATAAAGGACTCGAACGCCTCAGCATAGAAACCGGCGGCTATAGCAGGAAATTTGACGAGAATGCCTGTGATAATTATGTGGGTCAATCCTACAGGGGAAAATACAAGGATAACAACAACCTGGTCTTTGAGAATATAGATGGCAATCCACAACATGATCTCACATTCAAGACGCACGAAGACAAAAAATCCGATCAGTTCAAGTGCCGTATGATCATGGTAATCTTGAAGAAGGTACGCAACTACGAGTTCTCTACGGGTACTTTCAACCTCAAGATAGGCGACAAGGTAAATAACTGTTTCACGTCACCGAATGAAGACTTGAACAAGTACAATGATTTCTTTACTTATGCCCCAGGGGGAGTGGTACATATCACCAAGGATGCAACCAATGGCTATGTCGCTACAGCCGACAAGGTGGGTACGACCACCGTCACGGCCAACTTGCCGACCGACAACGATTTCTTGAAGTATTCCGTCAGCGCGACATTCAATGTGTCGCGACAAGACCAGCCCGCGACACTGAGCAGCTCCTCCCCTGTCACGATGAATGCGTGGGATCAGCCGGCAGCCCCAGTGGTGCAGGGAAAGCCTGGTGACTATACCGGCACCGTGAGCTGGACGAGCAGTGACGAAACGGTGGCGAAGGTCGTGAACGGCAAAATAGTGTTCGGCGGAACGGGCTACGGCAAGACGGCGACCCTTACGGCCAACCTCTCTCAAGACGACAAATACAACGCTGCCAAGCTCTCCTTCAACGTGACGGTGAACAACGAGATGCACATCGCCAACAAGACCGACTGGGAGGAGTTCTGCCGACAGGTAATGGGAGGCAACGGCCGTATAAAGGCTACCCTCACCGCCAACATCACCACCCCCGTGACCACCTCCGCGGGCACTACGGCAGCCTCATACGCCGGCACGTTCGAGGGCAACAGTCATTCCATCGCCCTTAATCTCAAAGGCGGCGAGTACACCGCGCCCTTCACCGCAGCCGACGGCGCTACCATCCGCAACCTCAGCGTGACGGGCAACATTTCTGCCACGGGCAAGTTTGCCGGAAGCTTGGTGGGCCTCATACAGGGCAATGACGTGACGATAGACCACTGCCAGAGCTCCGTGGCTATTGCTTCCTCGGTCAACGGAGACGGCTCTCACGGTGGACTGGTGGGGCTGGTCAATATTCCGGTGAAGATCAACAACTGCATCTTCTCCGGCAGCATCAAAGGAGCAAGCACGAACAACTGCGGCGGGCTCGTGGGATGGATAAACACCAGCGGACAAAACACCAAGTTCTCCAACTGCCTCATCACTGCTACTTATACGGTGGGTGCCGAAGGATCCAACGCCGTGGGTAGAAATGCTCAGGGCGATGTCAAAAATGTATATTTCCTCAACAACCTTGGCCGGGCTCCCTATTATGGCACGGAGCAGGTCAGCACTGAGCAGCTGAAGAGCGGTTATGTGGCTTATAAGCTACAGAACGGTCAGTCTACACAAGTGTGGGGACAGAAGATCAACAGCGGAAACGTCGGTGACCAGACTCCCGTTTTCTCTACCGATGCAAACAAGAGAGTGTGGGCCTCTACCTTCCGCCCCAGCATCGACAACAGCAAGGTCTTAGCCGTGCGCTACTGTAACCAGGGGCAGACACCAGCACAACTCAAGCAGGAAGAGATTGTGGCCTATATCAAGGCCAATGCCCCGACGCACTACATGACATACCAGGCACCTCGTCTCACCACGCAGCCAAACAACGACCGGGATATCTCTGTCACGCTCACTGACCAGGAATATCTGTCTGTCAACGATGCTGCCGCATGGAAGACGTTCTGCGACTACGTCGATAATTATAATAATAAGGTGAGTGCCAAGATGACCAACCATGTCACGCTTACCGCTACTTCCCCCATGGCAGGCACCAAGCAGCGCTATGCCGGTCACTTCTACGGTGAGGGCAAGACACTCACCGTGAACTATACCGGCACCGGCCAGGCCACAGCTCCCTTCAACCAAGTCGAGGGCGCTGTGATTGAGAATCTCAAGACGGCAGGCACCATTCGGCAGACGGCCACTGGGGATGGTTATCCGCAGTCGCACGCCTCCGGTCTCGTGGGTGCCGCGTATGGCGTGACCATCAACAACTGCGAGGTAGCGGTAGCCATCAGTTTCACCCTCGCCGGCGACCAGGACCAGCACAGCGGCGGCTTCGTAGGCCATGGCGAGGGAAAGGTGATAACGATGAACAACTGCAAGTTCTCCGGCAGCTTCTCCGGTCCGGAGGGCAGCCGGACGAGCGGCATCGCGGGGCTCGTGGGCTGGTCGGCAGGCTCGGGATCGAGCTTCAACAACTGCTATGTTGCCGGCACGTATAAGAACATCGTGGATGTCCACCCGCTTGTTTATACTTCCGACAAGATCACGGTCAGCGGCTCCAATAACTTCTACTGCTTCAACGGCATCGGAGCCAGCACGTGGCATACCTACGGCACGGCGACGGTCGTGTCCTCCGACGAGGCCAAGAGCGGCAGCGTGACTTACGCCCTGCAGCACGGCAGCGGCAACAAAGGCTGGAGCCAGAACCTTCCGGGCGACAATGAGCCGATGCTGGTCTTCAGCGACGCGAAGACGGTGAACAAGGTAGACTTCGCATACGGCAAAGCAAAGATCACCCGCTACGCCAACACCGGCGGCAAGCTCCTTGGCGGCGTACCGACACTGCAGGACTTCTTAGGAAAAGCTTACAACGACACATATTACTATGAGACCTTCAGCTTCGCTCCTGCTTTTAGCAACGACAGCCCTGTCTCTGCCGACACCCAAGTGGCGGTGAACATCAAGAGTTCGGAATTCTTTTCCGTCAGCTCCAAAGCCACCTGGGACAAGTTCTGCACGCTCGTCAGTGGCGGCAGCAGAAAGCTTTCCGCGAAGATGACCGCTGACGTCACCGAAGCCGTGACGACGATGGCCGGTACTTCCGCAAGTCCGTATCAGGGTACCTTCGACGGACAGGGCCATTCGCTGAATGTCAATCTCAACGGTGGGCAGTATGTCGCGCCGTTCAGCGTGATAAACGGTGCGACGGTCAAGAACCTGAGCGTTAGCGGCAGCATAACGCCCTCGGGCAAGTATGCCGCCGGCATCGCCTCATGGGTTACTGGCCAAAGTACCATTACGGGTTGTGAGAGCAAGGTGGCAATCACCTCTCCCGTCAACGGCGACGGCACGCATGGCGGCCTTGTAGCGGTAACGACGGGCGGTGCGGGTGTCAACATCTCCAACTGCGTCTTCAGCGGTCAGATGAACGGCACGGCAACCAATAAGTGCGGCGGCATCCTTGGATGGCCGAGCGGCGCGTCAACTATCAGCAATTGTCTGGTGACGGCCGCCTTCACCACCAGTGCGAGCGGGTCGGCTACGTTCTCGCGCAATGCGGGGCAAGCAACCATCAACAACTGCTATTATCTCAACGCCTATGGCGAAAAACAGGGTACGCCCGTGACGGATGCCCAGCTCAAGAACGGATATGTGGCCTCCAAACTGCAAGAAGGACAGACGCAATACGCCTGGGGGTTCTATTTAGGAGGCGGCACCAGACTGCATACTTTCTACACTGGTAAATCGGAGGACGACCAGAAATACAACTATGTTTACTGGGATGCCAGGAGGTGGTATTGCAGTCATTATCAGTTATCTGACAGCGAACCGTATCGGAACAGCTATGTAGACTTCACGGCCGACAAGATAACCTACAAGAGAAGCCTTAAGCAGGGCAGACGCTATACTTGGTGCCAGCCGTATTCGCTCACCTACAGCGATGACATGCCCTTCAGGGCTTACGCGCTCTCG
>CABVDL010000155.1 GCA_902497035.1 uncultured Prevotella sp.
TCTTTAAACCAAAAGGATTCCATAAGTCGTTATATCTATTTAGCGGACACCAATAATTTTTTATGTGACAGGGATGTTTCATTCAGCCGCAAAGATAAATGAAACCTCGGCATACGCACTTCAAAATTTCGTTCCAAGCGTGCAACAAATGTTACATGCAACAAATGTTGAGAATAATGTCGAAATAATAAGTGCGTCTGAAATGTTATCCTTTCACCGCGGGAAAAATTCACCGCGGGAAAAAGGATGGAGAGGCGTGAGAAGCGGAAGAACAGGGCTATTTTTCTTCCCGTTTCAGTTCGGTAGGATACTTGCCATACTGCCTCTTGAAGCAGGAAGAGAAATAGCCCGGCGTGCTGAAGCCAACCTCATAACAAACCTCAGCTACGGTCTTGTCGGTGGACTGCAGAAGCTTGTAGGCGCGTTGCAGGCGGAACTGACGCAGCAGCTCCACCGGCGAAAGTCCTGTCAGAGCCTTTACCTTGCGGTAGAGCTGCACGCGGCTGATGCCCAGCTCGGCACCGATGTCGTCCATCTTTAGCTTGGCGTTGCCCATGTTCTTGTTGATGGCAGTGCGCAGATTGTCCATGAATTGCCTGTCGGGCGTGGAAATCTCCTGGCTTTCTGCCCCGGCTGCGGCGTTGTCTTCGCCGCGCCCTTCCTTGCTGAATAGCTCACGCAGGTGGCGTCGGTTGACAAGAAGACTGTCAATTTGGGCAATCAGTACCTCGGCATCGAAAGGCTTCGTAAGATAGGCGTCGGCTCCCATGCTGAGACCCTCGGCCTGCTGTGCGCCACTGCTCCGTGCCGTGAGCAGAATAACGGGAATGTGGCTGGTAAGCGGGTGAGACTTGAGCTTTGAGCAGAACGTCAGGCCGTCCATGACTGGCATCATCACGTCGCTCACCACCAAATCGGGAACACTCTCGCGAGCAAGCTTCAGCCCGCTCACGCCGTCGCTGGCCTCAATGATATAGTAACGTTCGGAAAGCAGCGTGTGCAGGTACTGGCGTATGTCGTCGTTGTCGTCGACTATCAGCACGGTGGCCAGCTCATCGTCCTGGCCATGCATCACCAGTCCGCGCTGTCCGTTCTGCACCAACTTGCGGCTTGTCTCCAGGACATCGGGAAAGTTGTTGTCTGCCACGAGTTGCCGGTTCTCCTTGCGGAAATGAAGCACGTCGGTGACAAGCTGCTGCAGCTTGTCCGCATTGCGCAGGATGATGCCGAGCAACTTCCGCTCATCCGGGTCAGTCATCGAGTTCTTGGCGGAGAGTTTGCGCAACGGCCCGATGATAAGTGTCAGTGGAGTGCGCAGCTGGTGGCTGGCATTGTCGAAGAACTGCGTCTGTTCGTCGCTGAGCTCACGCATCCGGCGGTTGGCCCGACGCGTCACCGCAATGGCGCGCCACACGAGCAGTAGGGCGACAATCAGGATGAGAACGGCCACAACCGATGCTGTCAGCAACGTGCGCTGAGCATGGTAGAGGCCGAGATATTCCTCAAGTTTGTTCTGAATGGTAATGAGGTAGTCGTTCTGCTCCATAAGGGCCTTGGCGTTGACCGCTATCTCGTCCACGTTCTGAGGCGTCACGACGAGACTACTTAACGTGTTGATACGCTTGTAGGGCTTATGTTCCAGAATGTTGAGTGCCAGTCGGATGACCTTCTCCCCGTCGGTCGGATAAATGTAGGTGGCCGCCATCTCGCCTCGCTCAATGGCGGCGATGCCCTCGTTGGGCAGGCCGTCAACGCCCATGAAACGAATGGTCTTCTCGCGTCCCAATTCCTTGGCGGCCTTGTAGGCACCGAGCGTAGTGAGGTCGTTTTGGCAGAAGATGATATCTACGGGCTTGCCCGACAGCAGCCACTTCCTGGTAATGGCATACGACTCTTCGGGCGACCAGTTGCTCTCTACCTTATGATAGGCTATTTCGGGATGCCGGGTCATCACGCTGGAGAAGCCCTCATAGCGCTCGCGGTCTGGCGACATTACCAGTCGGCCTGTAATCTGCAACACAACGGGTTTGCGGCCTGCGGTACTCATGCTGTCGCGGCAGAGCTTGACGGCATAGCGTCCCATGGAACGGCCTGCCTCAAAGTTGTCGCCACCAATAAACGCGGTATAGTTGGGCGAGGCCGTCTTTCGCTCAAAGAGAATGACGGGGATGCCGCGCTGGTGGGCCTTGTCGACGCTGGAGGCCAATGGGCCGTATTCGTTGGGAGAAATGACAAGCAGGTCGATGTCGGCATTAAGCAGGGAGTCAATCTGCTGCCGCTGTCGGTCGGTGTCGTGGTCGGCGTTGGTGATGACCACCTTTACGTCGTTGTCGTAGAGGTGTTGGGCCGAAAGCATCTCGTTGTTGGCCTTGTCACGCCACATGCCGCCCACGCACTGCGATACGCCAATCTTGTATTTGTAAGACTGGCCAAGTGTGCATCCCCACATGACAAAGAGCAGGGAGACGACCGCAAGTAGCATGTACAACTGTTTCTGCATAGCTTTAGGTTGACTTATCCGTCTGCCCTCTCACGGGGACTTCCGTTACAGGGAATGGGATGGTGTCAGCTGCAAAGTTAATGTTCCGCGGTCAAATATCCAAGTTTTCTCGTGGTTTTTTTAATTCTTCTTCACATTAATATAAGCCTGGGCATAGGCGATGGCCTGGCCGGGAGCGTCAGATGAGCCGGATGACATTGCCAGATGAGCCGGATGACGCTGCCAGATGGCTGTAGCGCCGAACTGTGGCGACCACCACGCACAACTGTGGCGACCGCCGCGCCGAGCTGTGTCGACCGCCACGCACAACAGTGACGGTCGCCACACTTCGTCGCTACGCCCACTTCGCATTCTCGTATGGCTGATGCGGACGTGTCGCAATGGCCGTTTCACATGCGCTCCCGCGGCTTCTCCTCTTCTGGCACATGGCCTGTCGGGTGCGCCCCATTGATGCTGTCGATAATATCCGTGGCCACCTGCATGGCAAATTGAGCGTCTTTTCCCACCGGCAAGCGGATATAATCCTTGCGGGGCTCGCGCAGCGTGAGCACCACGTGATAATCGCCTGGTGTATAGGGCGTGGCCATATTCACCGTCGCCACGTCGGCAATGTCATCCATGTTGACCTCCACGCCATCGATGACCAGCAGACGGCGTGAGCGGTACACCAATATGTTGCCCGCCAGTTCGTTGCCCCGTGTGGCATCGGTAAGGATGGTGCCGTCGGGAGCGCCAAGTTCCGCCTCAGCCTCTTCAACCGTCTGGAAGCGTTTCTCTAAAGACGCAGACTTTCCCTCATGCTTTCGTCTGAGCTGCTGCCAGCCGTAAGCAAAAGGCACAACCAAAAGGGCTAAAAACATTGGCTGGCCAATGATGGCCTCTACAAGGATAATGGCGATGGCCAGCAACACAATGTTGCGAATGACGGATAACTTATTCATACGGCATGATGCTTTCTACAAATAACGGCCTTATTCCATATTTATTCTTTCGTCTCTGTTGAAAAATTAATGCCGTAGCCTAACTTCTCTTCATTTTTTTCGTATTAAGTTTTTGTAAAGAACAACTTATTTGTTACTTTTGCTGAACGTAAAAACTTATATACACTAAAATATGAAGAGATACTGTGTATTCCTATTCATGCTTGCTGCGGCCATGATGTTTACGGATGTCCATGCAGCTAACCTTAAATCGTCAAACGAGGCAGAAGGGGTTCCTTCGCGCAAGGTGCTTGCCCGGATCCATCCGTGGTACGGTGCGCGTGTGGCCTTCCTGGGCGACTCGCAGACAGATCCGCGTAACGATGGATCGAAAAAGAAATACTGGGGATTCTTGAGTGAGTGGCTTGACATTCAGCCTTATGTCTATGGGATCAGTGGACAAGAGTGGTCGCATATTCCTGCACAAGTGGAGAAGCTCCACCAGGAGCATGGTACGGATGTGGATGCTATCCTTATATTGATGGGTACCAACGACTATAATCATGGGGTGAGGATTGGCCAGTGGTATGAAGAAGGCGACACCGTTGTGGAGGCTGCTTATGGACAGATGAAACGGAAGGAAGTGCGTCATTATCGCCGGTTCTCCTATGATCCCAACACATTCCGGGGTCGTATCAATAGGGCGATGAGGCTTATCAAGGAATATTATACCGATAAGCAGGTCG
>CABVDL010000156.1 GCA_902497035.1 uncultured Prevotella sp.
CAGAGACTGTCATCTGCCAGATCCGCGTTATCTGCGTGAGGAACTCTCGCTGGCGTGGGTAAAAGGTCTTTCCAAGGGCTGGTGGCCGGCACCAGGCCGGCCACTACACTGTCACCGGTGATGTACAACACTGTCACCGGTGACGCACAGCTCTACAAACTTTATCTGCTGCGCCCATTTTGGTGAACTTCGGTACATGGCCCAAAGCACAGATAGAGCGGTATTATTACCACGACGATATCATCAGGGCTTTCTGGAACGATTGTGAGCAGACTTAGGTGGTACGCATTATTTTATGCGCGCTGCGCAATTTTACGCTTTAGCGATTTTCGTCATGTACAGGCTTGCCCCATAGGGGTGGTGCTGAGGTGATGGTGCAGTCGACGAGCTTGCTCGTAAGGCTGCCCCATCACCTCGGCACCATAGCTCCCTGAGGAGCTAAAGTCTGTACGTGACTATTTTCCAATAAACTGATGTCCGATTCGGGATGACGCATAGACGGAGGCAGAAACTGGTGTTGGCAATCTTTATAATTCTTTTGCCGCATTCTCCAGTTGCTCCGTCGTCGCCTCTTTCAGCACGACGGTGTTGCCCTTGTCGAGCAGGTAAATCGTGGGTGTGCTTTTGAGACCGTAGAGCTGGAAGAGGCTGTCGTTGACCCTTACCCTCACCACTTTGATGCCGGCAGGCAGCGGGTGAGCCTGCAGCCAGGCCCATGCCGTGTGGCATTGCTCGCAGTCGGGGTCGTAGAAGAAGAGGCACACACGAGCGCCGCGATAGTCGCTCAGGCGGTGCGTCCGGCCGTCGTCGCCCGTAAAGGTGAAGTCACGGGCCGTGTCGCCGGGCTGGTTGATGGCGGCCTGCCGCGCCTTGAAGAGGTAGCGCTCTCGCTCGGCGTCGCCGGTGTGTCTGTCCTCAGCTATGGCGTTGAGCAGCCAAGCGTAGGTGCGGTCGTTGTGCACGGGTGAGCCGTTGTCGTCGAGATAATAGTCGATGAGACCGGCAAAGCGGCGGCGTGCCATGTCCGAGGCCCAAGCCTTGCCGATGAACTTTCTGGCACTTGTCTGTCCCACGCTTTTGCCGAATCGGTTGAGCAGGTCGATGAAGTTGACAAATCCCTGCTCGCCATAGTCGGACGAATAGAGCAGTGTGCTGTCGGTGAGGTTGGCGTTGTCCCAATAGTGAGACAACATGTAGTCGGCCCTGGCCTGAGGCTCATGCAGCGAGTCGGGAACGTTGGGGTAGGGGAATGCCCCGTCCTGTGCCGTGGCCGGAATGGCAACTGCGCAGAGCAAGAGTGCTATCAGGCCGACGGCTTTCTTAATGCTGCTGCGGCCGCTCATAAGTCTCCTTGTATTGCAGCCGGCAAAGCTCTGTGCCGGTCATGGTCTTGAAAATACTGTTGAGTGCGCTGTCAACGCCGTGTGCGGAGATGCCGTCCTCATAGAGATTGACGAGGAAGTCGGCCTCCACGAGTATCTGATAGTCCAGTCCGTCGATGTTCTTGTACGTGTGATGGTGGGCGATGAGATAGCAGATGCGGTCGATGTCGCTGTCGGAGAGTCCGAGTCCGCCGAGCATCTCGCGTGCCGGCTCCGGCCCCATTTTCTCTTGCAGCTTGCCGTCGCTGGAGCCATAGGCAGCCTCGGCGGGGTGAATGCCGATGTCGTGGACGACGGCGGCACACTCCAGCACGCGCTGCGTGTGATTGTCCAACTGCTCCATACGTCCGATGAGCTGGGCGAAGCGGTGCACCTTCAGGAAATGCTGGATGCGCATGGGGTCGCCCTTGTCAAACTCGACCATACGGAGCGTCAGCTCGTCAATGATGTCCTGTGTTTCCATTTATCTGTGTGTGTTATGTTGCTTTCATTCTGATGAGGGTCAGACCGTCGCGTATGGGAAGGATGACCACCTCCGCGCCCGGATCCTGCCTGATATAGTCGTTGAAGCGCCTGATGCCTATGGTCTGCTGGTCATGGTCATAGGCGTGGTCGACGACGTGGCCGTCCCACAGCGTGTTGTCGGCCAGGATGAGTCCGCCCTTGTTCATCAGTGGCCGCACGGCGTCGTAGGTCTCCACGTATGTGCGCTTGTCGCCGTCGATAAACGCGAGGTCGAAACGGATGCCGAGCCGCGGTGCCTCGGTAATGGCGTCGCCGATGCGGAAGTCGATGTACCGGGCCACGGCGGAGTGCTCTATCCACGGACGCGTGAAGTCCTCCATCTCGTCGTTGATCTCAAAGGTGAACAGCTTCCGGCTGTTGCCGTGATTAGTGTCCTTGCCATCAGTGTGTGTCAGGTTCTCATCGTCAAGCTCCTTCAGTCCCTCGGCCATGCAGATGGCAGAATAGCCAGAGAACGTGCCAACCTCAAGCACGTGGCGCGCCCGCTGCATCATCACGAACATCTTCAGCAGCCGTCCCTGCAGGTGGCCGCTGACCATGCGTCCGTGTATGGTATGCACGTTGGTTGCCCGCCAGAGCCGGTACAGGTAGTCGCTCTCCCCGTCGACATGGGCCTCGATGTAGGCCTCCAGCCGCCCGCCGGCATTTGCTCCAAGACTCTCGTCAGCCATTGGTCGTATGAAACAGACTTTATTGTCGGGCCGCGCCTAACAGCCCTCTGATGGCCAGGTTGTAGCTCTCAAGGCCGAAGCCGCAGATGACACCGAGGCATCCGGCCGAGATCATCGAATGGTGGCGGTATTCCTCACGCTTGTGCACGTTGCTGATATGCACCTCCACGACGGGACAGCGCAGCGAGCGGATGCAGTCGAGCAGGGCGATGCTCGTGTGGGTGTAGGCACCGGCGTTGAGCACGATGCCGTCGTAGCTGAACCCCGTCTCCTGCATCTTGTTGATGAGCTCACCCTCAATATTGCTTTGGAAATAGTCAATCTCTATGTCGGGATAGCGATTGCGCAGGGTGGGCAGATAGGCCTCAAACGAGCTGCTGCCGTAAATGCCCGGCTCGCGCACGCCCAATAAATTGAGGTTGGGGCCATTGATAATCTGAATTTTCTTCATCGCCATTCAAATTGATTTGCTAACTTTGCAAAGGTAGGCAAAAAGCCTAAGACAACGGAAGAAATGGAAGATAAAAATCAAAATAATCCGCAGGCAAACGGCATTGGCCGCCGTTATCTGCGCTATCTCAAGCTGGAACGGGGCTATTCGCCCAACACCATTGAGGCTTACCGGCACGACCTCGACTGGCTGCTCGACTATCTGCGCGAGCGACAGCTCGACCCCTTGACGGTGAGGCTCGGCGACCTGCAGCTTTTCGCCGGCTCACTTCATGAGCACGGGCTGAGCGCGAAGTCGCAGGCGCGCGTCCTGGCCGGAGTGCGGTCGTTCTATCGTTTCCTGGTGCTTGACGGCTATCTGGAGATTGACCCTACCGAGCTGCTCGAGTCACCGCAGTTGCCTGAGCATCTTCCGGAATATCTGACTGCCGGGGAGGTGGACGCCCTTGAGGACAGCATCGACCTGACCACAAAGGAGGGCCAGCGCAACCGCGCCATCATCGAGGTGTTCTTCTCCTGCGGCCTGCGCGTCTCAGAGCTTACCAACCTCAGGCTTTCCGACCTGTTCCTGACACAAAAGTTCATCCGCGTCGTCGGCAAGGGCAACAAGGAGCGCCTCATTCCCATCTCTGACCGTGCCATTCAGGAACTCAACCGGTGGTTCATCGACCGCGACCGGCTCGACATCAAGCCGGGGGAGGAGGACTACGTCTTTCTCAACCGCCGCGGCCATCATCTGACGCGTGTGATGATACTAATCATGGTGAAACGTCAGGCTGAGGCGGCGGGCATCAAGAAAACCATCTCCCCCCACACCCTGCGCCACAGCTTTGCCACGGCGCTGTTGCGTGGCGGTGCCGACCTGCGTGTCATCCAGGCTTTGCTCGGCCACGCCAATATCGGCACCACCGAAATCTATACCCACATGGATGACGAGAGCCTCAGGCAGGAAATCCTGCTCCATCATCCCCGCAACCAGATGCGGCACGACGGAGAGCAAGCTTAGCTGTCTCCCCTCCGGTGGAATTAATGGTTGTAGTGTAGTGGCCGGCCTGGTGCCGGCCA
>CABVDL010000157.1 GCA_902497035.1 uncultured Prevotella sp.
TTCGAGGGCAGGCGAGATGCCGCCCACGAAGATCACCTTGTCGATGCCTTTGAGTTGGTTGATGGTAGCGGTGTAGTCCACCGGCTTCTCAATGCCGAAGTTAATCTTCAAGTCGGCGTTCCACGTCTTCACGTAGTTGAAGTCCACCCGGATGTCGTAGCTCTTCCCTGCTTCTACCTTCAGTACGGTATGCGTCGGCAGCGTGCGCCACGTATGTGCCTGCTGCTTGCGCTCACCGTTGACATACACCTCGAAGTGTCCGCAACCCTCAACGTCGAGTGCCACCTCTCCACTCTGTTTCGGACAGAAAGTAGTGGAGTAGCGGGCCGAGAAATCCTGTACTTTCACGCCTGGCGCGAAGTTGTGCATGCCTGCTGTGGTCACGGCGATGGGCTGAGTATAATACTGAGTGGTGACGGACTTGCCCTCCCGTTTGGTGTTGTTCCAGAACTCACCCTTGAGTCCTGTTGTCTTTCCGGCGCGGCACTGGGTGAACAGCGGGTCGATGACCTTGTCGGCGGTGAGGTCACAGCCTTTGAGGTAAACCAGATTTTTGTAGTGGCTGCGCAGTCCGTCGAGAATGTTGACGGTGTGTGTCGGCGTACCGTTGTAGTTGCCCCACATCATCGGCGTGTTGTCGGCATTGGGTCCGACGACGGCGATGCGCTCGTGGCTCTTCGGGTTGAGGGGCAGGATGCCATTGCTGTTCTTCAGCAGCACGAGCGACTGGCGCGCCATGTCGAGTGAGAGCTGAGCGTGATCCTTGCTGGAAACCACAGAGAAGGGGATGCGGCTCCACGGCACCAGCTTCTGGTCGTCCATCTCGCCAAGGTCGAAACGGCCCTCAAGCAGCCGGATCACATGCTTGTCCACTTCCTTTTCGCTGATCAGTCCGCGGCGCACGGCGTCGGGCAGGCTCTTGTAGGAATAGTTGTATCCGCACTCCACGTCGGTGCCCGCGAGCGTGGCGCGTGCCGAGGCATGGATGGCGTCGCTCGACACCTTATGGCTTTCCCAGATATCGCTGACGGCACCGCAGTCGCTCACCACAAGATGCTTGAATCCCCACTCATCGCGCAGGATCTGTTGCAACAGACGGTTGTTGGAGCAGCAAGGCTCATCGTCGAGGCTCTGATAAGCGCACATCACCTCGCGCACGTCGGCATCCTGGACGAGCGACTTAAACGCGGGCAGATAGGTCTCCCACAGATCGCGTGGCGAGACGTCATTGATGTTGGCCGTGTGGCGTGTGCTTTCGGGACCGCTGTGTACGGCATAGTGTTTGGCACAAGCCCAGAGCTTGCGGTAGCGCGCCGAGTCGGGACCTTGCAGACCGCGCACGACAGCGCAGCCCATCACGCTTGTCAGCCACGGATCCTCGCCGTAGGTCTCCTGACCACGGCCCCATCGTGGGTCGCGGAAAATGTTGACATTCGGTGTCCAGACCGAGAGACTGTGGAACTTCTCCACGTCGCCGCCCATGGCCAGCCGGTGATGATATTGTGCCCGCATCTCGTCGCTGGTGGCTGAGAAGACACGATAGAGCAAGTCGGGATTGAACGATGAGGCCATGGCGACTGGTTCGGGAAAGACCGTCACGCCGCCGAGGTTGGCCACACCGTGGAGCGCTTCGCTCCACCAATAAAACTTCTTGATGCCCAACCGCGGGATGGCGGGACTCTCGTCGAGCATCAGTGAGGCTTTCTCCTCAAGGGTCAGACGGCCACAGAGATCCACGGCACGCTGATGGGCAGAGAGGTTGGGGTCTTGATAAGGGAGCTTTTGTGCGCTCACGCCTGCCGCGCAGAGGCAAACGACTCCCAACAGAATGTGTTTTAGTGTCATGTCTTTAGTTGTTATGGTTATTTTTCTTGATTGCTTCTGCAAAGATAGCTGTTTTTTGCCAAACAGCTCTTGTCCCATGTAACCAATACTTTGCGCAGTGTTGCATCTCTTCGGAGAGCCTTGAAAAGCCTGTTGTTTTAACCTTCATAGTGTTCAATCTGGCTGATATGACGGGGATGGAATATTATCGTATTCCTTTTGGGCATTCAGCTTTCCTTGGATAGTTTAACCTTTGAGACCTAAACGCGACAATAGAATAACCGCGACATTTGCAGGCAAGGCAAACGTTCATAATTATAGGTGTTGTGGGTGCTATGCCTGCTAAGTCATGTCTGACTTTAAGTAACATTAAGTTTCTTTGGTCACAAATGTTACCATTACATGAAAAAGATTCTGTTTTTTAAAAGAAAAAGCGATGTAGGAGTTGCTTTATAAGAATAAATTACGTAACTTTGAAGCAGACTAAAAACAAGAATAAGATGAAATCAAAGTTACAGCTATTGTGGGCTGTCCTTTTTTGGGGCAGCGTGTGGGGTATTGTTGAGGCAACGATGGGATGGCTTCTCCATGCTTTGCAGCTCCATCACGGCACTTCCACGATTCTTTATGCCTTTGGCCTCTGCTGCATGTTTGCCGCTGCTACCCGGTCGGGCAAGGGCGCGCAGGCCGTGCTGCTCACCTCTGTGGTTGCCGCCGCCATCAAACTGGTGGACTTTGCATTGCCCGGTTCGGCCGGCAATGTACTGCATCCAGCCTTCTATATTCTCTTGGAGGGAGCCATGACAGCCGTGGTCAGTCTGCTCTTCTCTATTGAGCCACGCAAGACACGCCGTTCCGCGTGGTCGCTCCTTGAGGCGCGTCTGGCCGTGCCCGCTTTCGCTGTGGCCGTTGCACTGACGCTCGTTGTCGGATAAAAACAGACGATGATGGGCGTTGCAACAGCTGCTTCTCATGATGCAGCATCCGTTTCTCATTTAGAACTGACGGGAGCTGTTCTTGCCGGAGGCCACAGCAGCAGGTTTGGCAGCAACAAAGCGCTCTTTGCTCCCGACGGTGAGACGCTCATCAGTAAGGCCGCTGACCTGCTTCGTCCGCTATGCGAGGAGGTGCTTGTCAGTGCCAGCCACGCCAATGCCGGGACTTATGCCTTCCTCGAACTGGGCATCGTGGAGGACCTGCATCCCGATTGTGGTCCCTTAGGAGGACTGGAAGCACTGCTCGACCGTTGCGCTACGTCCTGGTTGCTCATCCTCACGTGTGACATGCCCTACGTCGACAGCGAGGCTCTCCGGACGATGATTCGTCATGCTCAGCAGTCAGAGAGCGGCATCTGTCAAGAATCGCTTCCACGGGCTTTCGCCTGGCAACGCAGCGACGGAAGTGTTTCGCCATTCCCGCTGCTCATCGAGCGGAGCGCACTGTCCGTCGTGCGGAGTCGCATGAGTTCAGATCATCGAAGCATGAAAGGACTGCTCGGCGCGTTGGACACCTATTATATATTAGCACCCTTCGACCGCCTGCTTAGTAATGTTAACCGGCCGGAAGACTGGAAAACTAATCAGACGCCTCCTCGATAGACAATACAACAAAACCTAATCAAAGAATTATGATACAATCGCAATTCAAACTGAAAGGGACTCCCTCCTCCGCGCTGTTGGGCGCCACGCTTGGCTTCTTCTTTGGCGTGATGGCCATCTCGCTCTTTGGTCCAACGAGCACGACGCTCGGTGCCGCCATGGGCTTGGGTGCGACAGAACTCGGCCTGCTCGTCTCGGTGCCGTCGCTCACCGGTTCCCTGCTGCGCATACCCTTTGGAGCCATGGTCGACAGCAATGGCGGTCGCCGTGGTTTCCTCTTCCTGCTTGCCGCCGCCGTCATCGGCTTGGGCGCGCTGAGCCTGCTCTTCACCCTCTACCCCGTGGAGACGCCCGGAAGCATGAAAGGACTCTATCCCGTCGTACTGCTGCTCGGCTGTCTGGCCGGTTGCGGCATTGCCACCTTCTCTGTGGGAGCCTCACAATCCAACTACTGGTTTGCCAAGAGCCGTCAGGGCTACGCCTCCGGCATCTACGGCGGACTGGGAACTACCTCTGCCGGCATTCTGGCATTCGCTCTGCCGCTGTTGCTCCATCGCTTTGGCTTCACGGCCGCTTATTATATTCTGACGGGTGTGATGCTTCTCGGACTCCTATTATATATATGGCTTGGTGCCAATCCACCCTATTTCCAGTTTCTCAAAG
>CABVDL010000158.1 GCA_902497035.1 uncultured Prevotella sp.
TAAAATGCTTTGCGGCTGGTGGCCGACACGAGGTCGGCCACTACACTAAAACCATTTGAGCTACACCGTATGTATGCATTTGCCGATGATAATATTTGGCAAAGGCAGTAGATATATAAGGATTATTTATTACCTTTGCTAAAGTAAAAGCTAAGGAGTAAACAAGCAACTATCATCATTCCAATGGCTTAGGCGACTTTTGTTTCACGTGAAACTGAACAGAGCGCCAAGGCCGATAAACAAAGGGATTGAGAACATGACAAAAGAAGAAAATGAAAAAAGGCTTGCCTATCTCAAGAACATCGTGCTGAACATGCCCGAGAAGCCGGGAAGCTATCAGTATTATGACGACCTGAGAGAAAACGGAGGCACCATCATCTACGTGGGCAAGGCGAAGAACCTCAAGCGGCGTGTGTCGAGCTACTTCCACAAGGAAGTGGACAGGTTCAAGACGCAGGTACTGGTGAGCAAGATAAGGGATATTTCCTACACGGTGGTCAACACTGAGGAAGACGCACTGCTGTTGGAGAACGCACTCATAAAAAAATACAAGCCGCGCTACAACGTGCTGCTCAAGGATGGGAAGACCTACCCAAGCATAGTGGTTACCAACGAGTGGTTTCCGCGTATCTTCAAGACAAGACACATTAATAAGAAGACCGGCACTTACTACGGCCCCTACCCCCATATCGCTGCCATGTACAGCCTGCTCGACATTATAAAAAAGGTGTTCAAGCCACGCCTCTGCCACCAACCCATCACCGCCGAGGGCGTGAAACTGGGGAAATACCGCCCATGCCTGGAATACCACATCCACAACTGTGACGGATGCTGCATCGGAAAACAGACACGCGAGGACTACCTCGAGAACATACGCCAGGCTAAGGAGGTACTCAAAGGAAACACACGTGAACTTAGCGACTGGATATACAATAAGATGATGGAAAAGGCGCAGAACATGGAGTTTGAGGAGGCTGAACAGCTCAAAAAACGCTACGAGCTGCTGCGCGACTTCGTTTCAAAACGGGAAGTGGTGAGCCACACCATCACCGATGTCGATGTGTTCACCATCACCGATGAGGACAACCTCAGCATTGCCTACATCAACTATATTCACGTGAAGAACGGCACCATCAACCAGAGCTTCACCTACGAGTACAAGCGAAAGCTCGACGAGAGCGACGAGGATGTGTTGCTACAGGCCATACCTGAAATCAGAGAGCGCTTCGGCAGTACGGCAAAGGAGATTATCGTGCCGTTTGAGATAAGCTGGAAACTGAAAGACGCCGTGTTTTTCGTACCACAACGCGGCGACAAGCATCACCTGTTGGAACTGTCTGAGATGAACGGGAAGCAGTATAAGTTTGACCGACTCAAGCAGACTGAGAAGCTCAACCCGGAGCAGAAACAAACACGGTTGATGAAGGAACTGCAAGACAAGCTGCACCTCAAGAAATTGCCTTACCAGATAGAATGTTTCGACAACTCCAACATTTCAGGCACCGACGCAGTGGCTGGCTGCGTGGTGTATAAGGCCATGAAGCCGTCACGAAAGGATTACCGCAAATACAATATCAAAACTGTCACTGGCCCAGACGATTACGCCTCAATGCAGGAGGTGGTGAGACGCCGCTACGGGCGCATGTTGGAAGAGGGTGCTACCCTACCCGACCTCATCATCACCGATGGCGGAAAGGGACAGATGGATGTGGTGAGAGAGGTGGTTGAGGATGAGCTTCATCTCAACATTCCCATTGCTGGCCTGGCCAAGGACGACCGCCACCGCACCAACGAGCTGCTCTTCGGCTTCCCACCCCAGGTGATAGCCCTAAAGACAGACAGCGAGCTTTTCCACGTACTCACGCAAATCCAGGATGAGGTGCACCGCTATGCCATCACATTCCACCGCGACAAACGCTCGAAGCACGCGCTCCATTCGGCCCTCGACGACATCAAAGGCATTGGGCCAAAGACAAGGGAAAAGCTGCTCAAAGAATTCAAGACGGTGAAGCGGATAAAGGGTGCAACCACTGAGGAACTTGCCACCTCCATCGGTCCTGACAAGGCTGCGAAAGTGAGAAAATACTTCGATGAAGACGGTGAAAAGAAAAAATCAAATGAAATTGGGGCTTAATCAAGGTAATAAGCCATTATTTTATTAACTTTGTAGGACTAAAACGAACCAATTGTCATGCGCATCGTCATACAACGTGTCTCTCAAGCCTCCATCACCATCGACGGTAAAGTGAAGTCAGCCATCGGCAAAGGCTATCTCATTCTCGTCGGCATAGAGAGTGCCGACACCGAGGAGGATGCGGCCTGGCTGGTGAAAAAGATTGTCGGACTGCGCGTCTTCGACGATGACAACGGCGTGATGAACCTGAGCATCAAGGATGTAGGCGGTGACATTCTCGTAGTGTCGCAGTTCACGCTGATGGCAAGCTACAAGAAAGGCAACCGTCCGAGCTGGCTGCGCGCGGCTCCTCACGAGATTTCCATCCCGCTGTACGAGTCGTTCTGTCGCCAGTTGGAGCAGGCCCTCGGCAAGCCTGTCGGCACCGGAGAGTTCGGCGCCATGATGCAGGTGGCCCTCATCAACGACGGACCAACCACCATCTGCATGGACACGAAGAACAAGGAGTAACCACCAACAAGCAACTATGACGATAGAAGAAGCACAACAAGCTGTTGACCAATGGATTAAGACCTACGGCGTGCGCTATTTCTCAGAGCTCACCAACATGGCCGTGCTGACCGAGGAGGTGGGCGAGCTGGCCCGCGTCATCGCACGCAAATACGGCGACCAGAGCTTCAAGCCAGGCGAGAAGGACAACATGAGCGAGGAAATGGCCGACATCTTCTGGGTGCTTTGCTGCCTCGCCAACCAAACGGGCACCGACCTCACAGAGGCGTTCAAAAAGTCGCTTGAAAAGAAGACACGACGCGACGCCGAGCGGCACAAGAACAACCCCAAACTGAGATAAAACACTTTTAGATAATCAACAACAAGGAAAAAGACTTATGGGAACAATTAAAGACAAGGTAAGCAAGGACATACAGGCCCAGCGCGCAAAAGGACTGATAGAGACAAGCAAGATAGACCAGGCTTTCGCCAAATACAATCTCAACGTCGATGAGGAGCAGGTGAAGGCGGCCGTAGCGCGCCTCATTGCCGAGAAAGTGCCGGAAAACGACACCATCGACGTGAAGAAATTCCTCTTGGGCAGCGTGGAGCTCACCAGCCTGCACACCACCGACACCGAGGAGAGCATACTCGCCATGGTGGAAAAAGTCAACAAGTTCGACACCGCCTATCCCGACCTGCCCCACGTGGCTACCGTCGTCACCTACCCCAACTTCGCCCACCTCGTACGCAACACGCTGGAGGTGGATGGCGTTGAAATAGCCGTAGTGTCAGGCAGCTTCCCAAGCTCACAGACGTTCATAGAGGTAAAAATTGCCGAGACTTCGCTCGCCATCAAGGACGGAGCCACCAATGTGGATATTGTATTGCCCGTGGGAAAGTTCCTCAGCGAGGACTACGAGGGCGTGGCCGACGACATCAATGAGCTGAAGCAAGCCTGCGGCGATGTTCCAATGAAGGTAATTCTTGAGACCTGCGACCTCGGCAGCCTCTCCAATGTGAAAAAAGCCGCCATCCTCGCGATGTATTCCGGCGCCGACTACATAAAGACATCCACGGGCAAGGAGAAGGCCGGAGCAACTCCCGAAGGCGTCTATGTGATGTGCCAGGCCATCAAGGAATATTACGACGAGACGGGCATCATCATCGGCATAAAGCCTGCCGGCGGCATAAATACCGTGAAGGATGCCGTCACCTACTACACCATCGTCAAGGAGATTTTAGGGCAGCAATGGCTCACCAACGAATATTTCCGTCTCGGAACGAGCCGCCTTACCAACCTCCTGCTGAGCGAGGTGTTAGGCAAGGAAACCAAATGGTACTAAGCACAGGCCAAGGGGTACCATGGTATTAGTGTAGTGGCCGGCCTGGTGCCGGCCACCAGCCCTTGGCATG
>CABVDL010000159.1 GCA_902497035.1 uncultured Prevotella sp.
ACAAACTTTATCTGCTGCGCCCATTCTGGTGAACTTCGGTACATGGCCCAAAGCACAGATAGAGCGGTATTATTACCACGACGATATCATCGCTTATTGTATTTTTCGGGCAAGGATAATTATTTTTTCGAGTTACTACTTTTATGTCCGACAATAAATACGCAATGTCCGGAAACAACAATCCCAATAAGATTTTTCTCAGATAATCCTCAACATTCTCAATTATTGATTAACTTTGCACCTTGTAACAAAAGAATTGGAACACAAAGGACACATTATTATACTATGATGATGAACAAGAAGAAGCGCTGGCACTGCCTGCCCGGCCAGCCCATAACAGAACTTGACAAGCAGGTGATGTACTGGGAAAGCAAGGGAAAACTGGTACCCACGCGCGACATGATAAGGACGCCTGAGCAGATTGAGGGCATCCGCATTGCCGGCAAGCTCAACACGCAGTGCCTCGACGCCGTGGCCGAGATCATCAAGCCCGGCATCAGCACGCAGGACATCGACGACGTGGTGATGAAGTTCTGTGAGGACCACGACTGCCATCCGTCATGCCTCAACTACGAGGGCTTCCCCAAGGCCGTCTGCACAAGCATCAACGAGGTGGTGTGCCACGGCATCCCGAAGAAAGAGGACGTGCTGCAGCCCGGCGACATCGTCAACGTGGATATGACGCTCGACTACAACGGCTACTTTGGCGACGCCTCGCGCATGTTCATCATCGGCGGACAGACGACGCCCGAGAAGGAGCAGCTCGTGCGCGTGACCAAGGAATGCCTCGACCTCGGCGCCGAGGCCGCCAAGCCCTGGGGCTTCCTCGGCGACATCGGACACGCCATACAGAAGCATGCCGAGAAATACGGCTACGGCGTGGTGCGCGACCTCTGCGGCCACGGCGTGGGACTCGCCATGCACGAGGAGCCGGAGGTGCTGCACTACGGTCACCGCGGCACCGGCATGCTGCTCGTGCCGGGTATGACATTCACCATCGAGCCGATGATCAACATGGGCACGTGGAAGGTGTTCATCGACGCCGACGACCCCTACGGATGGGAGGTCATCTCGGGCGACGAGAAACCGTCGGCTCAGTGGGAGCACACGTTCCTCATGACCGAGCACGGCGTGGAGATACTCTCAGAATAACAGCGACGCTTTCACAGAATAACATTGAGGCAATGGAAGACATTTATATCTTAGGCATTGAGAGCAGCTGCGACGATACGTCGGCTGCCGTACTGCGCAACGGCGTGCTGCTGAGCAACGTCACCGCATCGCAGGAAGTGCACCGCGCCTATGGCGGCGTGGTGCCCGAACTGGCCAGCCGCGCCCACCAGCAGAATGTGGTGCCGGTGGTCGACCAGGCCATCAAGCGCGCCGGCATCACCAAGGAGCAGCTGACGGCCGTGGCCTTCACGCGCGGCCCGGGCCTCATGGGATCGCTGCTCGTCGGCGTGAGCTTCGCCAAGGGGTTCGCACGCAGTCTCGGCATTCCCCTCATCGACGTGAACCACCTGCAGGGACACGTCATGGCGCACTTCATCAAGGAGAGCGACGACGACAACCACATGCCGCCGCTGCCGTTCATCTGCCTCCTGGTATCGGGCGGCAACTCTCAGATAGTGAAGGTCAACGCCTACAACGACATGGAGGTGCTGGGGCAGACCATCGACGACGCGGCAGGAGAGGCCATCGACAAATGCTCGAAAGTGATGGGGCTGGGCTATCCCGGCGGCCCCATCATCGACCGTCTCGCACGCAAGGGCAATCCGCTGGCCTACAAGTTCGCAGAGCCCCACATCCCCGACATGAACTATTCGTTCTCGGGCCTGAAGACCTCGTTCCTCTACAACCTGAGGAAATGGATGGCCGACGACCCCGACTTCGTGGAGCATCACAAGGAGGACCTTGCCGCAAGCCTGGAACACACCATCGTAGACATACTGATGAAGAAACTGCGCTTGGCCGTCAGGCAGACGGGCATCACGCATGTGGCCGTGGCCGGCGGCGTGTCGGCCAACAACGGCCTGCGCAACGCCTTCCGCGAGCATGCCGAAAAATACGGCTGGACCATCTACATACCGAAGTTCAGCTACACCACCGACAACGCGGCCATGATCGGCATCGTGGGCTACTTCAAATACCTCGACAAGGACTTCTGCCCCATCGACGCCCCCGCATTCTCAAAAGTTACATTCAAATAAAAACACAACAACACAATGGAATTGGAGACAAAGGTGCTGAGCCACCGCATACAGGAAATCATGTACAACACCGAGGACACGCTCGGCACAGCCGAAAGCTGCACCGGGGGCCGCATTGCCGAGGCCATCATCGCCACGCCCGGCGCCTCGCAGTATTTCAAGGGCGCAGTGGTGTCGTACACCAACGAGATAAAGGAGAGGCTGCTCAACGTTTCCCACGACGTGCTTGAGGAACAGACCGCCGTGTGCGAGGAGGTGGCCCGCGAGATGGTCATCGGCGCCTGCAAGACGCTCAACACCACTTACGCCATCTCGGCCACCGGCGTGGCCGGACCCACCGGCGGCACGCCCGACATACCTGTCGGCACCATCTGGATTGCCTGCGGCTCGGCCGACGACGTGCGCACGCTCCAGCTCACCGAGGACTTCGGGCGCGACATCAACCTCGAGATTGCCACCAACAAGGCCCTCCACCTCTTCCTCGACTACTATAAGGAGAAGAATGCAAAATAGCGCGAGGATGAGCCATCACACCCTACAGCCCACTTCCGGCAGCAGGCAAGAGGGGCCGCATCGGCCGCAAACCAATAAAAATACTTAAAAATCAAACTTCTTTGGGCATTTGCTTTGCCAGTCCGTCTGTTTTTTGTAATTTTGCACTCTGTTTGGAATAAGTAGTTAAAAACGAATCAAAAAGCAAAGAATAGCAATGTCTAAGATTTGTCAGATTACCGGAAAGAAGGCACAGATAGGTTGCAATGTGTCTCACTCAAAGCACCGCACCAAGCGCAGCTTTGACGTCAACCTATTCAGCAAGAAGTTCTTCTATGTTGAGGAGAACTGCTGGATTTCGCTCAAGGTCAGCGCCGCCGGCCTTCGTCTTATTAATAAAGTAGGTCTTGACGCAGCTCTTAAGCAAGCCGTTGCAAAGGGATATTGCGATTGGAAAGACATTAAAGTTATAGGAGACTAATATACTATGGCAAAGAAAGCTAAAGGCAACAGAGTGCAGGTCATTCTGGAGTGCACCGAGATGAAGAATTCCGGTCTGCCTGGTACAAGCCGTTACGTCACGACCAAGAACCGCAAGAACACGCCGGGACGTCTTGAGCTGATGAAGTACAACCCCATCCTCAAGAAAATGACGCTTCACAAGGAGATCAAGTAATTACATTTAAAACAACAATACAATGGCAAAGAAAGCAGTTGCTACGCTGCACGAAGGCAGCACTGACGGCCGTGCCTATTCAAAGGTCATCAAGATGGTGAAGAGCCCCAAGACCGGCGCCTACGTCTTCGATGAGCAGATGGTGCCTAATGAGGCCGTGAAGGACTTCTTCAAATAAGGAGTTCGAGACTACTTATAGAGACAAAAAGTTTAATTTCATAGAAAGGTTGCAGGCCTCAAGCCTGCGACCTTTTTTTGTTTTATACTGCCCGCAGGCTTATACATCGGTTTCGGCATCTCCACCATCTACAGGGTTTCACATCGGTTTCGGCATCTCCACCGTCTACAGGGTTTCACATTGGTTTTAGTGTAGTGGCCGGCCTTGTGCCGGCCACCGTCCGCTCATACCGTTCGCTCATACCGTCCGCTCATATCGTCCGCTCATACCGTCCGCTCATATCGTCCGCTCATACCGTCTGCTCATACCATCCGAAGCCTTATACATCGGTTTCGGCATCTCCACCATCTACAGGGTTTCACATCGGTTTTAGTGTAGTGGCCGGCCTTGTGCCGGCC
>CABVDL010000160.1 GCA_902497035.1 uncultured Prevotella sp.
ACCGGTCGCAATTTGCGACCAGTTCAGCCATTTCCTCCTTAGTTAGTTGAAAACGAAAACGTTCAGGGAACCGTTCTATATTACGTTTTACAGCCTCGTTTAATCTTTTAGTTTCCACTCCATAAAGTTCAGCCAAGTCTCAGTCTGTCATAATTTGATTCCCATCATTTTAAGATAGTCTAATAACGTTCCCATACCTACAGACTTCCTGTATTCGTCAACTTTCTCAGGATTCTCCAGCTTGTAAAGATGCCATTTGCCGTCCTTGTCTTCTTCCAATTGGGTGCCATATCGCTGTGGACGACCTTCGAAAAGGCAGATACGGTCTTCCATCATCGCCACATTCTCACGAGGAATATCGCCTCTCTCTGCAGCCTTTAGGAACAATGGCAGATATTTCCTTTGCATCTCGACCGATGAATGCTGAACAACAAGCCAATAAGCTCTACATGCATCACCAACCTTGTCCTTACCGACAAATCCACGTGAATCAAGGATTTTGAAAATCTTCTGTTGGTTGACGCTGTCAATCGTAGCCATTACGGAAAAAATAGAATCTATCTTTGCCGTGTCTTGTGGCTGCTGTCTTGATATCATCCTCCATTCCTGTCGAATGGCTTGGTCATCATTTGCTATTTCGAGCAGTTGATTGCGGAGAGGAATATCGTAGTTGGCTTCTTTCCTTGTCTGACGCTCATGCATCGCATTAATGATTTCATTCCATCGCACATCATCATGAATAGGGAGCAGATCTTTGTCAGTTTCTATGTTCAGACTATACCATTCTGGTTCAGCTTTCATTCTCTCCTCAAGAAACCAGAACGCAGCATCTTTATGACCTGCCAGTGATGCCACACATGCAGCATTATAGAGATGCTGGCCGCGAATGTAGTTCTTAAAATCAAATGCATGGGTGAAGTATCGTTCAGCTTCTTGATAATTCTGCTGCATGTAGGATGAATCAGCTTTTGATATTAAACTATTGTATTTCCGACTTTCCTCCACATCAGGTAAAGTACCAGTCTGCATCACTCTGATGCTCTTGTTCTTGAAATCCTCCAAAGATATAGCTACAGACTGCATATTATGCATATCAGTTACATCCCAATGATAAACACCTTTCTCTGGCCATTTCTTAGATTCTGTCTGCATGACATACATTATTCCCAGTATTGTCTTACCAGCCTTATTTATTCTGTCAACACAAACAAGTCGGTGTTGTCTTTTATTAAAATATAGATTTCGCCAAATGTTTTCAACATCATTCTTTGGTAGCTTCCACAAAGTTGTCCTGGTTACAGTCAACAATCCATCCTTGCTGATCTCATAATCAGGAACCTCACAGCTGTTCACTCCTTCAAATACATACATATTATCATCAACAGTGCGTAAACCATTCACAGGAAATGGTACATCCTTGGTTATTGCCCTAATGTATTTTGTGTATTCAGTCT
The DNA here is from genome assembly GCA_902497035.1 of uncultured Prevotella sp. Lineage (GTDB taxonomy): Bacteria > Bacteroidota > Bacteroidia > Bacteroidales > Bacteroidaceae > Prevotella. Next base: position 1,455 of record CABVDL010000160.1, read on the forward strand.
GATTTTTTGTAGAGCATGATGTCATAAGCAAAACTGCTCCCAATATAAAAATACTTTTCTTCATTTTATCTGTCATATTTGTATTCATTTTTTCCAAAATCACAAATTGTGACTTTGAGCATTACCATATTTAACAGCATGCAAAGGTAGTGCTTTTAGCCTTTAAGCCACTATTGCACAACCCCTTTCTTTGAAAAGAACGTAAAATCAATAGTATTATTACGGTGATTGCATTTTTAGTAATTTGGGAAATATCGGTTTGATGGAAAGGTAAATACGTTAAATTTTGCCTATTTCGTATCTAAACAGAATACACACAGTCACTTTTCTGCCGTTTAGAGCGTATAGTATTGATAATCAACTGATAACACATCTGCAAGTTGCTCAAGTCTCACAGCAGTTACTATTCCCGACAATGTGACCGCCCTTGGCCCCTTCGTGCTTCAAGGACTGCGCCGATCGGGTGAGCGTCACTATCCCCAGTTAGGTGAAAAAATAGGAAACCAGTGTTTCTACAACTGCACGCGCGTGTGTGTGTGCTATATGTTTTTGACTGTGCCGGTGCGCTTGAGCACGCCCCACTGCTGCAGCTCGCCCTTGATGGCCTTGAGATAGCTGCCGAAGAGCACCACATACATGATCCAGCGGTAGCACAGCCGTTGCGGTATGATCCACAGCAGGCCCCACAGCCGCTCGTGCTCGTAGAGGTAGGCCATGATCGAGATGCTGGCATCGACCACGAGAAAGATGCAGTAGTAGAGCAGCACCTTGCCTATGTTGCCAGTGAAGAGGCCCAATATCATGAGCAGGTCGGCAATGGGCGAGAAGGTGGGGATGATGAACTGGAACAGCAGCATGTTGGGCAGCGCCCACAGCCCCAGTCCTTTGTAACGGCGCTTGAACATTTCGCCGCGGTGCTTCCAGAAGGTCTGCATGATGCCGAAACACCAGCGTGTGCGTTGTTTCATAAACTGCCTCAACTTCTCGGGCGCCTCGGTCATGGCTATGGCGTGGTTCTCGTTGCCTATCACATAGCCGGCCTTGAGAATGCGCATGGTGAGGTCGCAGTCCTCGGCCAGCGTGTCGGTGGTGAGCCCGCCGGCATCGATGATGGCCTGGCGGCGGAAGGCACCTATGGCGCCAGGCACCACGGTGATGGCATTGATGGCGGCATAGGCCTGCCGGTCGAAGTTCTGGCTCGTGGTGTACTCTATGGCCTGCCACTGGGTGAGCATGTTCACCTTGTTGCCCACTTTCACGTTGCCGGCCACGGCGCCCACGCGGCCTTGCTTGTCGGCAAAGAAGTGCCGCATGAGCAGGCTCACGGCATTGTGGTAGAGCTGCGTGTCGGCATCGATGCACACCACATACTGGGCCTGGGTGTGGGCGATGCCGTAGTTCAGGGCCGAGGCTTTGCCCCCGTTGGGCTTGGTGAGCAGCTGCATGCGCTCGTGCCCGGCAAAGGCTCGGGTCACTTCCTTGAAGGTGTCGTCGGTGCTGCCGTCGTCGACGAGGATGATGTCGTAGTTGGGGTAGTCCTGCTTGAGCAGGTTGTGCAGGGTGTTGACCACGTTCACCTGCTCGTTGTAGGCCGGCACGATGATCGACACCAGTGGCGGCTGCGCCGGCAGTTGGGAGGGTAGGGCAAGGTTGCGCCTGTGCTCCTTGACCACGAGTGCGAGCATGAAGACCAGCCGCCCTATGCCCAGTACCAGGAAGATGATGAAGAGCGCGTTGATGAAGTCGCTCATGTAGTACACGGCGCTGGCCAGCGTGAGGTTGGCCTGCATGGCATAGTACTCCTTGCCCTTGTCGATTTCGGGCATGAGCACTTGCTTGCTTTGGTGCAGATACTGCGGAATGGTGATGAAGCGGTAGCCGCGGGCCTGCAGGGTGTCGATGATGCGGGGCAGGGCTTTGAGGGTCTCCTTGCGGGTGGTGCCGCCGGCATCGTGCAGCAAGATGATGTGGCCGTTGCCGTTTTCCACACCTTTTATCACGCGGCGGTAGATTTGGTCGGCCGTCACGCCAGGTTCCCAGTCCTCGGGGTCGATGCTCTCGCCCACGTCGAGATAGTTCTCTTTGCGCGCCTCTACCAGCGGCAGCAGCTCGTCGCGGCCCGATGGGTCGCTGTCGGCATTGTAGGGGGCGCGGAAGAGCAGCGTGGAGTGCCCCGTTATGCTCTCGATGAGCAGGCGCGTGAGCCGCAGCTCCATCGCGGTGTGCCGCCGTGTGCACTGGGCAATGTTGGGGTGGTCGAAGGTGTGATTGCCTATCATGTTGCCGCTGTTGTACACCTTGCGCACGATGGGCAGGTTCTTCTCGACGTTGATGCCCACCATGAAGAAGGCGGCGTGCAGGTGCCGCTTGTTGAGGATGTCGAGCACCTGGGGCGTCCATCGGGCGTCGGGGCCGTCGTCGAAGGTGAGCAGCATGTCCTTGCTGCCGCAACTGCC
>CABVDL010000161.1 GCA_902497035.1 uncultured Prevotella sp.
GAGAGCATCGCGTGAGATGAACAGAAATGTTCCTTCTGCATCGTATTGTGCGCCCTCCTTCTGCGGACTCTCCCAACAGAAGCCTCTGGCATGGTCGACGACATAGCGAGGCAGACGATACGTGCAGTCGTGGCAAACGATCACCAGTGTGTCGCCCTGCCAACGTGAGCGTAGTGGCCAATTACGATACTGGCGGTTGATCACGAAATGCACGAGGGAAGTGCCATCGCCCACAACCGTTGTCTTTTCAGGAAAGCGTACCGGTTCGATTGTGATATACTTCCCTTGCCCAGCCACAGGATAGCGGCCAAGCATGGCCCAGAGCAGCCATGCCGACATGGCTCCGCTGTCGTCGTTGCCGGGAAGTCCGTCGGCCTTGTCGGAGAAGTAGCGGTGGCAGATGTCCGCCACGCGCTGGCTGCTGAGATCGGATCGGCCAATGTAGCTATATAAATAAGGTGTGAGGAACGACGGCTCGTTGCCTACATTGTAGTGTCCCTCGTCGAAAAAGATATCCAACCGACGGCGGAAGGTGGAGTCGCCGCCACAGAGTCGGATGAGCGTCGGCACATCGTGAGGCACACTCAACGAGTATTCCGCCGACAGTCCCTCGTAGAAGAAGGTATCCCACCAAGGGATATACCACGGTGCCACCTTGGTGTCGGGACGATAAGCGATCTTTGGTCGGAACACCTTTGAGTGCCCCCACTCCACCGAGTCCAGCCACCGTCCACTGGCATCACGCGGCAGGATGAATCCCTTCATACCGCGCCATTCATAATCCTTGCGCCAGAGGTTCTGCCACGAATGGGAGCGGCGCATATACCTATTATATATAGCACGCTTGCCAAGTCCTTTGGCCACCTGCGCAATGCACCAGTCGTCGTAGCTGTACTCCACGGTACGTGTCCCTGCGCGTGGAATGCCATAGGGCACGTAGCCCAACCGGATGTACTCCCTCAGCCCGCCACGTCCTTCCTTCTCGTCGTCCACGGGCGGCACGTCGCCGTCTTTGAGCATGGCACGCAACGCCTCGCGATAGTCGATACCTTTCAGTCCACGGGCAAAAGCCTCGGCGATGACCACGTCGGCATGGGATCCTCCCTGCGTGCGCCCGTTGTAGTCGCCGCTGCGCGCGTCGGGCATGTAACCCTCATGGCGGTAGATGGCCAAGAGCGCACGGACGATGTCTGTGGCCCGTTCGGGGTAGTACTCCATGAGCAGGGGCATCGATGTGCGGTAGGTATCCCATAGGGCATAGAAGTCATCATAGTAGGGTGTGCCCGACCATCGCGGGCACTCGCCGGTCTTGTCCACCGGCATGAGCAGGGCATGATAGAGTGCTGTATAGAAGATGCGGCGTTCGCGGTTGTTGCCCTCATAAGGCACGTGCGCCAAGGTCTCGTTCCACTCTTGGCGCAACAAACGCAACTGCGTGTTGAAGTCATGGGCAACGATATTGCGACGAGCCTGTTCCACCGACACATAAGAGATGCCGACCTTGACCTCCACGACGCTGTCGCCCCACCACACCGAGGCAGCACGACTGCCAAACAACCTGGATTTCACAAACGGCGCACTGCTCTGTAAACAGAAGTAAACCGTATAGGGACCACCATTGTTCCATCCTCCGCGCACCGTAGTGAAGCCACTCACCTCATTCTGTCCGCTGACGCTGATGTTGGAAGCCACATATTGCTGGGTCTCTCGCTTGTTGGGAATGGTGTCCATACCTAAGAACGACGCGGCATCAACGAGCAGTCCGTCGGCATGACGGAAACGATAGACGGCGCAGCGGGCTGCCGTGGTGACATCCGTCCATATCCCGTCCTCGAACTTGCAACTGTACTTGCCGAGCGTGACCTTCTCGTAGCTGCGGTGATGGAGGAAGCCCGGCACGGGGATGCGCCGCCCATCGGGCAGCAACAGCCACTGGGGACTCATCGACTCATGGTGGCGGAAGGGCTGGATGAGCACATTGCCATATTTCTGCCCGCCACCCGTGCCACTGACATGGGTCTGCGAGAAGCCCTTGACGGGCTCGGGCATCGGTGCCCATCCTGCGTTGGGCATGGACAGGCAGTCCGGACCCGGCTTCACCATGCCGAAAGGTGCCGATGGCCCCACGAACACCCTGCCCGGGCCTTCGCTGCCAATGAGCGGACGGACACTGCGCCACAGCTGCGCATGGACTACTGTCGTGAGAGACAGAAAAACAATCAGAAGGATATTGCGAGACATAGAATGAAGGATTTTATGAACAAGACATCCCAAAAGCAGGACGCTACTTTTCTGCTTCTTCTAACCAAAAAACTACGACAACAAAGATACGCATAATTAATTGATTATCCAAGAGTTTTGAAAACTATTTGGCTGTTTGACGCAATTTTACTTGGTTGTTTGACGTAAATCTGCTTGGCTGTTTGACGTAAATTTACTTGGCTGTTTGACGTAAATTTGCTTGGCTGTTTGACGTAAATTTGCTTGGCTGTTTGACGCAATTTTACTTGGCTGTTTGACGTAATTTCGCTTGGCTGTTTGACGCAAATCTGCTTGGCTGTTTGACGTAAGCCCTTGGCGCTGACACAAAGAGATTTTCCTGGTTTAGATTATAACACTATTTGAACGATGGGGCCTCTAACCAACTAACGGATCTGTAACCAGAAAAGAAGACTCATTTCCTACCCACGGAAAATATCCATTAGGCCGAAAAACTATTAAAAGCAGAGGATCTCGGAGAGCATTCCATAAAACGCAAGGAGCAGATAACAATATTAGAATTTCCAATATTGTTGTTGAAACTGACAATTTTCCGCCCACGAGAATCGATTTTTTTGAAGCAAGACCATCATCGGGCCAGATTTTCGCAATTTTCGGAGCTTTTTTGAAGCATTTTGATGGCAAATTTATAAATCCCTTATTAACAACGGGTTACACGCATATCCGCTTATTCTATACTTCAAAAAGGAAGAATGAGCGCAAGAAAGTGCCGAGATGGTGTTGTCAAAGTGCCTTTTTCTCCGAAAATTCTCTAGAGAATTTTGCATCAGAAAGGCTTTCTGATGTGGTCATCTCACCTTTTTGATCGTGAAAAACCGGCTTTTTGGAAAAGCTAAAAGCCAAAAATGACAGTTTCAAGTCGCTCTCAACAGTGAAAAAGCATGGAAAGACCAAGAAATCATCGAAAAAAGATGCTACCGATGTAAAAGCGCTCTCTAGAATGAAAGTTCAGAGAGAGGTAGTTTTGTCAAATTGTTTTATACTTATCAGATTCCGATGTTCGCAGCTCTTGCAGAAGAACCCTCCACATGATACAGGCCTTCACAAAAGAGAGAACCCTCACTGGAAACAGCGTCCATGAAAAAGCGGGCTACACCCAGATGAGTGTAGCCCGCTGCAAGATGTTTACTAAGTATCGCCTCTAATAGCCGGGATTCTGCTTCCAAGTAGGATTCACATTGAGAATATCCTTATGGACAGGGAAGATGCGGCGCGTCTTGTCGAAGTTAGCCGTCGGGAATCCCTTATAGTGCGGGAAGAACTGTCCCTCGAAGGTACCGAAGCGAATCATGTCGTTGCGGCGCCAGTTCTCGCCGAGGAACTCACGCCCACGCTCATCAAGAATTTCCTTCAAAGAAGGATTATGGTCGATGGTAGGCGCTTTGACATAACTACGGATCTGGTTAAAGAGTGACTGCGGCGTGTCGCCGTTGGTAGCCTTTCCGCCACGTGTGATGGCCTCAGCCTTCTCGAGCAGGATGTCGGCATAGCGGAAGATCGGCAGGTCGTTGCTCTGGTTACGTCCGT
>CABVDL010000162.1 GCA_902497035.1 uncultured Prevotella sp.
TTTCTTGACTATGCCATGTGTGGCAATAACCAAAGTCTCTTCCTCAGTATCCCAAGAGGAGAAAAGCCTGTAGCATATACCATTGTAGATAGTTCGAAACTCCCATATCTCAGTATTCTCTAGTTTCTTAAAGATGTCAACTTTCATCACTCCTTCCTCAACCTTGAAGATGTTGTAGTATATCTTCTGCTGAGCTTTGAATGGTTGCGCAAAAGGCTTGTGCTTCTTCTGTCAACACCACTTTTAGCTTGTTGATGCCCATTTTGTTTTGAATTATGGTACAAAGATAACGATTTGTTTCCAAACAACGATACAAAATTCGGTTTTTCATCAAATCTCATTTTTAACACTCTCACGATTTGATAGTATCAGATACGCAATTTATTCACTCTTTTATTTCCCTAAATTTGAAATTCAAAAATAGGGAAGAAAAATATGGATGTGAAAAAGTTGCGGAGAATACGAACAACATCCGTAATATCTTGCATTTTTGAATTGCCCACTATTAAAATGCGTTCACTGTCATTCGTTCATAAACTTGTCTTTATACCAATCATGTATTGATTATCAAGTACCAAACCCCAGCCTTGTGTTATTCAGAGGAAATTAATGCGTTTATGCCTCCTTGATTAACATCATAAGAACTTGCTTTGTCAAATTTCAAACAAAGCAAGTTCTTATACTCATTATTTTAACTTATAGTGAGAAGCCTCTTGTTTTTTTTCTTAGAACCGCACCCAATCCTACTTTTTGTGTTCCGTCCCAATTTGTAAGTTGGTCGGCGCAGCCATTGGAGCCACCAAGCGAAACGTAAGTATCTGCGCAACATGACATGTGATCAACAAAAGTAAGGAAGTTGTCAATGGCGTTGTCTGTGAATTGAACTTGATTCGTGGCGAATAGTTTTGTCCAACTGGTGACACATTCCTGCTTGAAGTCTGTAAAACCATGCCAAGACATATCAGATAAGAACCTCTTTGCTGCCGAATCTATACAGGATTTAGAGTCCAATCCAATATTATGCTTTACAGCAGATGCCATAATGCCATAGTATATGGAAGCCGATTCTTTCTCATTGAAGTTGACTCTGTCTGTTTTTGCAAAGGATGATAAAGCTTCATGGCTATGTTCTACATACTTTGAGTATTCCACCTATGGAGTAAACGGAAGTGAACCATTGACAACCTTTGTCAACCCAGTCCACGATATAATGCTTTTTGCCTATCTGCCTCAAATCTGTCCTCCATCGTAACCATTTGTAAATGTTTGAGGGCTTCAGGTCGCGGTGCACTGTCTGCATGGAGTGGATGTAAGTCAAGGCTTCAATGAGCTGACGGGCTACGCGCCGCCGCCCTGCTCTGTCAGGCAACGCCGGGAAAGCCGGCGTTGCCGGGCCGTGAAGCCACTGCCGGAGGGTTATGCCGTCTATCCATTCATCCCCGTGAAGACTACATCTTCGTCAGTGCCTCAAGGAAGTAGTAGTCGGCATATGCCAGCGGCGTGTCAATCTGTGAGCCGTGGGGTAGGGAGCCGACCGAGTGCATGAGGATGAAGCCGTTGTTCTCGCCGGGGCGTGCAAGATAGGCAGGTGAGCAGAGCGACTTCATGATGCGCGTGGCGTAGGCGGTGTATTTGCTGCCGTCCTTGGCCACCTTGCCCAGGTCGAACAGGGCCGAGGCGGTGACGGCGGCTGCTGAGGCATCGCGTGGCGTGTCGGCCGAGGCCGGTGCGTCGTAGTCCCAGTAGGGGATGGCATCATCGGTGGTGACGCGCCTCATAATCATGTCGGCCACGTTGACGGCCTGCTTCAGAAACTCCGGCTTCTTGGTCTCGATGTAGCAGCGCGTGTAGCCATAGACGGCCCAGGCCTGTCCGCGCGCCCATGCCGAGCTGTCGCTCTGGCCCTGATGGGTGCCGCGCCACTCCACGGTGCCGTCGTCCTTGTACGACACCACATGGTAGCAGGTGTAGTCGGGGCGGAAATGGTGCCGCATCGTCGTCTCGGCATGTGCGACGGCAATATCGCGGTACCGTGTGTCGCCCGTCAGGTGCCAGGCGTTGAAGAGCAGGTCGAGGTTCATCATATTGTCGATGATGACGGGGTAGTTCCAGGGTCCGAAGTCCCACGACCGTATGCAGCCAATCTTTTTGTCGAAGCGGCGGCAAAGCGTATTGGCGGCAGCCACGATGACGTCCTTGATGGTGTCGTTGGGTGCCAGCCGTAGGGCGTTGCCGTAGCTGCAGTTGATCATGAAGCCGATGTCGTGCGACGAGGGGAAGTGGCTGATGGGCTCCAGCTCATTGGTGTATTTGGCAGCCTCGGTCTTGAGGCGCGGGTCTTTGGTGAGCTGATAGCCGTACCACAGGCTGCCGGGGAAGAAGCCGCTCACCCAGTCGTAGATGTCGCACGTGGCCAGTGAGCCGAGCTTGCCGGCGTCCTTGCGTATTTCGGGCAGTTCCTGCGATACCTGTGCCTCGCTTCTTTCAAGCTGCCTGGAAATGAAAGCCAACGGATAGCTCGTAACGGTATTGCGCGGAAAGCGGCTCGTGCCATCGAGCTTATGAGCCATGTAGAGCAGTTGGTACGCTGAGGTTTTGACGGCCTTGCTCTCCCAGTCTGGCGCCTTCTGCGCGAGGCCATGGCTTGCGGCGAGGCAGGCAATGGCCAATAGCATCATCTTAAGTTTTTTAGTTTTCATTGATTTGTGGTTATATTCCATTTTAAGTCCTTTTTCTCTCCGTTGACGCTCACCCTGACTTCAAGACGGTTGTCGTCAGCCTTTACGATTTTTGCCGTAAACTTTACCGTGTCGTCCTTTTTCTCAGGATATATGAGGGTGACCGTTCTAACCGGCTTCTCGCCCTTTGCGATGTTGATGCTGTAGGCGGGACGCTTTTCCTTCGTGCGATAGACCTCGGAGAACCATCCCTCTTCCTCCTTGAGCTCAGCCTTGTCAGTGCTGACACACTGCAGGAAGATGTTCCTCGGACCGCTGTTGTCGGTGCGTATGATGCCGTTGGCGGTGTCGGTCACCATCTTGCTTGGGTCGAATCCGAAGTGCAGATTCACCGTGCCGGTGGCGCTGCCCAGAGCCTCGTCCACGATGACAAAGTATTTCTGGTCGACGAAGAACACGGTGCGGCGGTGCGTGAAGTCCTTGTAGCTTGGGTTCTCGGTGACGAGCGTGGGTACGTTGCCGTCAGCATTCCAAAGCAGTGTTTTCGACTGCGTGGTCTCGAAGTTCTTGTTGTCGAGTGTCATGGTGTTGTGTACACGTGACTGCTTGAACCAGGCCCTCTGTCTGTTCTGCTCGGCATCGCCCTCATAGACGTACGACCCCGTGTCGGGAAACATGTCCTTTCCGTTGAACCACAGGCAGAACGTGCCGTTGTCTGGCTGTGCGTGCCACTCGCCTTTGGGGCCGGCTTTCACTACCATGACGGTGGAGTGTAAGTCCCATCCGTTTCTGAAGGTGAAGAAGCCCGTGTCGGTAAACCCGCGCGAGAGATAGTCGGGCACGCTGCCCTCAGCGCCTTCTGTGGCAAGGTAGGTGATGTAGGGATCGTCGGGAAACACCTTGTGCCAGGCCCTGTAGTTGCGCAAGGCGGCAGCTTGGCTTCCCTGGCGCGCGTCGCTGAAACAGGGGAACGTGTAGTCGGGGTTGGTGATGTTGTAGTAGAACACAATCATCTTATAAACCGTATTTAACGTGAGTTCGATGAATTATAAGTGCTTATAAATTTGGTGATTAGCGAAATTT
>CABVDL010000163.1 GCA_902497035.1 uncultured Prevotella sp.
CACCAGGCCGGCCACTACACTGCTACCAAGAAATGCAAAAAGGCCCGCACTGTACGGTGCGGGTCTTTTGATTCCCCAGTTGGGCTTTAGATTTTCAGCATGCCGACAGTCCGCGGCTGTTGTTCAGCGCCTCGCCATAGAGTTTCATGCTCTCAACATAGACCTTGGCCATACGGTGCATGACCTTCTTCAAGTTCATAATCATCCTTTTCATTGTCATTTTCCTTTCTCAAAATTAAGGGTTAAACATTGCACGGAACCTTTTGTTATCCTGAATGCTATGGCTCCGTCGCCTTATATTCCTCCTTTCCTTATCCTTTCGCGGCACTTACAAAAACAACATGCAAAGCGTCGCCATTTTCCTTTCACTGCTGCAAAGATAGTGCCTTTTGGCCACTCGCGGCTCCACTTGGACCTGGAAAGCCTCCAAAAGGCGGCAATTCTTGACAATGGTCAAAATAATGCTAAAATTTTGTCAATATACTTACCACTATACGCAAACTTTGCTTATCTTTACGCCCGAAAACATTTAACCCTTAATTCAAATATTATGAAAGTAGGCATTCCCAAAGAGATTAAGCAGGGCGAGTACCGTGTCGGCATGACCCCTGCGGGCGTGGCCGAGTTGGTTCGTCACGGTCACGAAGTGTGTGTGCAGCATACCGCCGGCGAGGGCAGTGGCTTTGCCGATGAAGAATACGCCCAGGTCGGCGCGACCATCCTTCCGACCATAGGTGACGTGTATGCCTGGGCCGAGATGATTATTAAGGTGAAGGAGCCGATAGCTCCCGAATACCCCCTCATCAGGAAGAACCAGCTGCTGTTCACCTATTTTCATTTTGCCTCCGACCGTGAGCTGACCGATGCCATGCTCAGGAGCGGTGCCGTCTGCCTGGCCTACGAGACCGTGCAGACCGCTGACCACCGTCTGCCATTGCTTGTGCCGATGAGTGAGGTGGCCGGTAGAATGGCGGCTCTCAACGGCGCGTTCTACCTGCAGAGGGCCCACGGCGGCAACGGCAAGCTCATCGGTGGCGTGCCGGGGGTGAAGCCGGCAAGAGTGCTGGTACTGGGTGGCGGCACCGTGGGTGAGGCCGCCGCGCGCATGGCTGCTGGCATGGGGGCCGAGGTGACTATCGCCGACATCTCGTTGCCGCGCCTGCGCGACCTCGACCTGCAGACACCGGCCAACGTGCACACGCTCTACTCCTCGGCTCACAACATCGCCGCCGAGCTGCCTGCCACAGACATCGTCATCGGTTCGGTGCTGGTACCGGGCGACAAGACACCGCACCTCATCAACCGCGATATGCTCCACCTCATGAAGCCCGGCTCGGTGTTGGTCGACGTGGCCATTGACCAGGGCGGCTGCTTCGAGACCTCCCGTCCCACAACCCACGCCGACCCGGTCTACACCGTTGACGGCATCCTGCACTACTGTGTGGCCAACATCCCCGGAGCCGTACCAAACACCTCCACCACGGCCCTCACCAATGCCACGCTGCGCTACGCTCTGGCCCTGGCCGACAAAGGGTGGCGGCAGGCCTGCAAGGACGACGAGGCCCTCAGACGTGGTCTGAATATCGTAGAAGGCAAGGTCACCTTCAAGGCTGTGGCCGACGTATGGGATCTGCCCTATGAGCCGGTAAGCCTCTGATTTCCATTTCTCTTCTTTGCCTTGCCTTATGCCAAAACTCATCTATGTTGACATACCCCCTGTGACCGCCGCGGCCCAGGGGATATCAGCCTCCACGCAGGAGGACTACCGCGGCATCTCGTTCTACCTCGCCGCCGAGGAATATGTGGCACGCGCCTTGCCGGCCGCTAACTATTTCTTTATGTGGCAGGTGGAGCCGTCAGTCATCTTCGGCCGGAACCAGGTGGTGGCCAATGAGGTCAACCTCGACTACTGCCGCAGTCACGGCATACGCACCTATCGCCGCAAGAGCGGTGGGGGGTGCGTATATGCCGACATGAGCAATGTCATGCTCTCCTACATCACCCCTGAGGACCGTGTGAGGGAGACTTTCGCCTACTACCTGCGCATGGTTTCCGAGACGCTGCAGGGCCTTGGCCTCGACGCCCGTCCCTCGGGTCGCAACGACATCATGCTCGGCGACCGCAAGGTCTCGGGCAACGCCATGTATCACTTCCCCGGCCGCGTCATCGCCCACGGCACGCTGCTCTACGACACCGATATGGAGAACATGCTCCATGCCATCACGCCCTCGCGCCAGAAGCTCTCGAAGCATGGCGTGGAGAGTGTGCGCCAGCGCATCTGCCTGCTCAAGGACTACACCCGTCTCCCGCTCGAGACCGTCAAGCAGCGCATCCGCGACCATCTCTGCGGCACCAACGCCATCACCCTCACGCCCGCTGACATACGCTCCGTTCGCGTCATCGAGCGCGAATACCTCAATCCGAAGTTCATATACGGGGAGTAGCCCTGCTCCTCCCCATCCTCCCCAAAAAAGCACCCCATCCACCCCCATCCACCTAAAATCCCCATCACCTATGACTACCCAAGAACCCACTACCCCCGGCCCGCTTCGCCACACCTGCCTCCATTCCCGCCATGTAGCCCTCGGCGCGCTCATGCAGCCCTTCGCGGGCTTCGACATGCCCATCCAGTACGCTTCCATCATCGACGAGCACAACGCTGTGCGCCACCACTGCGGCGTCTTCGATGTCTCCCACATGGGAGAGGTGGTCGTCGCTGGTCCCGATGCCGAGCGGTTTGTCAACCATCTGTTCACCAATGACTTCCGCGGTGTACCCGCGGGCAAGGTGCTGTATGGCATGATGTGCTACCCCGACGGCGGCACCGTCGACGATACCTGCATCTGCCGCCTCGCCGACGACCGCTTCTTCCTCACCATCAACGCCGCCAACATCGACAAGGACGACGCATGGATTGCCGAACAGGCCGACGGCTTCGATGTCCGCATCGACTACTGCAGCGACGACTACGGACAGCTCGCCATCCAGGGACCTGAGGCGGAGCAGATTGTGGAGAGCGTCCTCGGCCTTACCTGCCACGACCTCGCGTTCTACGAGGTCAAGACCATCGACATCACCGCTCCCGCTGCTGAGACCATCCTCATCTCCCGTACTGGCTACACCGGCGAGGACGGCTTCGAGGTCTATGCCTCACCCGCCGTCATCACCGATTACTGGGACCGCCTCATGGCCGCCCACGTCACTCCCTGCGGCCTCGGCTGCCGCGACACCCTCCGCTTTGAGGTCGGACTGCCCCTCTACGGCGACGAACTGTCGGCTGACATATCGCCTGTCATGGCCGGACTAAGTATCTTCTGCAAGTTCGACAAACCCGAGTTCATCGGCCGCGAGGCGCTGCTTCGTCAGAAGACCGAGGGCGTGGCTCGTCGCCTGCGCGGTATAGCGCTCGATGCCCACGCCGTGCCGCGCCATGGCTACCCCGTCCTTTGTGACGGCACTGAGGTCGGCACGGTCACCACCGGCTACCGTCTGATTTCCGTCGACAAGAGTTGCGCCGTGGCCCTCGTTGACAGCAGGCTGAAACTCGGTGACCGTGTCGCCATCCAGATCCGCCGCAAGACTTTCGCCGGCACCATCGTCAAGAAGAAGTTCTACGACAAGCACTATAAGAAGTAGTGCCAACACCCGCCTTACACGCCCCGGCTGCCACGTAGCGCCTCCTCCGCCGTTCCGCCTTCGGTTGTGTGCCTCGCCTCCTCCGCCGTTCCGCTTTCGGTTGTGTGCCTCGCCTCTTCCGCCGT
>CABVDL010000164.1 GCA_902497035.1 uncultured Prevotella sp.
ACAACCACCACAACAACCGCCACAACAACCGCCGGTAGCCTGTTGCATTAAAAAACCTCCCCTATGTGGGGGAGGGAGGACCCATTGCGCAAGGCGCAATGGGGGGTGGGGCTACCTCTTTGCGTCAATCATGCTCACCAGCCCGTCGCTGTACTTGGTCACCACCTTGCGGCAGAACATCTTGTCGGCCTGCTGCAGCTCAGCGAAATCTACCTCCGTAAGTATCTTCGCCGTCCTGCCGTCGATATAGGTCAGCGGGTTCAAGGCGTCGGTACCGGGATAGCGACCCTTGACAAGGTCACAACGCGAGGCCAGCTCAGAGTTGAATGCGACCGTCGGCACAAAGGTCTCTACCGGCCGGTAACTCGTGCAGAAATAATTGACAAAACGTTTGTTCTCGTCCCACATCCTGACAACCAGTTCTGCCATGTCGGGCGTGACAGCCCACGACGACGAGCCTTTAAATAAGGTGTAGATCTTCTCGGGACAATGGATGCGGAGCGTTTTGTGGATGCCCAGGCCGGTGAGCAGCCGCTGCAGCCCGGCCCGCAGCTGACCCTTGGCCGACAGCGTGCGCCAGGGCTTGCCGTTGAAAGGCCGGATGTCGGTGTAGGGATAGGCGGCACGCCCCTGGCCGGGCATGGCGATGCCGGTGATGAACTCGTGGCCGCCGGCCTTGCTGAAAAAGTCGATGATGCGCTCGTTCTTCCACAGCGGATAGTCCTGGCCACTGAGGAAGACCATGTAGTCGGCACCGTCGGTCAGGGCGGCGCGGAGCAGCTCGACCTGCGCCTCCACCTCACCGATGCTGCCGTCGACGACGGACACACGGTGGCTGATGAAATTGACATTCTGACGGAAGAGACTGCGCTTGAAATGGAGCAGGCTACGCTTGCTGTCGACGAGCACATAGTAGGTGGCATCATCAGGCAAGCTGTTGATGAGATGGTTCAGGTGACGCGCGTCCCTGCCTGTGGATATGAGAAAAGCGAGTTTCATAAGCCTACGTTCTTTTGTTCTTTTGCAAAAATACGAGGTTTATTCCAAATTACCAACATTCTTCAGTTAATTTTGCGCAAAGATTTGTATGCCTCAATAACTTTGCGTAACTTTGGCAATAAAACATACAAAGATGCATAAGACACTAATCACATACGGCGACGAGCGTTATGCCAAGTCGCGCGAGCGGCTGGCCGAAGAGGCGCGCGGCCTGGGCATCTTCGACCGGGTAAGAGCTTATGCCCCCTCCGACCTGGACGACCAGATACGCAGCCATCCGCTGATGAGATACCCACGGGGTGGCGGCTACTGGGTGTGGAAGCCATGGGTGGTGCTGGACGCCCTCAGGCAGACAGGCGACGGCGACGTGGTTGTCTATGTGGATGCGGGCTGCAGCCTGTCGCCCTCCAGGCAGTGGAAGCGTTATCTCAATGTGCTCAACCGCAAGGACATGCTGGCTTTCAGCATCATGACGCGGTGCGGGCAATACACCAAGCGCAGCATGCTCGACGCGTTCAAGCCCACGCTGGGGCCCTGGTGGGGCAACTACTTCCAACTGGCAGGCGGAGTGTTTCTCGTGCGCAAGACACCGTTCACCATGAGGTTTTTTGAGCGATTTCTATCGCTCTGCACCGAGGACAACCTCATCGACGTGCGGCCCGACGAGATGGCCGGGCAGTACCCGGGGTTCATCGAGCATCGCCACGACCAGGCGCTGTTCACGGCCTTGGTCTATGAGCAACGTAGGCAGATAGCCATTCTGACCAATGACTTCGAGAGCCGTCACAGCGGGCAGGCCATCTGCGCCAGCAGAATGGGCGACGACGGGCAGCCCTACGCCATGCCGCAAAAGAACAGGCTTGACGTGCACGTGAGGCGGCCCATAGGCAACGCGGTGAGGAACTTTGACCAGGCGTATTGGAGAGTACGCAACCGCCTGGCCCTGCGTAGCCGGTAGTCCGTATACCTTATCATAAATGAGCGAGACACTGAAAGAGAAGACCGCGCGCGGACTGTTCTGGGGCGCGCTAAACAACGGGGCCATGCAGGTCATAGGTCTGGTGTTCGGCATAGTGCTTGCCCGGCTGCTGTCGCCGGGCGACTACGGCATGATTGCCGTGATCACCATCTTCACCATCACGGCCACTGCCTTGCAGGACTCCGGCTTCGGCACCGCCATCGTCAACATGGAAAGCCCCGAGGACAACGACTACAACTCGGTGTTCTGGTTCAACATTCTCACAAGCCTTGCCTGCTACACCATTCTGTTTTTCTGCGCTCCGCTCATCGCACGCTATTACCACTTGCCGCAACTGACGGCATTGAGCCGCTATGTGTTTCTTGCCATCATCTTCTCAGCCCTCGGTCTGGCGCAGTCGGCCTACCTGCAGAAAAACCTGATGGTGAAGCAGCGCGCCAAGGCCAACCTCACCTCTGTGCTGATATCCAGCACCGTCGGAGCCTTGATGGCCTGGCGCGGTTTCGCCTATTGGTCACTGGCTACGCAAACCAACGTCTATATCCTGCTGAACACACTCTTCTACTGGCATTACTCACGCTGGCGGCCCAACCTGCATATCGACTTCGGCCCCGTGAGGCGCATGTTCCGCTTCAGCTGCAAGCTGCTTGCGACAACCATCATCTCACAGGTCAACAACAACATCCTCAACATACTGCTCGGCCGCTACTACTCGTCGAGGAGCGCAGGCTACTACAACCAGGCCTACCAGTGGAACTCCAAGGCCATCTACGTCATGCAAGGCATGCTGGGAGCCGTGAGCCAGCCAGTGCTTGTTGACCTGCGAAAGGATGCCGGACGGCAGTTGGCCGCGCTCCGCAAGCTCGTCCGTTTCACCGCCTTTCTCGCGTTCCCCCTCTTGTTGGGCTTTGGCCTGGTGTCAAAGGAGTTCATCGTGCTGGCCCTCACCGAGAAGTGGCTGCCCAGCGCCCGGCTGCTGCAGATACTGTGCATCGGCGGAGCCTTCCTGCCCATCAGCACTCTGCTGTCAAACTTCATCATCAGCGAGGGCAAGTCGGGCACCTATTTCCTTTGCACCCTCTCGCTCTGCGTCGTGCAGATTACCACCATGCTGCTCACCTATTCCTTAGGGGTGAGGGCCATGGTGGTCATCATCACCGTCATCAATGTGGTATGGGCCTTTATATGGTTTTACCTCGCCCACCGGCTGACCGCCTATTCGCCTTGGATGTTTCTCAAGGACATTTTGCCTTTCGCCCTTGCCGCCGCCGCCGTCATGGCCGTGACCTTCCTCGCCACGAGGGGCATCACCACACTGTGGCTTCTGCTTGCGGCGCGCGTCATGCTTGCCGCCCTGCTCTATTTTCTGGTGATGAAAGTGGCGCGGGTGAAAATTCTCGACGAGTGCATTGCGTTCCTGCGGCGGCGGTGACAGTTGACGAAGAGCCGCGCCTACCTCACTCTCCCAACTTATAACCCATAACTCGTTATGCGTCAGCCTGTTTTTCAGGTTTTACCTGCTGTGAGGCAAGGGTTCTGGTGGTTTTGGTCTCATGGGATGAGCATCTATTCCTGACTTTCGTCAATGCGTCACCCATGTTTAATCATTCGCATTCTTTTTCTGACCAAAACC
>CABVDL010000165.1 GCA_902497035.1 uncultured Prevotella sp.
CCTCTGAAGTGCCTCGGGCACTTCAGAGTACCCTCCCCCACCCAGGGGAGGGTTTTAATTGCAATAAGCAGGTAACAGTGTTTTGGAGAATGGCTAAGGGTTAAAATGTAGGGGCGGGGTTTATCCCCGCCCTAATCCCTAAGGGTTAAAATGTAATTTATCCCCACCCTAACCCCCTGATGGCAACAATGGGATTATATGGCACCTTCTAATTCAGACAGCCTGAGCGAGCCGCATGCCACCCCACACGCCAACAAAGCCGAGGGCCAGGCTCAGCACGATATATGCCACGAGCAGCAACGGCTGGTTGCCGGCCAGGGCATGGCTCTCCTTCATAAACGTGGAGAACGTGGTGAAGCCGCCGCAAAGTCCCGTGGTGAGCAGCAGCCGTGTCTCAGGCCGCAGGCCCCAGAACGTGCCGTTGGCCTGTGGCAGCGCAGAGAAAAAGCCGATGAGCAGGCACCCCACGATGTTGACCACAAACGTGCCCAGAGGAAACGGGGTGGCCGACAGCAGTCCCAGACCCTTGGAAACCAGAAAACGCAGGCCGCCCCCGAAGAAGCTGCCCAACGACACAATCAACAGTTCTTTCATATCTTCTTTTGATTAATCAGCGTCACCTGCGGCTGGTGGCCGGCACCAGGCCGGCCACTACACTGCCACCAAAGGCTTATCTATTGTTCTCTCTCCCCCAGCTGGGGAGAGGCGCTGAGGATGATAATCACCACCGCTCCCAAGATGAGCGCCATGCCCACGGCCAACCTCAGCGTGAACGCCTCACCGAAGAGCGAGCAGCTGATGGCCACCGCCGTCACCGGCTCCAGCGCGCCGAGGATGGAGGCCGGCGTCGAGCCGATGCGCCGGATGGCGATATTGATGAAAAACAGCGACCCCACCGTGGGCAGCAGCGCCAGCAGCGACGCCCACGCCCACGACGTGCCGTGCAGCCACTGCAGCCGCTCTCCCGTGAGCAGCATGTAGGCCATCACCGTCACCCAGCCCGACAGCACCACCCAGAACGTGAATTTCTCCGGCGATATCGACATCTTGAACTGGTTGACATAGACGATATACAGCGCATAGAGCAGTGACGACAGCAGCACGAGCAGCATGCCCGTGGCGGATAGCGTCACACCATCGCCGCCGCGGTAGAGCAAGGCGATGCCCGACAGCGCCAGGACGATGGCCAGCGTGGTGAACCACGTGACGCGCTCATGGAAGAACATCACCATGAGCAGGGCCGTCATAATGGGATAAGTGAACAGGATGGTCGACGCCACACCGGCATCGAGATAATGGAACGACACGTAGAGCGACACCGACGACAGCGACATCAGCGCGCCGAGGATGGACAGCCTGATGGCATGGCCCCACCTCACGCGCAGTCCCTCCCCGCGCAGCGCGAGCCACACCAGGAAGATGGCCACCGACAGGCCGTAGCGGTAGAACAGCACGTTGCCCGCCGTCACCCCCGCCCCATAGAGCGGCAGCGCGCCTAAGGGATTGGTGCCGTAGAACACGGCGGCAGTGATGCCCGACGCAAAACCTATAATTCTTGACCGCGACATCGTCTAAACCTCGTAAAGCAGCCCGTTCTTCAGGTCGTCGAGCGCCGTGGCCTTTATCTTGTAGTGCAACTTCTTGCCCGTGGCGTTGAAGGGTATCTGCGAGACAAAGCGGTAGTAGCGCGGCCGCTTGAAGTTGGCGATGTCGGGACTGTCCTTGCAGTACTGGTCGAGCTCCTCGGGCGACAGGCTGGCATCTGACTTGACCACGTAGGCCGTCACCTTCTGCCCACGTATCTTGTCGGGCACCGATGTGACGATGCAGTCGGCCACCTTCGGGTGGCGGTTGATGACCTCCTCTATCTCAATGGGATAGATATTCTCGCCCGAGGAGATAATCATGTCGTCCTTGCGGCCGCAGATGGTGATGAACTGCTTTTCATCCCATGTGGCGAGGTCGTTGGTGTAGATAAATCCCTTGTAGTATTTCTTCGCCGTCTCCCCGTCGTTGTTGACGTAGCTGTAGGGCGACTTCGCGGGTGAGCTGATGATGACCTCACCCACCTCGTGGCCGTCCATGGCGACGGTCTCGTCGGGCTCAGCGTGGCGGTCGTCATAGACCCTCACCACGCGCACATCGTCATCGACCATCGACCGGCCGGCCGTACCGGCGCCGTCAGGCAGGTCAAAGGGGCGCAAGAACGTGTTCCACAGCGTCTCCGTCGTGCCGTAGCCGTTGAAGATGTTGGGGGTCAGCACACGCTGGTAGCGGATGCAGGCGCCGCGCTCCAGAGGTGAGCCCATGGTGACGATGCCGCGCAGCGTGTGCAGGTCATAGGCCAGCCTCTCCTGCTCGTCCGACAGCGCCTCAAGCACAGTGGGAACGCCGATGATAAACGAAATCTTGTATTTAGAGACATACTGCAGCGTCTTCACCGCGTCAAACTTCGGCATGATAACCATCGTGCCGCCGGCATACAGCGTGGGACAGGGACCGCCACAGTGCAGACCGCCGCGGTGGAACCAGGGCGTGGTGTTGAGCGTCACGTCGCGGTAGTTCATCGGGAAATGCATCATCACGTCGTGGGCCGACAGCACCTCGTTGATGCTCGTCAGCGGCACGGCCTTCGGCAGGTTGGTCGTGCCCGAGGTGAAGAGGCGCGTAGTCTCGTCGTAGATGTTGAAAGGGGTGTCGCCGGCAGGCTCCTCATCGCTCATGCCATTGACGTAATCAGCATAGCTCACCACGCCGTCGCCCGTAGGGCCATCGACGGTAATCAACCGCTTAGGCCGGATGGCGGCTGACTGTAGGGCGGCCTTGACCTCGGCACGGTGGCGGTCGTCAAAGAGCAGCACCTTCGGACTGGTCTCCCTCAATATCTTCGCCAGCTCACCCGACGACAGACGGTAGCTCACGGGTGAAGTCACGGCGTGGATCTTCTGCGTGGCGACATACGAGAACACAAACTCGGGGCAGTTGAGCAACTGCAGCATCACGATGTCGCCCTTGCGCACGCCGTCCTGCCTCAGGGCGTTTGCCAGCCGGTTCACCTCGCGGTTGAGGCCGGCATAAGTCCACAGGTTGCGGTCCGGCAAGATGAGGGCCGTACGCCAGGCATAGCGCCTCACATTGCGCATAAAGCCCTCAATCCACGTGTAGTGGCTTTCAAATATTTCCTTGAACGTTTCCATAATGTGGGCAAAGTTACACATTATTTAACCGATGCGGCACGCACATGCAGCGATTTTTAGTTTTTTTATACAGGTTCTTGTTCTTCCTCCTACCGACTTCGTGGGATATAAAGAATATCTGAGAATATTGAACAAAATGTCGTAGGCGCCCTCATTCCTGCATGGGCTGTCAGAGCAGGTCGCCAAAATGGGCGCAGCAGATAAAGTTTGTGGAGCTGTGCGTCATCGGTGACAGTGTTGTACATCACTGGTGACAGTGTAGTGGCCGGCCTGGTGCCGGCCATCAGCCCTTGGAAAGACCTTTTACCCACGCCAGCGAGAGTTCCTCACGCAGATAA
>CABVDL010000166.1 GCA_902497035.1 uncultured Prevotella sp.
GTCATCCTGCGTGGTTAGGGCGGGGATAAACCCCGCCCCTACGATGTTACCGTCCCGCCCATATGGTGTTACCGTCCCGCCCTGCGATGCATCAGTAATGATTACGGTATAAAATGTAGGGGCGGGGATAAACCCCGCCCCTACGGTGTCACCGTCCAGTCCATACGATGTCACCGTCCAGCCCCTACGGTGTCACTGAATTCGTACGAGTATTTAGGCCGAATTACTCGAGTACTTCACGTGAAGTACTGCAGTAATCAAGGCCGAATTACTCGAGTACTTCACGTGAAGTACTCGCTCGTCTCCGGCACCGCGGCTCTCTTCATCCGACGGGCCGACGGCGGGGCACCTTTTTGGGGGCGTGTGGCCTATTTCGTCAGTTCCTCAGGCAGTTTGGGCATGGCGCCTTTCTGCGTGCAGACGAAAGCGCTCACCCTAACGGCGCGCTCGTGGGCCTCCTTGACGGGCTTGCCGGCAAGCAGACTGGCCGTGAAGGCCGCCGTGAACGAGTCGCCGGCACCCACGGTGTCGGCTACCTCTACCTTTGGCGTGGGCATGAAAGTCTTGCCACCATTGGGCATGAAGACGTAGCTGCCGTTGGTGCCGCAGGTCAGCACCACCATCTTGAAGTGGTAGCGGTGGAGCAGGATGCGGCACTTCTCCTCCATGTCGAGGCCGGGATAGTCGAACAAGCGGCCGATGGTGACGAGTTCCTCGTCGTTAATCTTCAGTATGTCGGCGCGCTTCATGTTCTCCTGTAGGATTTCCTTGTTGTAGAAATTGCCGCGGAGGTTGATGTCGAATATCTTCAGACAGTCGTCGGGTGTGGTGTCGAGGAAGCGGTGGATGGTGTTTCTCGACTCCTCGCTGCGCTGGGCCAGCGAGCCGAAGCACACGGCACGTGCCTCCTTTGCCACGGCTTCCATCTCGGGCGTGAACGGGATGTGGTCCCACGCCACGTTGGGCGTGAACGTGTAGGTGGGCACGCCGTCGGCGTCGAGCGACACCTTCACCGTGCCGGTGGGGTAGGCCACACGGGGGACGATATACTTCAGTCCATTGTTGTCGAACGTCTGAAGGGCGTCGTCGCCGAGCGCGTCGTTGCCCACGGCGCTGACGGCCATGGCGTCGAAACCGAACTGACTTGCATGATAGGCAAAGTTGGCAGGAGCGCCGCCAAGCTTAGCGCCTTCGGGAAGTACGTCGTAGAGTACCTCTCCCAATCCGATGATTTTTCTTTCCATATCAATATCTTTATTTATTAATATCTTACCTTACCGATAAACGTAAAGAGATAGACCACTCCCACGGCCATCACGGCCACGGCGCCAATCTGGCTGCTCACGGCATCGCTGGCAAAGCCCATGAAGAGCGGGAACACCGTGCCGCCGAAGAGGCCCATAATCATCAGTCCGCTGACGGCGTTTTTCTTCTCGGGCAGGAAGAGCATGGCCTGCGAGAACACCATGGAGAAGACGTTGGAGTTGCCGTAGCCCACGCAGGCAATGCCGCAATAGAGCAGCCATTTGGCCGTGTCGGCGTCGCCGGCGACGGCTGCCGAGGCCATGAGCGCCATGCTCAGGGCCATGAGGCAGACGGAGATGATGAAGAACGTGCGCGTCTTTAGCACGCGGAGGAAGACGGTGCCGGTGAGGCAGCCGATGGTGCGGAAGAGGAAGTAGAGGCTGCCGGCAAAGGCAGCGTCCTGCAAGGCCTGGCCCGCATACTGCTGAAGCAGCTTGGGAGCCGTGGCGTTGACGCCCACGTCGATGCCCACGTGGCACATGATGCCGAAGAAGCAGAGCAGCACGTAGGGATTGCCCAGGAGCTTGAAGGTGTCGATGTAGTCGCGGCCCACCGACTTCTGCTCGGCCGGGGTCTCAGCGTCGTGGCGCTCCTCGTTGATGGGCGTGCCTGCAAGAAGCAGCGAGGCCAGGATGCCCAGCACCATGTAGATGGGGAAGAGTATGCGCCAGCCCAGTCCAAGCTCGGGAATGGTGTGGGTCGCGCCCCAGGCCGCGATGATGGGGGCCATGAACGAGGCGATGGCCTTGACAAACTGCCCGAAGGTGAGCGTGGAGGCGAGGTGGCCCTTGACGAGCGACGAGACGAGCGGGTTGAGTGACGTTTGCATCAGCGCGTTGCCGATGCCAAGGAGCGAGAAGGCAATGAGGATGACGGCAAAGTTCTCAGTGAAGATGGGAAGCAGCAGCGACACGATGGTCACCACCAGCGACAGCATCACAGTTTTCTTGCGCCCTATCTTGTTCATCAGCACGCCCGTGGGCACCGAGAAGATGAGGAACCAGAAGAAGACGAGCGAGGGCATGAGGTTGGCTATGGAGTCGTTGAGGCCCAGGTCCTCCTTGACGAAGTTGGACGCGGTGCCCACGAGGTCAACGAAACCCATGGCGAAGAAACAGAACATCGCAGATACTATCGCGATTTTATTAGTATTGGTTTTGTCCATGATAATAACGTGACAATTGGTTTATAAGTTAATGTATAGTTGTTGCAAAGGTATGAAAGAATTTGATAGTATGAAAGATTTCACCCGTTTTTTTGCCGTTTTTTAATAGATGGGGCGATGGGCCGTAACGCACGGGCTGGCATGGGCCGTAGTTTTTCCAGCCCATGCCAGTGCCGCCGTTGGGGTTTTTACTTGAGATTGTAGATTTTGGCCTTGCCACCCTTCACGGTCAGCCTCGAGTAGGGCTCCGTGGGGAATACGATGTTGGTCATGGCCATCTTGCCGTCAGCGTCGAACACTTCGATGCTGCTTTTGTCGATGAAGATTTGGAGCGTCTTGATTTTACCAAAGGTGGGAGCCTTGGTGAATGCGGGGAAGTCGGTGCTGAAGTCGGTCAGCCCGCTTCTTGACCGGTCCATGGAGAAGGTCTCCGTCTTGGCGTTGTAGGTCATGGTGACGGTCTCACCCTTGCCGTTGGAGAGCGTAATGACGGTGTTGGCGCGCAGCTGCACGTCCACGCGGCACGCGGGCGAGAGGCCGACCTGCGGCTTCTTTGAGAAGGCGGCCATCACCTCGGGCGACGGCTTCACGCTGACGTAGCCCGTGTCCTTGTACTCAAAGTAGCCCAGGTCGCGTGGGATGCCGTTGGCCGAGCGGTACTGCGTGGTGGGCACCTGGGCCGCATACTGCCAGTTGCTCATCCAGGGCAGGGCCACGTGGCGGCCGCCGGGGGCGTTGTCGAAGGTCACGGTGGCGTAGTGGTCCTTGCCCCAGTCCATCCACTTGGTGACCGAGGGGTCGGTGTCGCAGGTGAACTTATGGCCATCGAAGGAACCCGTGAAATACTGTGTGGCCGAGCCACCAAAAGGTCCGCCGGGGTTGATGTTGCACACAAGCACCCACTTGCCGTTGCCCATGTCGAGCAGGTCGGGGCACTCCCACACGCCGGCGTGCGAGCCGTAGCCCTCGCCGAAGTCGCTCTCAAAGGTCCAGTCCTTGAGGTTGGTAGAGGAGAAGAGCTTCATGTGCTGCTTCTCCG
>CABVDL010000167.1 GCA_902497035.1 uncultured Prevotella sp.
CTACTCTCCAATAGCCCTTAACATATCCCCATCGACGTGCGTTATACTTGTTTAGTTAGCCGATATACATGCCAGTCAAACAAAAAACATGTCGCTCACCATGAAAGGCAGGCGACATGTTATAAATAGTTGTTTATATGGATCCTGACTTGGTTAGAGGTCGAATTTATAACCCACAGTGAACTGGAACACAGAGTGCCTTGTAGACTCATCCTCTGCCTCTATAGCCTTGGATACGCTTAAGTTATAGCGAGCGTCGAACTGAAAGTTGCGATATTCGTAAGATACTCCCATAGGAATTGCGAAGTCCACACTCTTTACACTGGCATCGCTACCACTTTGCAATAGGGCCTTTTCCAGATCAACCTCGGCGGAAACACCAGGAGCGGAGACCTTGACCTTGCTATTGACTTTGAAGCCAGGCTGAAGACCTGCCTTCACAGCCAGTCCCTTGGCAACGTAAACATTAAGAAGAACTGGCACATTTATGTAGTCCATTTTAATAGTACCGTCCATCTCATCACCGTTGGCTTTCAATCCCTGCTGTGAATAGAGGGCGCCGAAAGTGAGAGAGAGCAAGTCAGTAGCCTGGTATTCGAACTCCGCTCCACCGACAATGCCTGCACGCGGATTGCCGCCGTCATTGTTTGTCATTGTGGCTACGTTGAGACCCAATTTAGGCTGAATGTTAAACGAGCCTTTGGCATGCTGGGCAAAGGCGCCGGCTGAAATCAATAGCAGGCAGGCACTTAAGATAAGCTTTTTCATGAGTGTGTAAGTTGTTATGGTTTAGAAATCGGCACAAAGGTACTATTAATTTCCAAATGAGCGAATATATCGTCCAATATTTTTTGCAGGGGCCTCTCTTCCTTGCATTGCCAAAGGGCCTACATGGCTCACAGATGCCATCGGTAGTTGCGGGCGGCGCGCTCGGGCTTGCGCGTGATGCCCCCGAAGTCACCGCCGAGGCCGCTGCCGGGAGCGCATCCTCGCGCCACGCCGCGATACTGCAGATAGCGGTCGCGGATGCGGGCCACATAGCCCACCGTCTCACGGCCGCGCATATAGCCGTGGCGCACCACGGGGTCGGTGTAGTACTGCGGGTCGCTGAGCTTGAGGATGAACTCGGCCACGTCGTCCCACCGGTGGGGGTTGCGGCCGTGCTTGCGTGCCAGTGCCATGGCGTCACGTATGTGGAAGAAGCCGCCGTTGTAGCTCGCAATCTGGAAATAGACGCGCTCGGGCAAGGGCACGTCGCCGTAGTGACGGCCCAGCTCGGCGAGGTAACGGGCCGACGCGGCGATGTTGGCCTCAGGGTTGAACATCTCGTCGCGCGGCAGCCCGAGGTGGTCGGCCGTGCGCGGCATGATCTGCATCAGTCCGCAGGCCCCGGCCCACGACTTGGCGTTGGGATCGAAGCACGACTCCTGGTAACACTGCGCCGCCATGAGGCGCCAGTCGAGCCGCGCCGCCGGAGCGTACATCTGGAAATAGCGGTCGTAGTTGGAGATTACGCCGCCCGTGCGGTTGAGCATCGGCGAATAGACGTGCCGGCGGATGCTGCGCGTAGAGAGCAGGAACGACTCCTCGCGCCGCACCTGTGCCACCATCGCGGGGCGGAACCAACTGTCGAGGCTGTCGGCCAGCGACCTGTTGTCGTCGCTCACGGCCCATCCGAGCCTAGCGGAGTCGGCCCTGACGGCAGTATAATGCAGTCCACGGGCGGCACGGGGCAGCTGCACGGCAATCACGTCGCCGTCTCCCGCACGGAGCTTGCTCACCATCTCAGCCGTGTCCTTGCACACCTCCACGCGGAGCGAGACGCCTATCTTCTGCGCGAAACGCTCGCAAAGCAGATACTGCAGGCCCATGCCGTTTCCGTGGTAGTCGTAGTAGGTGTCGGGGCCGGAGACGGTGAGCATGATCATCTCGCCGTTGCCCACGATATCGTTGTAGCCAAAGGTGCTGTCGTCAGCAGTGGAGTCGCCCTCCATCGGCGTACCCCACGGCGTATATTGCACCCGCTTCTGCTCACGGCACGATGTTACAATCGCCCCGATTATCGCAACAATAATGACAATTCGTAATCTCATAACCTTAAGAGACTACAAAATTACTAATTTATTTAGGGAATATGGTGGAAAAGATGTAAATTTGCACCAACTATGTTAAGAATAGCAGTACAATCGAAAGGCCGTCTCTATGACGACACGATGAGCCTCCTGAGCGAGGCCGGCATCAAGGTTAGCCCGAGCAAGCGCACGCTGCTCGTGCAGAGTTCCAATTTCCCCATTGAGGTGCTTTTTCTGCGCGACGACGACATACCGCAGTGCGTGGCCGACGGCGTTGCCGACATAGGCGTGGTGGGTGAGAACGAATATGAGGAGCGGCAGGAGGACGCCGTCATCGTTGACCGCCTGGGCTTCTCGCGCTGCCGCCTGTCGCTTGCCATTCCCAAGGCCATCGACTACAGCGGGCTGTCGTGGTTTAACGGCAAGAAGATTGCCACATCCTATCCGGGCATCCTTCGCCGCTTCCTCGACAAGAACGGCATCAATGCCGACATCCACGTCATCACGGGCTCGGTGGAGGTGAGTCCCGGCATTGGCCTGGCCGACGCCATCTTCGACATCGTGAGCTCAGGCTCGACGCTCGTCCACAACAACCTAAAGGAGGTGGAAGTGGTGATGCAGAGCGAGGCCCTGCTCATCGGCAACCGCGCGCTCGACCAGGAAAAACGCGACATCGTCAGGGAGCTGCTGTTCCGCATCGGTGCCGTAAGGGCCGCGCAGGATAAGAAATACGTGATGATGAACGTGCCAAAGGACCGCCTCAGCGACATCATCGCCGTGTTGCCGGGCATCAAGAGTCCCACGGTCATTCCCCTGTCGGAGTCAGACTGGTGCGCCGTGCATACGGTACTCGACGAAGAGCGTTTCTGGGAAATCATCAACAAGCTGAAGGACCTCGGCGCACAGGGCATACTTGTCACCCCGATTGAGAAAATGATACTGTAAAGACCAGGCCAGGTGCCGGCCACTACACTGCCATCTGTGATGCACGGCTCCACGGACATTCTCCGCTGCGTCTGTCTTTTTTCATATTGGTTATAGTTAAAGATTAAACTGGTGCTTCTATAGCTTTTGGATTTCCTCAGCCGTCAGGCCTGTGAACTGCATGATGAGTTTGTCGTCCATTCCGCCCAATTTCATCTTTCTCGCCGTATCCTCCAAGGCTTGAGCGCGTCCCTCTTCCCGGCCCTCTTTCCGGCCCTCGGCGCGACCCTCTTCCCGGCCCTCGGCGCGGCCCTCCAGCCGGCCCTCACCACGTGCCGTGGAGATGTTGTCTTTTAGGATGACGACATTGTCCAGGTGGCGGTAGTAGGCCTCACGCTCGGCCCGCGT
>CABVDL010000168.1 GCA_902497035.1 uncultured Prevotella sp.
CAGCCGCGACATCAGCCGCGACATCAGCGTGAAAGACTATACTGAGTCCCATGCTAATCTCGTTGATGCGTGGGGACAATGCCATGCCAAGGGCTGGTGGCCGGCACCAGGCCGGCCACTACACTGCCACCAGTGATGTACAATACTGCCGCCGGTGACGTACAACTCCAAGGACGCTGGTTCTCGCAACGGCAACTGACAGGCGTGCAGTACCTTGTTCGTATTACTTGATGACAACTTTCTTTCCGTTGATGATGTAGAGGCCTTTTTGCAGGCTGCGGCCGGCTTCGATCTTGCGGCCGTCGATGGTGTAGATGCCCCGTGCGCGGGTGGGCTCATCCTCAGTGACTGCCGAGATGCCGCTGGGCATATTGCTGACCGGCACAAACTGGAAGTCGGTGGAGACGATCATGCCGTCGTTGCAGTTGCATCGCTGGTCGGTTGTCATCGGCCCGTTGCTTACGCCGCGCACCACGGAGAAGTAGCCATTAAGACCTACCATGCAGCCGAAGCCCTGGTTGTTGAGTATGGTGAGGGCGCCCCACGAGTAGCCGCGGCCGAGCGTGCGGTCGGTACCCGGATTGCTGAAGTTGCGGAAGTCGCTGAGCGAGTTGTCGAGGCTTTCGCCCTCTGGCACGTCGGGACTGAAGAGGGCGTTGCCCTTAAGACTGGTGAAGTGATACTTGCCGTCCTTGACCGTGCATCGCCAGACGGCTGTCTGCATCTGTTCCTCGTCGGTATAGAGGTCAAATTCGGCTCCGCTGACGAGCTTTTCCCCTTGTCCGTCATCCACCATATAATAATAGGTGTCGCGGTTGTAGGGACTCAGATAGGAACGCACCTGATAGTATTTGCCGTCCTCCGGCTTGACCACCTTGTCGTCGCCAATTTGCGTGAGCGCCGTCATCGTGTTCTTGAGCTCGTCAACCTCGGTGGCAGTGGTAGTGCTGATGATGTCGCCGTCCTTGAACACCTTGCCGTAGGCTGTGCGGAACGCCCCGGCCTCGGCCAGTCCGTCGTCAGGATAGCCAATGCTCCCCATATTGTCGTAGAGTGCCTTGGCCATGGTGGCTAACTGTTGCGCCTGGTAGCGCACCAGTTCTTGTTGCGTGACCGTCTCCGGCAGCCTGATGAGCTGCGTGTAGGTATAGTTGATGCCGTTGACGTCGCCGCTCCACGCGCGGCGTATCAGACTGCCCTCCCTGGTCTCCTTGCCGGTGCACAGTGTGGCCGTGCTAGAGTTGGTCTTGAGATAAGCCGTGAGCTTTTCGGTCATTGGCGGAATGTCGCCGGTATTTTTCACCTCGATATAAGGTGTGGGCAAATCCGTACCGTCGGTGGTCTTGAACAATGCCCGTTGTCCGTTGGGGTCGAACTTCAGGCCACTGCCGATGGCACTGCCTGTCTGTTGGACAGTGTAGTCATATCTCGGATAGATGCTGCAGGCTATCTCGCCCTCAACCTCCAACATGAAGCGCCCGCCGCCGGTGGTGAAGTTGGGCCAGCTTTCATAGTTGACATTGTCTACGGTGAGGTAGGGCATTATCAGTTTGTAGCTGCCGTTGTTCGGCACGTTGTCGGCCAGTACGTACTTGAATGTCTTGCCGTAGTCGTCGGAGAACAGAATGCGCACCTTGCTGTCCTTGCCGTAGAGTTGCGTGCAGGGCGTCCAGGTGAAGGTAATCTCCCGGCCGATATTGTAATTGGGCAGGTTGCGCATGTTGACGTTTGTAATCTCGAACGGCTCGCCGTCCACCACGTTCACCTTGATGCGCATGGCGTCATACTGCGACTTGTCGTGCACGGCCGCCATGAACGTGTAGGTCCCGACGTTGGAATAGTCGGAATATTCCTCCAGGTAGTTGCTGCTGGTCGTCGTACCGGTGGGGGCGTTGCAGTGGGGCCGGAAAATGATGATGCTGTCCTGGGTCTCCTTGTACGAGGGGCGCAGCGTGTTGGAGTGGGCCATGTCGTGCTTGGAGATGTCGAACGAGTTCACATTATAATAATAGCCGCCATTGTTCTTTGTGGTTGTCGGCAGTGAGAACTGGAAGTCGGAGCCTTTGGTGATGGTGTATTCCGTCTTGATGCGGCTGCGGTCGAGTTTTGGTGCCGTGCTCGTCTCGTCCTCGGCGTAAGGTGCCACCGTGACGTTGCCGGGAAACACCGTGACGAGCTGCTTGCGCTCCCGGTCGGTATAATAGTTCATGTTGGCCAGCGTGTTGCGCATCTGGTAGATGCTGGGCAGTGAGAAGAAGTCGCGGGGCGAGCCGTAGCTCATGATGCTGCGGCCTGAGCCGGGCTCTGTGCAGATGGCGTCGTCTTTCTGGTGGGTATGCTCCGCGCCGAAGCTGTGGCCTATCTCGTGGGCGATGGTCGTGATGTTGCTGATGGCCCATGCGCTGCCTTTCAGCGTGGTCGATGTGGCGCTGCCGAGCTGCGCCACGCCGTTGCGGCTCTTGTTGGGCCGGCTGATGAGGATGCCGAGGTCGTAGGAGGCAGCGTCAGCGCCGAGGGCCTTGTCGATGATCTGCCGGCTCAGGTAGAGACGCGTCTCGTCGGTGGCATTGGTGCTGAGCTGCATGCCGTTGACGTCGTAGCCGAACAGTATGAGCTTCGGGTTGCGTACCACCTCGAACTTGATGCCCACGTCGTTGGTATAAAACTCGTTGAGGCCCTTTTCCAGTTTGTCCCACCACGCCTGCACTTCCTCGATGATCTCCTCCCGGCTTTTAGGGTTGGAGTAGCTGCCGAAGCCCTCGTCGGAATTGTTGACGAACTCGGGCAGGATGCAGGCAGCCAGCCGGAAGGTGTAGACCCTGCCGGTGTTTTTGATGACCGACGCTGTCGAGGGTGTGGTGAAATGTGATGGCACGCGGCGGACCTTGGTGCGCTGGGCCTCGCGGTATTCCTTTGGTATGATTACTTCGCAGCTGTCCTGAATGCCGGTTTCAGTCTGTGCCTGTGCGGACAGGAAGGCGGCAAGTGACAGCAACAGCGTGGCAGGCCGGAGCAGTCTGCCACACATTGGGGCGTATAGTC
The DNA here is from genome assembly GCA_902497035.1 of uncultured Prevotella sp. Taxonomy (GTDB): domain Bacteria; phylum Bacteroidota; class Bacteroidia; order Bacteroidales; family Bacteroidaceae; genus Prevotella. The sequence goes on from CABVDL010000168.1 coordinate 3,043, forward strand.
CTTTCATCTTTGTGTTTGTTGAATGGGTAAGAAACGTTGTACTTTTTGCAAAAATAAAGAAAAGAATGTTATTTATGCCGGCACCACATCATATATTAATGTAAATTAACAGGATGGCCGGGCTGTGTAACACCCTTGTGGTACGCAATGTCGCAACCTTTTAATTTCATATTAGATACATGTTTTTATAGAATTATTTCGGCGGCAGTGTTGTACATCATCGGCGGTAGTGTTGTACGTCATCGGCGGTAGTGTTGTACGTCACCGGCGGCAGTGTTGTACGTCACTGGTGGCAGTGTAGTGGCCGGCCTGGTGCCGGCCACCAGCCCTTGGCATG
>CABVDL010000169.1 GCA_902497035.1 uncultured Prevotella sp.
CGGCCACCGTCCGCCGGTGATGCTTGCCTGTCCTCATCTGCGCAATCACATTTTTTTGCTCACGCTGATTTCGCTGATTTCACAGAGACTGTCATCTGCCAGATCCGCGTTATCTGCGTGAGGAACTCTCGCTGGCGTGGGTAAAAGGTCTTTCCAAGGGCTGGTGGCCGGCACCAGGCCGGCCACTACACTGTCACCGATGACGCATAGCTCCCTGAGGAGCTAAAGTCTGTACGTGACTATTTTCCAATAAACTTATGTCCGATTCAGGGTGACGCATTGACGAAGTCAGGCGGGAATATAACAGGGCGCGTACTGCTTGCCTCCCGTCCCGCGTTTAATTAAAAAAAATAAAATTATCCCTATATAATAAGGTTATAGCGTGAGTTTTGCTTACTTTTGCCAACCGTTCAACATTAACTGGTTATCAATGCAAGACAATTTAGTGATTGTAGAGAGTCCCGCAAAGGCTAAGACCATTGAGAAATACCTTGGCAAGGACTACAAGGTGATGTCGTCCTACGGGCACATCCGCGACTTGAAGAAAAAGGAGCTGAGCGTCGATGAGGACGACCTCAAGCCCGTCTATGAGATACCCGAGGAGAAAAAGAAGGTGGTGGCCGACCTGAAGAAGAGCGCTAAGGCCGCCAAGAAGATCTGGCTCGCGTCCGATGAGGACCGCGAGGGAGAGGCCATCAGCTGGCACCTGTGCGAGGTGCTGGGCCTGGACGAGCAGAAGACCTCGCGCATCGTCTTCCACGAGATTACGAAGCCCGCCATCCTGCAGGCCATCCAGCATCCGCGCCATCTCGACATGAACCTCGTCAACGCGCAGCAGGCCCGCCGCGTGCTCGACCGCATCGTGGGCTTCAAGCTCTCGCCTGTGCTGTGGCGCAAGGTGAAGCCCTCGCTCTCGGCCGGACGCGTGCAGAGCGTCGTGGTGAAGCTCATCGTCGAGCGCGAGCGCGAGATACAGCAGTTCAAGAGCGAGCCGTTCTACCGCGTCAGCGCCGTGTTTACCCTTGACGGCGCCGACGGCACGGCGAGTGAGGTCAAGGCCGAGCTCGACCGCCGTTTCAAGACCCGAGACGAGGTGACGGCCTTCCTCAACCGGTGCAGGGACGCCCGCTTCAGCGTGGGCAGCGTCACCAAGAAGCCGCTCAGGCGGCAGCCCGCGCCGCCCTTCACCACCTCCACCCTGCAGCAGGAGGCCGCACGCAAGCTCGGCTTCTCGGTGTCGCAGACGATGATCGTGGCTCAGCGCCTCTACGAGAGCGGACGCATCACCTACATGCGTACCGACAGCGTCCATCTCTCCACGCTCGCCCTCGACGCCTGCCGGAAGGAGATTGTCAGGGACTATGGCGAGGCCTACAGCCATAGCCGTGAGTTCCAGACCCATTCCAAGGGCGCGCAGGAGGCCCACGAGGCCATCCGCCCGACATTCTCCAACACCGAGGGACAGGAGTGGACCGCACAGGAGCGCCGCCTCTACGACCTCATCTGGAAGCGCACCATCGCCTCGCAGATGGCCGACGCCCAGATAGAGAAGACCACGGCCACCATCGACATCGACAACAGCGACGCACATTTCGTCACCAGCGGCGAGGTGGTGGTGTTCGACGGTTTCCTCAAGGTCTACCGCGAGTCGACCGACGACGAGCAGCAGACCGCCGGCGACGATGCCAACCGCCTGCCCGCCATGCGCCAGGGCGACCGGCTGGAGCGGCTGGAGATAGCCGCCACAGAGCGCTTCTCGCAGGCCCCCCTGCGCTACACCGAGGCCAGCCTCGTGCACAAGCTCGAGGAGCTCGGCATAGGACGACCCTCCACCTACGCCACGTTCATCTCCACCATACAGCAGCGCGAGTATGTGGTCAAGGGCGACAAGCCCGGCACCGAGCGCAGCTACACCGTCGACACGCTCAGGGGAGACAGCCTCACCACCGAGACCAGGACTGAGATGGCAGGCTCGGAGCGCGGCAAGCTCATACCCACCGACATCGGCATCGTGGTCAACGACTTCCTGCAGCAGAACTTCCCCGAAATCATGGACTACAACTTCACCGCAAAGGTGGAGAACGAGTTCGACGAGATTGCCGGGGGCAAGGAGCGCTGGACCGACATGCTCCGCAATTTCGACAAGTCGTTTGAGCCGCAGGTGACCGAGGTCATCAACGCGCGCTCCGAGCATAAGGCCGGCGAGCGCGTGCTGGGCACCGACCCGAAGAGCGGAAAGCCCGTGTCGGTGAAAATCGGACGCTACGGCCCCGTGGTGCAGATAGGCTCGGCAGAGGATACCGAGAAGCCGCGCTTCGCCCAGATGCCCAAGGACAAGAGCATCGAGACCATCTCGCTCGACGAGGCCCTCGAGCTGTTCAAGCTGCCGCGTACCGTAGGCACCTACGAGGGCACGCGCGTGGTCATCGGCGCAGGACGCTTCGGACCCTATGTCATGCACAACAAGAAATATGTGTCGCTGCCCAAGGGCGACGACCCGATGACCGTCTCCCTCGACCGCGCCGTGCAGCTCATCGAGGCCAAACGGCAGCAGGAGAGAGAACGCCACATCAAGACCTTCGACGAGGACCCCAAGCTCGAGCTCCTCAAGGGACGCTTCGGGCCCTACCTTGCATACGACGGCAAAAACTACCGCATCGAGAAGAAGCTCCACGACCGCGCACTGGCCGGCGACCTCAGCTTCGAGGAGTGCAAGGCCATCATCGACAACGCACCCAAGGACAAACCTAAAAGAAAGACAAAGGCGTGAGGCGGATCATCATCATCGGCTACATGGGGTCGGGCAAGACCACGGTGGGCAACGCGCTGAGCAAGGAGCTTGGCCTGCCTTTCTACGACCTCGACTGGTACATCGAGACGCGCATGCACGCCACGGTGAAGCAGCTCTTCGACAGCCGCGGCGAGGACGGCTTCCGCCGCATCGAGCACAACATGCTCCACGAGGTGGCCGAGTTTGAGAATGTCATCATCTCGTGCGGAGGCGGCACGCCGTGCTTCTTCGACAACATGGACTACATCAACCGGCAGGGCGACACCATCTATCTGAAGTGCTCGCCCGAGACGCTCTTCCGCCATCTGAGGATGGGCCACACCGTGCGCCCCCTGCTGCTCGGCAAGACGCCCGACGAGGTGCAGGCTTTCATTCGGCAGCAGCTCACCGAGCGTGAGCCGTTCTACGCCCGTGCCAAGCACGTCATCGACGTCACGCCCATGGACAGCTACGAGAAAATCAAGCATACCGTGGCCGCCATCCGGCAGGCCCTCGCCTCCTCCTCATCCTCCCCATCCTCCCCATCCACCCCATAAT
>CABVDL010000170.1 GCA_902497035.1 uncultured Prevotella sp.
TCCCGCCCTGCGATGCATCAGCAATGATTACGTTATAAAATGTAGGGGCGGGGTTCATCCCCGCCCTAACCCGAATGACACCCGCGGGTTTATAATCCTTAATTCGTCAATGCGTCACCCTGGATTGGACATAAGTTTATTGGAAAATAGTCACGTACAGACTTTAGCTCCTCAGGGAGCGTAAGCATGTACATGATTTTCTTTTTCCTTAATTCGTCAATGCGTCACCATCAATTGTAGAAACATGCTTATAACTAATTGATAATCAATGCTGACACTTTATCTAGCCAAAGATGTGATGAAGTCAGGAGAAGAGTTACAGTAGGTGGAAAGTGCCGCCGGCATAGGGCTTCACCACGCCCTTCATCTCCAGTTGGAACAGCAGGGCGATGACGTTGCCCATGGGCAGACCCGTGCGCGTGGCGATGATGTCCTGTCGCAAGTCATTGTTTTGTCGCAGCAGATTGACGATGCTTTGCTCGTCGGCCGACAAATTAGGGAAGAGCTCGCGCGCGATACCCTCGTGCCGGGCTTTTTCCAGGAGCAGCTCGTCCTGCCATCCCAGGGCGTTGACCAGGTCTTCGGCCGAGGTGATGAGGCCTGCCCCGCAGTCGCGGATGAGGTTGTTGCAGCCCTCGCTGTAGGCCGCCGCCCTTTTTGGCGCTCTCCACCAGCACCGTGGCGTCGCACAGCCCCGCCGTGATGCGGTTGCGCCTGACGAAGTTGAGCTTGTCGGGTTTGGTGCCGGTCATGTATTCCGTCACCAGTCCGCCTTGCCGCAGCATGGCATTGGCCGTGTCGCGGTGGGCCGGGGGATAGAGGTTGTCGAGGCCGTGGGCCAGCACGGCCACGGTGGGCATGCCCTGGGCCAGCGCGCCACGGTGGGCCTGGATGTCGACGCCGTAGGCCAGTCCGCTCACAATCAGAACGTCGGGGCAGAGCTGGCGCAGTCCGGCCACGAGGTGGCGTATGATGTCCTCGCCGTATCGCGTGCAGTGGCGCGTGCCGACGATGTTGATGATGTGGCGCGCGTTGAGATTGGCCGTACCCTTATAGAACAGCAGGAGTGGCGCGTCGGGACAGTCTTTCAGCCGCTGCGGATAGTCAGGGTCGTTGAGGCAGAGCGTCCTCACGCCGTGAGCCTCGTCGTAGGCCAGCTCTTCCTCGGCGCGGCGGCGCATGGCGTCGATGTTGCCAAGGTCGTCGATGAGGCGGTGGGGCAGGTTGGGAAACAGACGGCCCAGGTCGGCGCGCTGCTCCACGATGGCCGTGGCCGAGCCCATGTGGCGGTAGAGGCTGACCATCGTGGTGAGATGGTAGTAGCTCAGCCGCGTGAGGATGAGCGTGTTGAGGAGCTCCTGACTATTCTGCATGGAAACCGAAGGCTTTGTCGTAGTCCTCGCTCACGCCGAGCTTTCCGTTGATGAGCGTCACCAGGTCGACGTCGGCATGAAACGAAAGCTTCATGTCGCTGGCGCGGTAGATGTCGTGCTCGAAGACGTAGCGCATGCCCTCCTTGTGGAGGTTGAGGCACGACACCATCTCATCGTCGCAGCGCAGCGGCACCTTGAACTTGAGCGTCATGCGCGCCACGACGGCATCGACGCCTTTCTCGTGGAGCGCGGAGAAGCTCACGCCGAGGCTGCGCAGGAAGCGGTGGCGCGTGTGCTCGGTGTAGTGCAGGTAGTTGGCATTGTTGACGATGCCCTCGATGTCGCACTCGTAGTCGCGCACTTCCATGCGCGTCTGAAACATGTATTCTTTCATTTTCTTGACTTGAGATATTCGTAACCGATGCGGCAGCGCAGGCAGTCGCGCCGGTCGCAATAGACTTTCTTGAGCTGGATGAGTGCCTGGCTGTCGCCCGCGTTGTCCACTGAGAGACCCACCTCGCGCCATGTGCGCACGATGGCGTTGTCCTCGGCGCGCAGGCTTTCGAGGAAGTCGAACGAGCGGTCGCAGAGCCTCTCGTCCTGCCGGTGGCGGCCGTAGGCGAAGAGCATCGGCACCACGGTGTTGATGAGCAGCAGGTTGATGGACGCTGCCGAGAGATGCTTCCCGTTTTTCGCGCTCTCGCAGCCGAAGGCGTAGTGGGTCTGCCAGTAGGGCGTCACCTGCGTGGCCAGCATGTCCTTGGCGGCGGATAGCGTCTCAGCCTCAGCCAGCCGGCTCAGGCTGGTCTTGTTTTGAAAATAGAGGTTGGCCAGCTGCGAGATGCGGATGTGCGGGAAGTTCTGCGGCCTGAGGCGAAGAAAGCGCCACAGGCGGTGGCTGATGGGCTCGAGGCTGTATTTGTGGGCAAGGAACTGATATTCGCGGCGCATCTTTTGAAAATAGGCGTCGGCGAGTGCCGCGTCGCGGTGCCGCTGGGGTATGGACTCGGGGTCGAGCAGGCCTGCCTGGCCCATGAATAGGGCCTCAATCTGGAAGAGGTCGTCGCGGTGGTGGGCCGCCACCGTCAGCGGCATGGCCAGGGCCCACTGCTCCATGGCGTCGCTGTTGATGCCGAAGCCGTAGTTGCGCGCCAGCGTGACGAAATAGGCACTCTCCCAAGAGCCGTCGCAGTGGGCGGCGCGCCAGCGTATGTCCTCGGTCTTGCGCTCCAACCGCTCGGTCTGAAGGGCGTTCATCCACGAGTGTACGGTGAGGAGCGGCAGCGAGGGAATAATCTTGTAGCAGGGCGGATAGGTGTCGGTCTTGATGAGGTCGTCGTAGTTGCGGCTCACCTGCTCAGGCACGCGGAGCTGCACCTGCGGCGGCTCGACGCCGCTGGCCGTGCGCACCTTGCAGTCGATGCGTCCCGCCACGTGCAGGATGGTGTTGTTGTAGTGAGGGTCTTTCTCGTGGCCGTGGGTAAACCAGTCGCTCGACTTGTCGTGTATCTCGACGTTGCCCACCCACAGCGTACCGCCAATCTTCACCTTGGCGTTGAAGAAGTCGGGGCCGGCGTTGAGATTGTGCAGGCCGGGGTCAATCACCTCGACGGGCTGTCCGTCGTCGGTCTGCAGCCCTTCCAACGGGAAGAGCTTGTGCTTCCAGCAATAGTGCAACAGTTGTTCCATATCTTCCTCGCTGTGGTTTTATTCTCGGGCAAAGATATAAAAAATAACGGTAGCAGCGGAGGAAAAGCGGGATAAATTTGCTGTTTGCGAAAAAGTCCGTAGGATGGAACCTCCCTTTTGACTTCGTCAATGCGCCACCCGTATTTACTCAGTTGTGCAGTCTGCTCTGACCAAAGCCCACAAAACCCTTGCTATGATGGGCGTTGGGAGTGGAATTTGTCGTTTTAGTGTAGTGGCCGGCCTGGTGCCGGCCACCAG
>CABVDL010000171.1 GCA_902497035.1 uncultured Prevotella sp.
TTTTTTTTTCAAGCAGAAGACGGCATACGAGATACCCGGCTTCATCGACCAGATTGCCGAGCGCCAGCCTTTCTACAAAGCGCTGCAGGCCAAATACGCCGACCATCCCGATTCCATCCGCTACTATTATAAGGAGTGGGTGCATCCCGTCAAGTTGTTCGACTACGACAAGGGCACCATCACCAAGGACATGACGTCTGAGGACTCCATCAAATACATGGTGTCGTTCATGCACTGCGCGATGGTAGCCATGGAGCCGCAGACAGGTGCCGTAAAGGCCTGGGTGGGCGACATTGATTTCAAGTCGTGGAAATACGACAAAGTGACCGCCGAGCGCCAGCCCGGCTCCACCTTTAAGCTTTTTGTCTATACCGAAGCCATGAACCAAGGCCTTACGCCCTGCGATAAGCGTCGCGATGAATACATCTCCATGCAGGTGTTTGACAAGAAAAAGAATGAGATGGTCACATGGACTCCGGGCAATGCCAACGGCTCCTTCTCGGGCGACTCGCTGCCTCTGAAGAGCGCGTTCGCCAAGAGCATCAACTCCATCGCCGTCCGTTTGGGACAGGAGATGGGCATCAAGCGCATCATTGCCACGGCACAGGCCATGGGCATCAAGAGTCCGCTCGACGACGAGCCGTCGCTGGCCCTGGGCTCGAGCGACGTAAGGCTGCTTGAACTGACCAACGCCTATTGCACCGTGGCCAACAACGGCATGCACCACGACCCCGTCCTCGTCACCCGCATCGTCGACAAAGACGGCAAGGAAGTCTATGCCGACAAGAGCCAGGCCGAGCAGGTCATTCCCTATAAGAGCGCGTTCCTCATGCAGCAGATGCTCATGGGCGGAATGCGTGAGCCGGGCGGCACAAGCATGAGCCTGTGGGGCTACGTCAGTCCCTACCGCGACACCGACTTCGGCGGAAAGACGGGAACATCCAACAACCACTCCGACGCATGGTTTGAGTGTGTCTCGCCCAACCTCGTGGTGGGAGCCTGGGTGGGCGGAGAATACCGCAGCATCCACTTCCGAACCGGCGCGCTCGGACAAGGCTCGCGCACGGCACTGCCCATCACCGGCTACTTCATGCAAGCACTTCTCGCAGACCCCGCGTTCAAGAAATATCACGGACATTTCCGCAAGCCAACGGCCGACGACGGCATCACCCCGGACATGTATGTCTGTCAGAGCTACTATGCGCCCGTCAGGCGCGACACGGCCGTTGCCGACAGCTCGAGGATCGTCTCCAATGAGGAAGTTATTCTTGATGAGAATGGAGAGCCGGTAGATAATGCTGAGACGGGAAAGCAGCCGGCCGCCACAGAAGAGCAAAAGCCAAAGGCCACCGACAAGAAGACTGAGAAAAAGCATAAGCCAGCCGAGGAGCAAGTTAATCTCGACAACCTGTAAATTGTTGATTTTATGAATAATATGACCAAAGCCATCATTACCGTTGTAGGCAAGGACAACGTGGGCATCATTGCCTGCGTCTGCACCTACCTCGCCAACCATCACGTCAACATCCTCAACATCACGCAGACCATCGTTGACGGCTATTTCAACATGATAATGATTGTTGACCTGACCGAGGCCACATCCACTTTCGATGCCATCAGCAGCGAGCTGGAGGAAAAGGGCAAGTCCATTGGCGTTCAAGTCAAGATACAGCTTGAAGAGATATTCAACAAGATGCACCGTATATAAGCCATTGGGCACTAACTGGTCAGATAAAGGAAAGGTTACAACATGATTACTGCCTCAGAAGTTCTTGAGACCAACCGCATGGTCGAAGAGGAAAATCTTGACGTCCGTACCATCACGATGGGCATCAGCCTTATCGACTGCGCAGACAGCGACCTCAACGCCACCTGCGACAAGATATTCAACAAGATAACGACGCTCGCAAAAGACCTGGTGAAGACGGGTGAGGCCATCTCCCGCGAGATTGGCATTCCCATCGTGCACAAGCGCGTCAGCGTCACCCCGATATCGCTTATCGGCGCATCATGCTGCCGCACCGTCGGCGACTACGTGCGCATCGCACAGACCCTCGACAAAGCCGCCAAGACCATCGGCGTGAACTTTCTCGGCGGCTTCTCGGCCATCGTGAGCAAGGGGATGACGCACAGCGACGAGCTGCTCATCCGCTCCATTCCGCAGGCGCTCGCCACAACCGACGTGGTTTGCTCAAGCGTCAACGTGGGCTCAACCAAGACCGGCATCAACATGGATGCCGTCCGGCTGATGGGCGACATCGTCAAGGACGCGTCCGAGGCTACGCGTGACCGGCAGTGCATCGGCCCGGCCAAGCTTGTCGTGTTCTGCAACGCCCCCGACGACAACCCGTTCATGGCCGGCGCCTTCCACGGAGTGAGCGAGGCCGACGCCATCATCAACGTCGGCGTGTCAGGACCCGGCGTGGTGAAATATGCACTCGAGCAGATGGACAAGCAAGTAAAGATTGACCAGAAAGACGAGAATGCCACTGCCAACTTTGAGCGGCTCTGCGAGACGATTAAGCAGACAGCCTTCAAGATTACGCGCGTCGGACAGTTCGTCGCCCAGGAAGCCAGCCGCCGCCTAAGCGTCCCGTTCGGCATCATCGACCTCTCGCTGGCTCCCACACCCGCCGTCGGCGACTCCGTGGCCGACATTCTCAAGTGTATCGGCGTGGAGCAGCCCGGAGCCCCAGGAACGACAGCGGCCCTGGCCATGCTCAACGACCAGGTGAAGAAAGGCGGCATCATGGCCAGCTCTTATGTGGGCGGCCTCTCGGGCGCGTTCATCCCCGTGAGCGAGGACCAGGGCATGATTGACGCCGTCAACGCCGGCGCGCTGACCATCGAGAAACTTGAGGCCATGACGTGTGTCTGCTCCGTAGGACTCGACATGATTGCCATTCCCGGCGACACACCGGCCACCACCATCGCCGGCATCATCGCCGACGAGAGCGCCATCGGAATGGTCAACCAGAAGACCACCGCCGTGCGCATCATTCCCGTTATCGGAAAACAGATAGGAGAAAGCATAGAATGGGGCGGCCTGCTCGGGCATGCGCCAATAATGTCGGTCAATCGTTTCTCAAGCTCAACATTCGTCAATCGCGGTGGCCGCATCCCCGCCCCGGTTCACTCGTTCAAGAACTGAGGCATTAGAATGATACCAGGGCATAACGTAAGAAGATGACAGCGTAAGTCTCCACGCTCTGCAATGCACCAATACCGACGGACGGTGGCCGACACAAGGTCGGCCACTACACCAATACCGACGGACGGTGGCCGACACAAGG
>CABVDL010000172.1 GCA_902497035.1 uncultured Prevotella sp.
CGAGCGCGGCAGGCGGACTCTCTGCCGTGATGGCCGTGATGGCCCTCCGCCACGGTTTTGTTCCCGGCAACATTGGCTTTTCACAAGCGATGGACGGCGGCATCACGCCTTTAGACCATACGCTCCGCACGCCCGTCCACGGCGTGCTGGTCAACGCCTTCGGCTTCGGCGGCAACGACACGGCACTGATCTTCACGGACCATCCCACCGGGATGCGCGACGACACGCTGCTGTCCGACGATGACATCGTGGTGGCGGCACATGTCGAAAAAAGCAGTGTGGAAGCACTCAAGAACCTCCGGCAGTTTGTGCGACCGATGGAGACGCGCCGTATGGGCAAGCTGATGAAGAGCACAATGCTCACCTCGCTGCAAGCCCTGCAACAGGCAGGCATCGCCCAACCCGGCGCCATCGTCACCGCAACGGCCTGGGGCAGTCTCGACGGCAGCGAACAACTCTTGCAACAACTCACCGTGGGCGAGGAAAGCCTCAGCCCTACCCTCTTCATGCAGAGCACGCACAACACCCTCGGCAGCACCGTCGCCATCCATCTCCATGACCACGGTTTCAACACCACCTTCACGCAAGGCGACCGTTCACTCTACTGGGCCCGCTATCAGGCACGGCTGTTGTTGCGCCTCGGACGCTGTCGCTCGGTACTCGTCGGCAGCCACGACGAGAGCACACCGCTGTTCGCCAGTCTTATGCAGCAGTTGGGAATAAAGACAGAACCGGACGTGCACAGCGTGGCAGAGGTGCTCACCCTTGCCCACCAACCGTCGTACACATCGTAAACGCTCACGCCTATGTGGAAGATTCTCCCCCTCGCTCTCGTGCAGAGCATCTTGCTCGCAGCCGGTCAGGTGTTTCTGAAGGTAGCCTTGGCGCGCATGGCTACGTTCTCGTGGACATGGCGCTTCTGGGGCAAGCTGCTCGTCAACTGGCCTTTCGCCCTGTGCGGTCTCTGTTTCTTAGCAGCCTCCCTGCTGTGGATGTACATGGTCAAGACATTCCCGCTGAGCCTCGTCTATCCGATGATCTCACTGAGCTATGTCTTCGGCATGATCGCGGCCATCGTCTTCTTCCACGAGAGCGTGTCGCTCACGCAATGGCTGGGTGTACTGCTGATCATGGCCGGTTGCATTCTTGTAGTGGCGAGATAGGCACGGAACACATATTTATATATAGGTATAAAAAGACAAGAATATAAATATATAAAGATATATATGAGAAAGATCATTCTTATGATGCTGCTCCTCGTCTGCGGGCTGACAGCAGCATGGAGTCAGAACTACACGCAAGCCCAAGTGCGGCAACGCATCAATCAAGTGGCGGCGCACATGAGCACACTGACCTGCGATTTCGTGCAGACCAAGCAGTTGAAGATGCTCAAAAGCAAGATGGTGTCACACGGACGGATGTACTACAGCCGTCCCGACAAGCTGCGGTGGGAATACACCACGCCTTATCAGTATATCTTCATCCTCAACGGACAGACCGTATGGCTGAAGAACACCAAGGGCAGCAGCAAGATCAACGTGGCACAGAGCAAGATGTTCAAAGAGATCACGCGCATCATGATGAGCAGTGTGCTCGGCACCTGTGTGTCGAACAACCGTGACTTCAACGTCACGCTGCAAGGATCGGGTAATAACTGGAAAGCGATATTGAAGCCGAAGAAAAACCCAATGCGACAGATGTTCAACACCATCACGGTCTACTTCGACATGAAGGCGTCGATGGTGCGTGGCGTGCGCATGGTCGAGAAAAACGGCGACACCACCGACATCGTACTGAAGAATGCCAAAGTCAACACGCCCGTCAATGCCAAGGTTTTTAATCTTCATTAGTATCCTCGTGCTGAGGCTGTTGCCAGCAAGCGCACAGTCGGGCACCCAACCGTCCGTCGACAGCACCGCTATTGCGGACTCCTCACGCCTGACTTTCACCGCGCTCATCGAGACGCCGAAGGCGAGTATCAGCGGCATCTGCCTGATCGTGCAGGACAGCGACAGCATCAAGGGCGCCATCGTCAACGAGTTTGGCATCACCGCGCTGGACTTTGTCTATGCACGCAAGGACGACAAGGTGAGGCTGGTGAGTGCCGCACCGATGCTCGACAAATGGTACATGCGCCCTGTGATCACGGCCGACATCCGCATGTTGCTCCATGCGCTGCGCGAAGGAAAGCTCAGCTATGAGGACGAGAAATACCATATCAAATACACGCTGTCGCCCATCCGCGACGACGGCAACAACGAAAAAGACAATCTCGACGATGATACTGAAGAATCAACTCTACCAGATTGAGCATAGCCAAGAAGACGAAGGCACCAAGCAGTTCACTATCAGACTGCTCAAAGAGTGCCCGATCTATCGTGCCCACTTTCCCGGTCAGCCGATCACGCCCGGCGTGTGCATCGTGCAGATCGCCCAGGAACTGCTCGAACAGATCGTGGGACAGACACTTGAGATCAGTGAGGTGAAGAACGTGAAGTTCCTGCATGTCCTCTCGCCCATTGACAATCCGGTGGCCGACATCGTGTTCACGACAATAGAGACGACCGGCGAGAGCGTATCGGCCAAGGCTGAGGTGAAGGACGCCACCACCGTGTTCACCACGGTCTCTTTCGTCTGCCAGCCGGTGAAGCAATCCACTCATTAGGCACAAACAAGCAATAAAAAAGTTCCACCAAGCGGAAGTGAAAGACTCAAAACAAGAGGAAGTGCAAGCGCAAAAGGAAAAAGAAATACAAGAACTGCAGGAGATCCGGCGACGGCTGCGTGCCCGCGGCATCTGCGTCATCATACCCACGTACAACAATGTGGGTACGATCCGGCAGGTCGTGACCGACGCACTGCACTATTGCGCCGACGTCTTTGTCGTCGACGACGGCAGCGACGACGGTACGACGGCGGAACTTCGCGCGCTGAGCGACATCCGTCTGCTCCACTACGACCGCAACCGCGGCAAGGGCTACGCGCTGAAGACAGGCTTTCGCGCCGCCCTGCAGGCAGGTTTCGCCTACGCGATCACGATGGACGGCGACGGCCAGCACTTTGCCAAAGACATTCCCGCTTTCCTCGACGCCAACGACCGCTGGCCGGGCGCGCTGATCCTTGGCAGTAGGAAAAAAGAAGACATCAGCCGGTCCAAAGGCAGCAACTTCGCCAACAGTTTCTCTAACTTCTGGTTCACAGTGCAGACATGTCGCCGCGTGCCCGACACACAGACGGGCTTCCGCCTCTATCCACTGAGGAAGCTGTGGGGGTATCGCCTGCT
>CABVDL010000173.1 GCA_902497035.1 uncultured Prevotella sp.
CGGAGAAGCAGCACATGAAGCTCTTCTCCTCTACCAACCTCAAGGACTGGACCTTCGAGAGCGACTTCGGCGAAGGCTACGGCTCACACGCCGGCGTGTGGGAGTGCCCCGACCTGCTCGACATGGGCGGCGGCCACTGGGTGCTCGTGTGCAACATCAATCCCGGAGGACCCTACGGAGGCTCGGCCACACAGTACTTCACCGGCTCCTTCGACGGACACCGCTTCACCTGCGACACCGACCCGTCGGTCACGAAGTGGATGGACTGGGGCAAGGACCACTACGCCACCGTGACGTTCAACAACGCGCCCAACGGCCGTCACGTGGCCCTGCCGTGGATGAGCAACTGGCAGTATGCGGCCCAGGTGCCCACCAGGCAGTACCGCTCGGCCAACGGCATAGCGCGCGACCTGGGCTACTTCGAATACAAAGGACAGGGCTACGTCAGCGTGAGGCCCTCGCTGGAAATCATCAACGCATTTTCCAGAAAGGCGCAGAAGAGCCTTTCAGAAGCCTGCATGGCTGAGGTGCAACTGAGGGGAAACGCTACCGTAACGCTGTCAAACAGCAAGGGCGAGGCCGTCACCATGACCTACAATGCCAAAGACGAGACCTTCACCATGGACCGCACCAAGAGCGGCGAGACCGGTTTCAGCACCGACTTCCCCGCCGTGACCAAAGCGCCGACGCTGGGAAAGATAAAAACGCTCCAAATCTTCATTGATAAAAGCAGCATTGAGGCATTCGACGCCGACGGAAAGATGGCCATGTCGAACATCGTATTCCCATCAACACCTTACACACGACTTACGGTAAAAGGCGGCAAGGCAAAGATTATGGGACTGAAATAGAAAAACCATAGACTGCATTGTCCAACCGCCGATACCCCACAGGATAATCCATCCTTTTTCTAATACCCATTAGTGGTTTTGGTGTAGTGGCCGGCCTGGTGCCGGCCACCAGCCAACGTCGAGGATAAACACAATAGAGCGGGGATGAACCATTGGGCGGGGATAAACCCCGCCCCTACGAGGGGAATGGCTGAATAGTTACAATTATTCTTACAAAAACGCTTCCTGATTTTAACACATCCCGCTCTTACTCCTAACTCCTAACTCCTAATTCCTAACTCCTAACTACCTCGTCGTCATCCTGTTTTCAAGGGTTTTATTTGTTTTTGTCAGAATTGGAACAGGATAAGATGTGCTTATCCGCTCGTTACTGTCCTCCTATTTTTCGACCAGCATTCGCTGAATAGTTACATTCGCTGAAGACGGTGTTATCAATTGTTAATTTACGAGACTCGGACGGGCAAAAAACGCGTTCGTGCCGTCTATCTTTTGACAAACTATAAAACTTATAGGCAAACTGATGGAAAAATCAAGAACTTTTAAACTAAACTTCTACAGTATGAGAAACAAGATTTTACTTTTGTTGACAGCCTTGTTAGGCATGAATAACCAGATGTGGGCTGGCAATGTCGAAATCCCGGATGCAGATTTCAAGTCTCTATTAGTCGCCGACTACGACACCGACAAGGACGGGGAGATTTCGACCAAAGAGGCAGAGGCGGTCACCGGAACCATTAATGTGAGTTTCGCATATAAAAAAAATTGTCACATCACTTCCGTTAAAGGAATAGAGGCATTCAAGAACATCGAAGGCTTTAAGTGCGAGGGTAATTCTATTTCCGGTGTCCTGGACCTCCGGGGCAATCCTAAAATCACAGTGCTGAAATGCAGCAAAAACACAGGCATCACCAAGATAATGCTGGCAAAAAACAGCTCATCATTGACGACAATAGAAAGCTATGAAATCGCCAGTCTCACGGATCTTGATCTCTCATGTGCTCCTAATCTGTACACGCTCGACTGTCACGGCTGCCCTCATCTCACCAGTCTTGACGTTACCAAAAATACGAAATTGAATAATATTTTATGCTACAATTGTAGTATTGACATGATAAACTTGCTTTACAACACCTTGTATTATACTACTGCTCAGCCAAAATTGTGGGTTGGCAACCAGAAGGATATAAATGGATCCGACAAGCGCCTCACCATCTTGGGAAGCAGCAGCAAATACAATTACTATATGGCAAACCTTGCCACCAACGAGAACAACGGCAATGTTGAGTTCAAGACCATCTCCGGCACGGCTGTTCGATATAAGAAAGCCGGAGAGAGCAACTGGAGCTACGAGAATGTGACAAGGAGCACTACCATCAATATCAATGACGGCCAGTTTGACAATTATGAAGTTATGGGGTACGACCCGAAAGCTACGCGGAAATACACGTTAAACTATACACGTACGTTCAAGACTGGCATTTGGGCCGCATGGATGCTACCTTTCAAGGTCGGATTGAATAAAGAGAGAATGGAGGGACTGAAGTTTGCGAAGGTTGTGAGCTCCTCGAAGTCAGGCGGCACGCTGAAAGTCGTCGTGGAGCCTTTGGCCTTGAAAGACACTTTGGAGGCGAATACGCCTTATGTTGTGCTGAACACTACCTCAACCGACATTGAGAGAACGTTCTCCGTCACGTTGCAGCCACTTGTGATTAACACAAGCCTTTCGCCGACCGTGGTGGGCGACTGCACCTTTGAGAGCAACTACGGCATTATCACCTCCCAGGACGGTGATGACTGGTACGCCCTGGCCGCCGACGAGTCTGGCTTCACGCATATCACTCAATCGGGCTTGAGTCTGAAGCCGTTTCGCTTCTTGCTGAGAGTGAACGGCGGAAGCAGTCAGGCAAAAATTGCAATTGCGGAAAGCAACGCCACCGGCATCCAATCGTTGAAGAACGCAAGGGAGAGCGACGCTTACTACGACCTGATGGGCAGACGCGTGCAGCATCCGACAAAGGGCATCTACATCCATCAGGGCAAGAAAATCATCATTAAATAGCCTGTAAACAACAATAACAAGGTGGGGAAACGGACAGCGGCACGGACGCAGGCAGCCGCGCCCCACCTGACTAAGACTTCCAAAAAATTTAAATATAGACAGCTATGAATTATATTAAGCCACAGTGCAAAATCAAGCATTTAGAGGGAGCCAGCCCGCTGGCTGCCTCTCCCTCGACAATCGGTCAGGTAGATGACAACAAGACCCCTGGCGCGAAAGGACACACCCCTTTTTCCGGCAACACCTCTGACGACTGGCTGAATGACGGTCAGTGGCCGTCGGACGACTCAAAATAAGAATGCCCGTAGAGGCTCGATGACAGTGTAGTGGCCGG
>CABVDL010000174.1 GCA_902497035.1 uncultured Prevotella sp.
CCCTCCAAGTCCTCGGAAGAATAGACGGCACGGTCGCTCAAGAGGAAAGGCCAGTCCTGACAGCGCACCAGTGAGTCGAGTTGTGTCGCCGAGAGTCCCACAGAATAGAGTCCGCCGACAATGCTGCCCATCGACGTACCCGTGACGATGTCGACAGGTATACCCGCCCGCTCCAGCACTTTCAGCACGCCGATATGCGCCATGCCCTTCGCGCCGCCACCGGAGAGCACCACTGCCACGCGGGGCCGCTGACGCGACGCCACTTGAGGGAACGTGTCCGCAACGCTGACAGAGCGAGAAGGAAGCGACGGCGAGGCAAGCAGTTGTCCACTGGCTGCCAGGAGGAAAAACAAGAGCGAAAAGAGTCTGTTCATAAGTATGTAAAAGTCTATTTTTGCTGCAAATATAACCAAAAACTCGTTGAAAACCAAAATAAAGCTAAAAAGTTTTCTATGTCTCCCAAGAAGTCTATACCTTTGTAGATAAATTAGATAACAAGCGCCGTTTTTGTCGTGTGCATAGATTTGTTGCCGAGAAAAAAGACGCTGGACATAGAGTAGAGTAAAAGGAAAATATTTGTTATGAGATATGCTATCATAGCAGCCGGCGAAGGCTCACGACTGGCAGCCGAGGGCGTCAAAGACCCTAAGCCGCTGGTACGCATCCACGGCGAGCGCCTCATCGACCGTCTGCTGCGCATCTTTATGGAGCACGGCGCGGAGGAGATCTGCGTGATCTGCAACGAGCAGATGACCGCCGTGCAGCAACATCTGCGTGAGATCATCGACAATGGCCTGGAAGGGCACGTCATTCCCCTGCGGCTGAAGGTGAAAAGTACGCCAAGCAGTATGCACTCCTTCTTTGAGCTGAGTCCGATGCTCACCGGCCAGCCTTTCGTGCTGACGACGGTTGACACGATCTTCCGCGAGGAAGAGTTCGGCGAATACATCCGGCAGTTCCAGGCTTACCTCCAGCAGGGTGGCGACGGACTGATGGGCGTCACCGACTACATCGACGACGAGAAGCCGCTCTATGTAGGCACTGATGGGGCGATGCGCGTCACCGGATTTTACGACGACAACAGCCAGCGCTGCACCTATATCAGCGGCGGCATCTATGGCTTGGCACCCGACGCCATCGACACGCTCCACCGCTGCATGGATCTCGGCGAGAGCCGTATGCGCAACTTCCAACGGGGACTTATCCGTGACGGGCGCCAGCTGAAGGCCTTTGCCTTCTCTAAAGTGCTCGACATCGACCACGCCACAGACATCAAGAAAGCAGAGGACTTCATCGACGGCAAGCATGAGTGAGCAAAAGGAAATCATCGCCGTGAGGCGGGCACCACGCTTCTCGCCCAACTCGGTTGACCGCGACGACGCCATCCTGCACGCTGTTTGCGAGGCTTTGCAACAAAAGCTGTCGCTCACGGCTCCCATCCCCGTCATCGACGAGGACAACTTCGCGAAGGCTCCGACGGCGGCAAAGGTCTATGTGACCATGGCGCGGTCCGCGGCAGCCCTGAAAGCCTTAGGACAAAAAACGGAAGCGGGAGCGCTGTGCGTCAACAGCGTGGCGGGCATCACCTACTGCCAACGGGCACTGCTGACAGAACTCATGCGCTACCACCACATCCCCATGCCCGCTGAGGAAGGCAAGAACGGCACGTGGCTGAAACGGGGCGACGCTGCCGCGCAAAGCAAAGGCGATGTAGTGTTCTGCCCTGACCGTAAAGCATTGTTGAAGGCGATTGCCGGTTTCACGGCGCGCGGCATCTACGAATACGTGACCAGCGCCCATGTCGAGGGCGACCTGGTGAAGTTCTACGGCGTCGGCCGTCGCTTCTTCCGCTACTACTACCCCACCGACGACGGTTTCAGCAAGTTCGGAGACGAAAAGCGCAACGGCACGGCACAGCACTATCCCTTCGACGAGGATGCCCTGCGCAAGGATGCTTTCCGATTGGCCGAGATCACGGGAGTGACAGCCTACGGCGGTGACGCGATCGTCGACGAGCGGGGGCAGTACTTCTTCATCGACTTCAATGACTGGCCGAGCTTCTCACGCTGCAGGGAAGAGGCGGCAAGAGCTATTGCCGAGGAGATCATCGCACAAGGCAAACGATAAGCAAACATAAGATATTCACACCATTAAGAATCATAAAGAAATCACGATACATGTCTACATTTAAGGAACTATTACAAGCATCTTTTAAATCCAATGATACAGAAGAATGGCTCGATGTGCACTTCACACGTCCCGTCGGACTGGTGTTCGCACTCTTCTGGAATAAGCTCGGCGTGCACCCCAACGCCATCACCATCCTGAGCATCTTCCTCGGCGCTGCCGCCGGATGTATGTTCTACTACACCGATCTGCCGCACAACATTCTTGGTGTGGTGCTGCTGATGTTAGCTAACTTCTGCGACTCCACCGACGGACAGATGGCACGATTGACTGGCAAGAAGACACTGGTGGGTCGTGTGCTCGACGGTGCGTCGGGCGACGTGTGGTTTCTCTTTATTTATTTTGCGCTTGCCTTCCGCATGATGGGACAGTATATCCCCGGCACACATCTGCATTGGGGCATCTGGATCTGGGCGATGGCAATCATCGCCGGTTTCATGAGCCACTCGCCACAGAGCTCCCTGGCAGACTACTACCGTCAGATCCACCTCTTCTTCCTCAAAGGCAAGGAAGGATCGGAGCTCGACAACTATGCCCAGCAGCGTGCCGTCTATGAGAGCACACCGAAGAACAAGCTCTTCGCCCGCATGTTCTATCGCACCTACGCCAACTACTGTAAGAGCCAAGAGCAGCGTACACCGAAGTTCCAACAGTTCTTCAAGAAATGGAAAGAGGTGCAGGCCACTATCGACTCACAGAAACGGGATGCGCTGAAGACGGAGTTCCTCAACGGCAGTCGCCCACTCATGCCGATGACCAACGCGCTGACGTTCAACGTGCGCGCCATCACCTTATATATATGTTGTCTGATCAACATGCCGTGGATCTATCTCTTGGTGGAGATCATTCCGCTCAACATGCTCTATATCCACATGCACAAACGCCACGAGACGCTTTGCGAGCAACTGACAGAAAAGCTATAAGCAAGCTACGTATTCAAACAATAGGTATTAAGAACAACGACAATGATTAAAGGATATATCTTCGACTACGGT
>CABVDL010000175.1 GCA_902497035.1 uncultured Prevotella sp.
ACACTGCCACCGGTGATGTACAACACTGCCGCCGGTGATGTACAACACTACCGCCGGTGATGTACAATTCACAGAAAGCAAAGAATATGACGTAATCAATATTTGACGGACAACAAATTGTCAAAATGAAGATTCTGTTTTCTCATCAACACCGACTCCGTCGACGGATCGTCCCTTTCCGCGAAAGCCAATGTTTCATCACACGAAAGAAAATATGCAAATCCTTCTGACAATCAAATTTAATTTTGTATTTTTGCCTATAGAATATTGGTTAGTATCCACAATTGGCCGGCAAGAACAGAACCTACATCGCCATCGACCTGAAGAGCTTCTACAGTTCGGTGGAGTGTGTCGCCAGGGGACTCGACCCGCTGACGACAAACCTTGTCGTGGCCGATGTGAGCCGGACGGAGAAGACCATCTGCTTGGCAGTATCGCCCTCGATGAAGGCTTACGGACTGGGCGGTCGCGCCCGGCTCTTCGAGGTGGTGCAGAAGATGCGGGAGGTGAACTACGAGCGGCGCAAGGCCATCGGTTTCAAACCATTCACCGGCAAGTCGTATTTGGCCAAGGAGTTAGCCGCTCACCCCGACTGGGAGGCTGACTACATCGCTGCCACGCCACGGATGGCGGAGTATATCAGGGTCAGCAGTGAGATTTACGGCATCTACCTGCAATACATCGCCCCCGAGGACATCCACGTCTATTCCATCGACGAGATCTTTGCCGATGTCACCGACTACCTCCACACCTACAAGATGACGGCGCATGAGCTGGCGATGACGATGATCCGTCAGGTGCTGAAGACTACGGGCATCACGGCCACAGCGGGCATCGGCACAAATCTCTACCTCTGCAAGGTGGCGATGGATGTCGTGGCCAAGCATATCCCTGCCGACAAGGACGGTGTGCGCATTGCCGAACTCGACGAGATGAGCTACCGCCGAAAGCTGTGGAACCACCAGCCGATGACCGACTTCTGGCGCTTCGGCCGCGGCATCGTCGCAAGGCTCAACGGCATCGGCATCGAGACGATGGGACAGCTGGCGAGGCTGTCGGTGAACAGCGAGCAACTGCTCTATCAGATGTTCGGTGTCAACGCCGAGCTCATCATCGACCATGCCTGGGGCTGGGAGCCGGTGACGATGGATTACATCAAGGCGTACAGGCCGGAGACCAACTCCTTGGGCAGCGGCCAGGTGCTGCAAAGCCCCTACGCTGCCGACAAAGGCCGCGTGGTAGCCCGCGAGATGGCGGACGCGCTGTCTCTCGACCTTGTGGACAAGCACCTTGTGGGCGACCAAATCGTCCTCACGGTGGGCTACGACCGTGAGAGCCTGACCAATCCAGCCATCCGTGCGCAGTACCATGGTGAGATAACGACCGACTGGTATGGCCGCAGTGTACCGAAACACGCCCATGGTACGCTGTCGTTGGAACATCCCACGTCGTCCTCAAAGCAAATTATGGAGGCCGTTACCGAGCTCTACGACCGCATCGTCAACCCCATCCTGTTGGTCCGTCGGCTGAACATCACCGTCAACCACGTCATCAGCGAAGACGAGGCCAAAAGGCAACAGCAGAACATCCCCGTGCAGCTCGACCTCTTCACGGACTATGAGGCGGAGGCAAAGAAGCAGCAACATGATAATGAGGCCGCCGCCAAGGAGCGGCGGTTGCAGGAAGCCGCCCTGAAGATCAGGAAGGAGTTTGGCAAGAACGCCCTGCTCCGCGGCCTGAACTACGCTGAGGGTGCAACGCAGCAGGAAAGGAACAACCAGATAGGAGGACACAAAGCGTAGGCCAAGTAATAATTAAAAGGTAAAAAGTAAATGGACAACTACGACGACATCATCAACCTGCCGCATCACGTCTCAACGGAGCATCCTCGGATGAGCATGTATAACCGTGCGGCGCAGTTTTCCCCCTTCGCTGCCCTCACCGGCTATGAGAAAGCCATTGAGGAAGCACGGAAGAGGCAGGAGGAGATTGTGAGGAGAAGGAATGCCCCCGTGGATGAAAGCGATAATGGCAATATGAGTACAAACTTAAATACAGCGCAAGATGAAGAACTTTAATCCCAAAGCGTGGTTTATGCCACAGTCTGTTATTGTTATTGGCACTTACGATGCCGATGGTACACCCAACGCCATGAACGCCGCATGGTCTGGTCAGTGGTCGGAGGACAAGATTATGATTTCGATGGGCAGCCATCAGACCACCGTCAATCTCAGTGCCAATCCTGACTTTACCGTTGCCTTCGCCACGACTGAAACCATGGTGGCAGCCGACTATGTAGGCGTTGTCAGCGGAAAGAAGGTAAAGGACAAGGTGGCAAAGACCGGCTGGAACGTCGAGAAGGGTGAGCAGGTGAACGCGCCCGTGTTCACCGACTTCCCCATGACCATGGAGTGCCGCATCGAGCGGAAGATTGACGAGTCGGAAACGGGCTGCTACATCGTGGCCAAGATACTCAATATCCGAGTGAGCGAGGATTATCTTGCCGAGGACGGCAAGCCCGACTTGGAGAAGATGCACCTGCTGACATTCGACCCTGTCCATCTCGGCTATCTTGAAATCGGCAAGCGTGTGGGTAACGCCTTCAAGGATGGTACCCGGCTCAAATAACGCCATCAGTTCCTGACTTCATCACATCTTTGGCTGGATAAAGTGTCAGCGTCCTTGGAGTTGTACGTCACTGGTGGCAGTGTAGTACGTCACCGGCGGCAGTGTTGTACATCACTGGTGGCAGTGTTGTACATCACTGGTGGCAGTGTAGTGGCCGGCCTGGTGCCGGCCACCAGCCCTTGGTATGGCATTGTCCCCACGCATCAGCGAGATCAGCATGGGACTCAGTATAGTCTTTCGCGCTGATGTCGCGGCTGATTTCGCGGCTGGTGGCCGGTACTCGAGTAATTCGGCCTTGATTACTGCAGTACATCACGTGAAGTACTCGGGTAATTCGGCCTCGATTACTGCAGTACATCACGTGAAGTACTCGAGTAATTCGGCCTCGATTACTGCAGTAACATGTTGATGCCATCCGGAGGTTAGGGCGGGGATAAACCCCGCCCCTACATTAATACCGCAATCATTGCTGATG
>CABVDL010000176.1 GCA_902497035.1 uncultured Prevotella sp.
TTTCAAGAGAGAGTCCCGGAGCGAGCGAGTAGCCTGCCCCGGGGCTTTTCCGTTTTGGGGGCGGGCTTTCCGCGCCTTGGAAAGGCGCGGCACACAACGAACTAAAGGGGGCGAGTACCCCGGAAAGGCGCGGCACGCAACGATAAACGATAGTGGAAATGATAAGGGCTGCGTCAAGAGGTGTCTCCACCTGCGACGCAGCCCTTAACTATAAAAGGTTACTACAGCTTATGGTGCTGTCTTAGGCACTGTCTAATGGCGCTTCTTATAGCGCTGTCTTGCTTTATATAGTGCTGTGTAATGGTACTTTCTTAGACCAGATATTGGGATGAAATGCTCTCATTGTTAACCACACGTCTGATGGTCTCAGCGAAGAGGTCAGCAACGCTCAGTTGCTTTACCTTGGAGCAACGCTGGGTATAAGGAATGGAGTCGGTGAAGACAATCTCCTCCAATGCGGAGTTCTGCACGCGCTCGGAAGCCGGACCACTCATCACGCAGTGCGACGCGCAGGCCCTGACACTCTTTGCGCCGGCTTCCATCATGATGTTGGCAGCTTTGGTGATAGTACCGGCCGTATCAACCATATCATCAACGATGATGACATTCTTGTCCTTGACATCACCAATGATCTGCATGCTCTCGACGACATTGGCACGGGCGCGCGTCTTGTTGCAAAGCACGAGCGGACAACCCAGGTACTTCGCGTATGTGTTGGCACGCTTAGAACCGCCAACATCAGGCGACGCAATAACCAAATCCTTCAGATGGAGACTCTGCACATATGGCAGCAGAATATTGCTGGCATAGAGGTGGTCGACAGGTACGTTGAAGAAGCCCTGAATCTGGTCAGCATGCAGGTCCATCGTGATAAGACGGTCGATGCCGGCCACACTCAGCAGGTCAGCCACAAGCTTGGCCCCGATGCTGACACGAGGCTTGTCCTTGCGGTCCTGACGTGCCCAACCGAAGTAGGGGATGACAGCGATGATGTGACGCGCAGACGCACGCTTGGCGGCGTCAATCATGAGCAGCAACTCCATAAGGTTGTCAGAGTTGGGGAATGTGCTTTGAACCAGGAACACATCACGCCCGCGAATGGACTCCTCATAGGACACGGCAAACTCGCCGTCAGAGAACTTGGTGACGACCAGGTTGCCTAAAGGACAATGCAGGCTGGCACAGATTTTCTCGGCCAAATAGCGTGTATTTGTGCCGGAGAATACTAAGAAAGAGCTATTTTCACTCATTGCTTAATGTGATTTATATAATAGAAGTGTGATCTCTTTGTGCAAAAGTATGAAAAATATATCAAACACGGCAAGATTACAAAAGAAAAAATTAACTTTGCAAAAACATTTCTTTATGAAAGCAAATCTTACCACGTTTCAGGGCCTTGAATTCCCTGCCTATGTCCTTGAGGAGGAACGCCTGCGGGCCAACCTGCGCTTAATCTCCGGCGTGGCCCGCGAGGCCGGTGTGGAGATTATCCTTGCCTTTAAGGCTTATGCCCTGTGGAAGACTTTCCCAATCTTCCGCGAATACATCTCAGCCACTACAGCCAGTTCGCTGTGGGAGGCCCGTTTGGGCAAGGAAGAGTTTGGCAGTCCTGTCCACACTTTTTCACCGGCCTACACCGATGCTGACATTGACAGCATTGCCAAGTGCTCCAGCCATCTGACATTCAACTCACTTACGCAACTGCACCATTTTGCAGTCCGTGCCAGGGAGGCCAACCCCAATGTAAGCATCGGCCTGCGCGTTAATCCTGAATACAGCGAGGTGACGCCGCTCATTTACAATCCATGCGAGAGAGGCACACGATTCGGTGTCACAGCGGACAAACTGCCCGAACAGCTGCCGCCACTTGTTGAGGGTTTTCATTGTCATTGCCATTGCGAAAGCGGAGCCGATGTCTTTGCGCGTACATTGCCACATATTGAGGATAAATTTGCCAAATGGTTTCCTCAGCTGAAGTGGATTAATTTCGGCGGTGGACATCTGATGACCCGTGAGGGCTACGACACATCTTTGCTTATCAGGCTCCTAAAAGAATTTAATCAGCATTATCCATGGCTGAAGATTATTCTTGAGCCAGGCAGTGCATTCGGTTGGCATACAGGGCCATTAGTCAGCCAGGTTGTTGACATTGTAGAGGATAAAGGCATCCGCACAGCCATTCTCAACGTGAGCTTTACCTGCCATATGCCCGACTGCCTTGAGATGCCCTACCAGCCCGAAGTACGCTTTGCCAAAAACGTTGACGACTACAGCAGTCCCCACACCTACCGTTTCGGCGGAAACTCATGCCTGAGCGGCGACTACATGGGCTACTGGCAATTTGACCATGAGCTGGAGGTGGGTGAGAACGTCATCTTTGAGGACATGCAGCATTATACGACCGTCAAGACCAACATGTTCAACGGCGTTCCCCATCCGGCCATTTTGCTTGCTCATGCCGACGGCGAGCTGGAGGTATTGCGCGAGTTCACGTACGAGGATTACAAAAGCCGGATGGACTGACACTCATATGCCACGGCCATCTTTTTATAAGTTCTTTATACACGCTTTATAAATAAGGTGTAAAAGAAAAATCGCACTTTTATCAAAAAAAATCTCAGTAAAAGTTTGCAGGTTCAAAAAAAGTAGCTACCTTTGCACTCGCATTCAGCGGAATGCTTCCTTAAAAGGAATAACGCGGCAATAGCTCAGTTGGTAGAGCGCGACCTTGCCAAGGTCGAGGTCGCGGGTCCGAGTCCCGTTTGCCGCTCAATATTCTGAATAAAGAATGAGGCTTTATCCTCGCCAATTGCCCAGGTGGCGGAATTGGTAGACGCGCACGTTTCAGGTGCGTGTGTTTCACGACGTGCAGGTTCGAGTCCTGTTCTGGGCACTTTCATTCAGAATAAAAACATGATGGAGGGGTGGCGGAATTGGTAGACGCGCTACTTTGAGGGGGTAGTGACAATTGTGTCGTGGGAGTTCGAGTCTCCTCCTCTTCACTTCTTGGAGTTGTATAAGCGGAAATAGCTCAGTTGGTAGAGCACAACCTTGCCAAGGTTGGGGTCGCG
>CABVDL010000177.1 GCA_902497035.1 uncultured Prevotella sp.
GTGAAAAATCTGACATGGCAAAATCCTGAGCAACTTTTTGTTGCTCAGGTACTTATAAATAAAGTTAAATCAAAGTGTTGCGGAATTAAGGTATATGACTTCACGTTGTCTGCTTTCAGTTGGCCTGTTTGCCGTGGCATTGGGTGCGCATGCCCAGTACGCATGGCAGTATGATGATGTGGAGCCCGGCAAGCTGCGGCTGCAGGACAGCCTCCATTACAGGATGGAGCTTCAGGCCACGCTGTCGAACCATGTCACGCCGCTCTGGCTCAACGCCAACCGCTACGGCCTGTCGTCGCTGGAGAAGCGCAACGGCTACCTGCGTGTGCGGCTCGACCGGCCCCTGCGTACCGACTCGGCCCGCCGGTGGGGCATTGGCTATGGTCTGGACGTGGCCGCCGCCTCTCATTTCACGAGCCATATGGTGGTGCAGCAGGCCTATGTCGAGGCGCGCTGGCTGCACGGCGTGCTGACCGTCGGTGCCAAGGACTATCCCATGGAGCTGAAGAACAACCGCCTGAGCAGCGGGTCGCAGACTTTGGGCATCAACGCCCGTCCCGTGCCGCAGGTGAGGCTTGCGCTGCCCGAATATTGGACCGTACCCCTAACCAAACGCTGGCTGCACTTCAAGGGCCACATGGCCTACGGTGTCTATACCGACGACGGCTGGCAGCGCGACTTCACGCAGCGCCGGAGCCGCTATGTCGAGCATACGCTCTACCACAGCAAAGCCGGCTATCTGATGATTGGCAAGCCGGAGGCGTTTTACCCCGTCACCGTGGAGATGGGACTGGAGATGGGGGCGCAGTTTGGCGGCACAAGCTATCTGCAGGGAGAGAACGGCAGAATACTGCATGCGTCGCACAACATCAAGGACTTCTTCCACATCTTTATTCCCGGCGGCTTCGACATGACCGACGGCGAATACCACAACGTGGAGGGTAACCAGCTTGGCAACTGGGTGGCGCGCGTCAGCTATGAGGCCGAGCGGTGGAAGGCGTCGGTCTATGGAGACCATTACTTTGAGGACCACTCCCAGATGTTCTTCCTTGACTTCGACGGATACGGACAGGGCAAGGACTATAATGAGAGAGTGAGAAACCGCTACTTCCTCTACGACCTGAAAGACATCATGCTCGGCGGTGAGCTGAACCTCAAGTACGGGCGGTGGATTAGAGACATCGTCGTGGAATATCTCTATACGAAGTACCAGAGCGGGCCCATCAACCACGACCGCACCTACAATATCGCCGACCATATCGCAGGTATCGACAACTACTACAACCACGGCATATATACCGGCTGGCAACATTGGGGCCAGGTCATCGGCAATCCGCTCTACCGCTCGCCAATTTATAACAGCGACGGACGCATCTATGTGGCCGACAACCGGTTTGTGGCCTGGCATCTCGGCATCGACGGCCGTCCCACCCCTCGGCTGGACTATCGTGTGCTGGCCAGCTGGCAGCGCGGCTACGGCACCTACGACAATCCTTACACCAAGCCGCGCCACAACGTGAGCCTCATGGCCGAGGCCACTTGCCGCCTGCCTCACGACTGGACGGTGAGCTGTGCCTACGGCATGGACTTCGGTGGCATCCTCGGGCATAACGCCGGGTTGCAGCTGACGATATCGAAGTCGGGACTCTTGAAAAAATAGATATTGCATGAGAAAAACAATCATACGTCTGCTCCGTAGCGTTCTGCTTTCGCTTGCCGTCGTGGCCTTTGGCCCGGGCTTGACCTCTGTGCTGTCGTCGTGCAGCATTGAGACCAGCGACAACGGCGACCTTGACGGCTTCTGGCATTTGGAGCGCATCGACACCATTGCCACGGGGGGCATCAATGACCTCAGCGCGCAACCCCTCTTCTGGTCGGTCAACAACAAACTGCTGATGCTGAAAGGCAGCGGCAGCTCCTATTACCTGCGCTTCCGGCAGACGGACGACAGCCTTGTGGTGTTCTCCCCCTATTTGGAGGGCGGACACGAGGATGTAGAAGGCGGTGGCGACCACCCCGTCGGCGACCCGACAGCGCTTTGGCCCTATGGCATTCGGCGGCTGGAGGAGCATTTCGTCAAAGAGTCGCTGGGCGGGTCGCACATGGTGCTGCGCTCGCCCGAGCTGCGCCTGTACTTCAGAAAATTCTAAAGGCGGGATTTGTCAAAGAAACTTTTAGGCCAATGATAAAGAATATCTTGTTTGATATGGGAGGTGTGGTGTTCGTGCAGGACACCGCCGAGGCATTCCGCCGCTTCCGCGGGATGGGTATAGACCCTGATGACTACATGGGCGCCTATGGCCAGAAAGACTTCTTCCTCGACCTGGAGGAGGGCAAGATTGACGCTGACGAGTTCTGCCGCCGCATGGCAAAGGCCACGGGACGGCCGTCGGTGTCGTGGGACGAGGCGCAGCACTGCTGGCTAGGCTTCAGGAAAGACGTGCCGGTGGAGCGGCTTCATTTTCTCCTGCGGTTGCGTGAGCGCTACCGCCTGTTCCTGGCCAGCAACACCAATCCGTTTATCATGGCCTGTATGCGCAGCAGCCGCTTCAGCGCAGACGGACGGCCCATATCCGACTATTTCGATGACTTGTACTGTAGCTACGAGATAAGGCACTGCAAGCCAGATGCGGCTTTCTTCGAGTATATCCTCAGCGACGGCAGCATGCAGGCCGCCGAGTGCCTCTTCCTCGACGACAGCCGCAAGAATGTGGAGGCCGCCGAGGCACTTGGCCTCCACGGTTTCCTCGTCGCGCCTGACGAGGACTGGACCGGTCGCCTCGGTGAGGTGCTGCAGGCGGACAGGCAACAACCGTGAGGTAAACCGGCGCATCGAAGTCGTCGGCCGTATAATTATTATGCATAAGGTGACAAGGACAGGAAAAGAACCGTTGCCGCCCCTTGACGGGCGACAGCGGCTCTTAAAGTAACGTGAGTTCGATGAATTTAGAACAGAGTAAGTTGACGGTCAATGGAACGTTCAACGGCAATGGAGGGCTTCTTTGGGAAAAAGCAATATGCAGCCAAGGCT
>CABVDL010000178.1 GCA_902497035.1 uncultured Prevotella sp.
AAGCTGCAATGGAGCCACCGCCAGGACAGCAAGGCCAACCCTTTCAGCACGCTTTCGGCCAGCGTCAACTTCGCCACGTCGAGCTATGAGCGGAACAACCTGACGAGTCTCTACAACCCGCAGACACTCACGCAGTCGACGCGCACCTCGTCGGTGAGCTGGAGCACTACATTCTCAAGCATCGGCCTCTCCCTCAGCTCCACGGCCAACCTGAGCCAGAACATGCGCGACTCAAGCATCGCCATGACGCTGCCCGACCTCAATATCAACCTCTCGCGCTTCTATCCTTTCCGGCGCAAGCACCCCGTAGGCGCGGAGCGGTGGTATGAGAAAATATCTTTGAGCTATACAGGCCAGCTGAGCAACTCCATCAACACCAAGGAGGACAAGCTCATGCACGCCAACCTCATCAAGGACTGGCGCAACGGCATGCAGCACAACATACCCATCAGCGCCAACTTTACACTACTCAAATACATCAACATCAACCCGTCGTTCAACTTCACCGACCGCATGTACACCAATAAGGTGATGCGCTCCTGGGACGAGGCCAGCCAAGTGGAACGCAAGGACACGACCTACGGTTTCTACAATGTATATAACTGGAACATGTCGGTGTCGGCAAGTACGAAGCTCTATGGCTTCTGGACACCGAGCCGGAAAATCTTCGGCGACAAGATAATTGCCATCCGCCACGTCATTACCCCGCAGGTAAGCTTCAGCTATGCGCCCGACTTCGGCGCGTCCCGTTACGGCTATTATGAGACCTATCAGCGCACCGACGCAGACGGCAACGTGTCGCTCGTGCAATACTCGCCCTACTCCAACGGTCTCTATGGAGTGCCCGGACGAGGCAAGACGGGAAGCATCTCCTGGGATGTGTCGAACAACCTTGAGATGAAGCTCAAAAGTGATGACGACTCTGTTGGCTTCAAGAAAATCAGCCTCATCGACGAGTTGGGCTTCTCAATGTCGTACAACATGGCCACCGACTACCATCCATTGAGCGACCTCTCGATGCGGCTGCGCCTGAAATGGTGGAAGAACTACACGTTCAACCTCAACGCAGTCTTCGCCTCCTACGCCTATGACCTCGACGAAAACGGCCATCCCTACGTGGGCAACCGCACCTATTGGGGCATGGGCAAGTGGGGACGCTTCCAGGGCATGTCACAGAACATCTCCTACACGCTGACCCCGGAGAAAATCAAAAAGTTCTTCGGAGGCGGCGATGACGAAAGCAACAAGCGCAAGAACAATAAGAACAAGGATGACGAAGGCATTGACACCGACATCGAGAGCAACGTTGATGACACGATGATTGAGGGCCAGCGCGGCGCAAAGAAGAGCGGCGGTGGCAAGGCCGAGACCGATGCCGACGGCTATATGGCTTTCTCCATGCCCTGGTCGCTGACTTTCGGCTACGGCATAACGATGCGTGAGAATACCGACATCAACAAGTTCAACTACAAGACGATGCGCTACCCCTACAAGTTCACGCAGACGCTCAACGTGAGCGGCAACCTGCGCATCAGCGACGGTTGGAACATTTCGTTCTCCAGCGGCTACGACTTTGACAACCATAAGGTATCCATGTCAACAGCCTCACTGCAACGAGACCTCCACTGTTTCAACATGAGCTGCTCGGTGGTGCTGGCACCCTATACAAGCTATAACTTCACTTTCCGCTGCAATGCCGCCACACTCACCGATGCCTTGAAATACGACAAGCGCAGTGGTTACAGCAACGCCGTGCAGTGGTATTGATGCCACGGCTAAAGACATCCAATCGATAAATGAGATTACAAAGCATCATTCGACTGCTGTTTATTTGCGTCTGTCAAACCACCCTGGCGCAGGAGACACAAGACATTGCGCTCACACCCTCCGGCCACAACACTCTCACACTAAGCGGCGGAATGGGACTTGCGACAAAAGGCAAGAACAGTTTCACCAGCAATCACAGCAATACCTCCATATTCTTCGGCACCGCCGCCTACCACTACCAGCTGTCATCACCTGTCGCCGTCGGCCTGAGCTATAAATACATCGCCAGCCATTCCGGGCGCGACCTGCTTCGCGGCCACTTCGTCGGCCCCAACCTCAAGCTACGCTATCTGATGAACGATGGCCAACAGTCACTCTTTCTCTCTGTTGCTCCGGGCTATCTCCACTACGCCGACCGTGTGAGGGACAAGGAGAAACGGGGAATAGCTTTCAATCACAGCTATTTCGCCGCCGACTTTGACCTCGGTTACGAGTTTGCCATATCGCACAAACTGAGCATGCAAATTCATGCCGACATGCTAACCGGCCGTTGGGGCAGCAATCCCAACTACCACCTCGTCCCCGACGACGTGCAATATTACATTGACGAGAACGGAAACATGCAATCCTACCATGAGCCCAACTACATGTTTGAGCCGTCACTGGTATTCATCACCCTCAATGTGGGCCTTGCCTATACGTTTTAAAGAGGAAAAATGGGCGCAGCAGATAAAGTTTGTGGAGCTGTGCGTCACCGGTGACAGTGTTGTGCGTCACCGGTGACAGTGTAGTGGCCGGCCTGGTGCCGGCCACCAGCCCTTGGAAAGACCTTTTACCCACGCCAGCGAGAGTTCCTCACGCAGATAACGCGGATCTGGCAGATGACAGTCTCTGTGAAATCAGCGAAATCAGCGTGAGCAAAAAGATGTGATTGCGCAGATGAGGACAGGCAAG
>CABVDL010000179.1 GCA_902497035.1 uncultured Prevotella sp.
GGCCGGCACCAGGCCGGCCACTACACTGCCACCGGCGGCAATCTATAAGAATAGTTACGTTTAATGGTTGAGGATAGCATCGCGGCATTCCTCCATAAGCCATTTCGGCGTACTGGTAGCCCCACAGATACCTACGGTTCTGGCACCCTCAAACCAATGATAGTCAATCTCGTCCTTGCCCTCGATCTGGTGGCTGTTGGGATTGATGGAGAGACAGCGGGTGAACAGCGCATGCCCGTTGCTGCTCTTGCGCCCGCTGACGAAGATGATGACATCATGATGGGCGGCAAACGCTGAGATATGGGGCATGCGGTTGGCCACCTGCCGGCAGATGGTGTCGTAGTTCTTGAACGTCGCCGTCGGTGCGATATGCTCCTGAATATAGCCAGTAATCGTCCGGTATTCGTCCAAGTTCTTTGTCGTCTGCGAGAAGAGCGTGATGTCACGGCTGAAGTCCACCTTCGTCTTCACGTCGTCGAGACTTTCCACAACGATGGCATGGCGACGGGTCTGTCCGACCAGGCCCAGCACCTCTGCATGTCCGTTCTTTCCGAAGATGACAATCTGCCCGTCGGGACTGTCCACATACTTTCGCTTGATGCGGCGCTGCAGGGCCAGCACCACGGGGCATGTGGCATCGACTATCTCGATATTGTTGCGCCGCGCTGTCTCGTAGGTCTCGGGCGGCTCGCCATGGGCCCGCAGCAGCACACGCGCATTGTGGAGCCGCGCAAACTGCTCGTGATTGATGGTGATAAGGCCCTGCTGGTGGAGGCGCTCCATCTCCATGCCGTTGTGTACGATGTCGCCGAGGCAATAGAGCTTACCCGCCTGGGCCAGTTCCTCCTCTGCCTTCTTGATGGCTGTGGTGACGCCAAAGCAAAAACCACTGCCATTGTCAATTTCTATTTCTAAGTCCATTGCGTTTACAGTCAGAATTTATAAAAGACGGGAATAATGATCTTGGTCTGGTCAGGGTCGTTGGTAATCATAAGAATGCGCGCACGTGAGCGCACTTTCCTCAGCCCATCAGCACTGGCCGTCACCTTCAGCTTGGCCGTGCCGCCGGGTTCGATGTTCTGCTTGTTGAGCGACACCTCCAGGCCGCCGGTGAGCATCTGTAGCTGCCGGACGGTGAGCGTGGACTTGCCCTGGTTGGTGATGATGATCTCATCGTGCTTTCGCGACTTGTTGCCAAACTCGCCCAGGTCGATGCGTCCCTTGGACAGGCTCAGTCTGGGCGCATTGGCCTTTTCCGCCGCCGGGAGGTTGACAAGGTCGGGCAACAGGATGATGTTGACGGGCAGTTCCTTGTCGGCTGCTACTTTCTCGCCGGGGAACGAGCCTAAGTAAATCGAAGTCTGCGTCAGTCCCAACTCACGCAAATGGCGGGAGTCAAGCTGCAGCGTGGCAATGCCCGAATGGCCCGGGGCGATGCGCGAGGGTCTCACCTCACCGCGCAGATAAGCGGGCAGGTGCATGAGCTGCGGCTCGACCGTCTGGTCGGAGTCATTGAACAGGTGAATTCTGACGATGGGCATGTCACCGCGGTTCACGTCGTTGAACTCCACCTCGTTGGTGTCGGCCCGCAAAGCGCCGATGGTGTAGGGATACATGCCCTTGAAGTTTTTCACACGCTCCACGACCATTCCTTTGAGCGTGAGCATAAAAGGCTGGTCGCCGGCGTTGTTGTACACGGCCAGCTGTTTCTGGAAATGGCCCATCTGCCTGGCATCGTAGGTGGCGCTGACCTTAAAGGTCTGCCCCGGGGCCACAGCCTCCTTGGGGTAGTCGGCCTTAGTGCAGCCGCATGACGTGCGTACGGAGTTGATGACGAGCGGCCGGTCGCCGCTGTTCTTCAGCGTGAACTCAGCCTTCACCGGTTGCCTGAATGCAATCTGGCCGCAGTTGATGACCGGACTGGCCGTGGTGATGTCCTGGGCAATGGCGTATGCCGCCGGCGCCCATAGCCCGAGGAGGGCAAGCATTATCTTTGTCTTGTTCATTGTCGGTGTTTATTCTTCTACCGTGATGACCTTGGCGGCCTCGCGGGCCGTGAACTCCGGCGCATAGGCGCACTGTGCGGTGCATATGCCGGTGGAGTAGGTGCCGGCGCGGTCGATGAAATAAGTGTTCTCTACGACGTGGCGGCCCTTTGACAGTTTATTGAAATAATAGTTGGTGGCGTTGTCCTGCGGTGTGAGGTAATAGCCCCAGCGGTAGCCGCTCAGCTGGCTGGCAGGCTCCATGCATGCGGCCCGCTTGTCCTGCACGGCCACAAAATCGTAGTCGCGGTCGGCCTCGATGGTGATGCGCACCACTACCTTTTGTCCGACCTTGAAAGAGGTACGGGCTGCGGCTGACTTGTCATCGGCCAGACAAATCTCGCGGCTGACCCTCAGGCCCGACCCGGCGCTGGCCACTGCCGTGGCTTTTTGCTGGAACTGTCCGTAGACGGCGCCCCATGACGTGCCGGCACTGGTCTTGTCGGCCGTCAGCTCACGGGGTGCGGCGGCCGTGCCAAGCGTCTCCGCCACCTTCACGTAGCCTATGCCGGCGGTGGCCTTCGGCTGTTCCAGAGGCTGCCCGTCGAGCGACAGTACTGTCGGCTCGCCGGTGGCCAGCTTGCTCAGGTCGGCCTTGCCGTCAGCACCATAGAGGAAGGCATATACGGCATTCACGCTGTTGATGCTGGTGCTCCACGCCGTAG
>CABVDL010000180.1 GCA_902497035.1 uncultured Prevotella sp.
ACACCCGCGGGTTTATATTCCTTAATTCGTAAATGCGTCACCATCAATTGCAGAAACATGCTTATAACTAACTGATAATCAATGCTGACACTTCATCCAGCCAAAAATGTGATGAAGTCAGGTGCCCCAGGAAATAACGGACTGATAATCAGCTTAAAGCTTTTATTTCCTCCTGTCCCTGAAAAACGACTGCATCAGCGCACGACACTCAGCCTCCAACAGATGGCTGGTC
Source organism: uncultured Prevotella sp. (assembly GCA_902497035.1). Lineage (GTDB taxonomy): Bacteria > Bacteroidota > Bacteroidia > Bacteroidales > Bacteroidaceae > Prevotella. The sequence continues at coordinate 233 of CABVDL010000180.1, forward strand.
ACTGTAGCTTTCGGATGCAATGCCTGCGGCGCGAAACGGCTGAAGCCGCGCTTCTCATCGTCCGCACCATAAACCACACGGCTCACCTGCGCCCAGCCGATGGCTCCCGCACACATCACGCAAGGCTCCACGGTGACATAGAGCGTACAGTCGGTGAGATACTTGCCTCCCAGACGGTCGGCCGCCGCCGTGATGGCCAGCATCTCGGCATGTGCCGTCACGTCATGCAGCGTCTCGGTCTGATTGTGCGCCCGCGCGATAACCACGCCGTGGCTCACGATGACCGCGCCCACAGGTATCTCACCCTCCTCATAGGCGGCTTCGGCCTCGGCAAGGGCAAGGCGCATGAACCGCTCGTCGCGGTCAGTCTGTTCGTCAATCATACACCTTATATTATATTGATATTATATTGATGTCACAAAGATAGCAATTATTTGCCTTATCATTAACCCAATTGAAAGAAAAAGCTTATATTTGCACGAACAAACAGCTCACTACAATGGTAAAGTTCTCCTTACGGTCTCTTTTCGGCAGTACGCCAAAGGCGCAGGCCGGCATCCACTATATCGAAATCGACGAGACCACTTCGACCAACGACTACCTGAAATCGTTGCTGGCCACGCTCGACGGCGTGCAGCAGGAGCCGCGCCTCACCGTGGCCTATGCCGACTACCAGACGGCAGGACGCGGCCAGGGGTCCAACAAATGGGAAAGCGAGCGGGGCAAGAACCTGCTGTTCTCCATCCTCTGCCATCCCGTGTGGCTGCCTGTCCAGAGCCAGTTCATCATCAGCGAGGCCATCGCCCTTGCCTTGCACGACGCGCTGGCCGTCTATACCGGCGGTATAAGTATCAAATGGCCCAACGACATTTACTGGAACGACCGGAAGATTAGTGGCACCATCATCGAGAACACGTTAGGTAGCCGTCACATCAAGGATTGCATCATCGGCACCGGGGTCAACGTGAACCAGGAGACGTTTCTCAGCGACGCGCCCAACCCTGTCTCGCTCAAGCAGATTACGGGCAGTGACACCGACCGTATGACGCTGCTCAAGGACATCATCAGCCGCTTCGACGCCTATCTGACCGACATCCGCAACGGCAACTACGAGCGCATCGTGTCACTCTATATGTCGTATCTCTACCGCGGCCACGGCTTCTTCACCTACCGCGACAAAGACGGCGACTTCGAGGCGGCCATCGTCGAGGTGGAGGACGACGGGCACCTCATCCTGCGCGACCGCGGCGACCACATCCGCAGCTATGCTTTCAAGGAAGTAGAGTTCATCATCAAGAAATAACGACTACAATCAAAGTAAATACTATGACAAGATTTAAGCGCATCCTGCTGAAGCTCTCGGGCGAGAGCCTCATGGGCAAACAAGGTTACGGCATCGACGGCGAACGGCTCTCCGACTATGCCCGGCAAATCAAGGAAATACACGACATGGGCGTGGAGATTGGCATCGTCATCGGCGGCGGCAACATCTTCCGCGGCCTGAGCGGCGCCAAGAAAGGCTTTGACCGTGTGAAGGGCGACCAGATGGGCATGTGCGCCACGGTCATCAACTCGCTCGCCCTGAGCTCGGCACTGGAAGCCGAGGGGGTCAAAACCAAGGTGATGACGGCCATCCGCATGGAGCCCATCGGTGAGTTCTACAGTAAATTCAAGGCCGTGGAGGCCTTGGAGAACGGCTATGTCTGCATCTTCTCCGCCGGCACAGGCAACCCCTATTTCACCACCGACACCGGCTCGTCGCTGCGCGGCATCGAGATTGAGGCTGACGTCATGCTGAAGGGCACACGCGTGGATGGTGTCTACACCGCCGACCCCGAGAAAGACCCCACGGCCAAGAAGTTCCGCGACATCAGCTATCACGAGGTGCTCGAGCGCGGTCTGAAAGTGATGGATCTCACCGCCATCTGCATGTGTCAGGACAACAACCTCCCGATTTACGTGTTCAACATGGACATCGTCGGTAACCTGAAAAAAGTGATTGACGGCGACGAGATTGGCACGCTCGTCCATCCCTAACGGAAAAGGCCTTCGTCATGGCAACACCATGGACCAACACCATAATGGTGACACCACCCTACGGTGTCACCAACCGTAGGTATTGCTTCAAATATAATGATGGACATGGACGTAATGTAGGGGCGGGGTTTATCCCCGCCCTAACCCCCGGACGGCATAGGCATTACTGCATGAACTGTAGGGTTAGGGCGGCATTGGCATTACTGCATGAACTGCAGGGTTAGGACGGGGATAAGCCCCGTCCCTACGGTGTCACCAACCGCAGGTATTGCTTCAAATATAATGATGGACATGAACGTAATGTAGGG
>CABVDL010000181.1 GCA_902497035.1 uncultured Prevotella sp.
TCTTTGGATAGATTGCGGCAATGCCTGACTGAGGTTTCGTACCCCAAAGGATTCCACGTGTTGGAAAGCGGCAAGATAGAAAAGGACATCTTTTTCATCAAGAAAGGCATTGTCCGCGCCTATACTTCGGTGGACGGGAAAGAAATTACCTTTTGGGTTGGCAAGGAAGGAGCAACCCTTGTTTCTATGAAAGGATACGTGAACGATGAGCCGGGATATGAGACGATGGAGCTGATGGAAGATTCGGTCTTATACGTATTGGAGAGGAAAAAGCTGAAAGCATTGTTTTCGGAAGACTTGCATATTGCCAATTGGGGACGGCGTTATGCGGAGATGGAATTGCTTGCCACCGAGGAACGGCTGATTTCCATGTTGTCCGCCATTGCTTCAGAACGGTACAAAGAGTTGTTAGAGAAAGAACCCGATTTGTTGCAACGGTTGCCGTTGGGAAACATTGCTACCTATTTAGGCATAACACAGGCAAGTCTGAGCCGGATCAGGGCACAAATAAAGTGACGTAATTCGGCGATATTCTTTGACGCATTCTCTCAGAATGATATTTAGCAACAAGTTTGGCAATGATCCCGACAAGGAATGTGTCTTCTATTACAACTCGGGTGTAGAAGTCGATTTCTATGTTCCAGAGGAGGGACTTGCCATTCAGGTGTGTTACAATACATGAAGCCAACAACAACCGCATGAGCTGATAAGTTCGGCAAACTTAATCAAAAAACACTTGTTTTTTATCAATAATAGGCACTGTCTTTAATAAAATGGGACTATCTTTGCGGCCAGAAAACAATCATTAATTTAAGTATCACCTATAAAACCAACGCTCTGATGACCACACAGACCACCTCCATCTATCTGCTCAGCAACGAGCAGGATGCCCGCTGGGGGCTGACCGTCAGCACGGTGGGCTACCAGCACATTGCGCCCGGCGACCCCTACCCTCCCAAGGGGCACCCGCAGCAATATGCGTTCCAGACAGGCAAAGGACGCGTGCTCGACGAGTACCAGTTTGTCTATATCTCACAGGGCCGCGGTGTCTTTGAGTCGAGGAGCTTTGGCAAGTGCGAGGTAGCGGAGGGCGACATGTTCCTGCTCTTCCCCGACGAGTGGCACAATTACCACCCCGACCGGGAGACCGGGTGGGACGAATACTGGATTGGCTTCAAGGGGCTGAACATTGACAGCCGCGTGGACAGCGGCTTCTTCCGGCCCTATGAGCCGCTGTTTCATGTGGGCCTCAACGAGGACATCGTGCGCCTGTACCGCAATGCCATCGCCATCGCCCAGGAGCAGAGCATAGGCTACCAGCAGATGCTCGGCGGCGTGGCCAACATGCTGCAGGGCTACTCCTCAGCGCTCAACCGCCATAACGCCTTTGAGGACAGGCAGACGGCCCTGGCCATGCACAGGGCCAAGGTCATCATGACGGAGCGCTTCGGGCAGAGGATAGGCCCAGCCGACGTGGCCGGTGCCATCGGCATGGGATACTCGAAGTTCCGCCGTCTCTTCAAGGAATACACGGGCTACGCCCCGCTGCAGTACCTGCAAGAGCTCAGACTGCAGCGCAGCAAGCAGTTGCTGGCCTCCACCAACCTGGGTCTGAAGGAGATAGCCGACCTCGTAGGCTACGACAACGCCGATTATTTCTCAACGGCATTCAAGAAGAAAAACCACATTTCACCAACCAACTACAGAAAAGTCAGATGAAGCACTATTTCGCCATAGACCTCGGTGCCACGTCGGGACGCACCATCATCGGAACACTCAATGACGGGCATGTGAGCATGGAGGAACTCACCCGGTTCGACAATCCGCTCATTGCCATGCGAGGCCACCTCTACTGGGACCTCTATGCCCTCTACCACGAGATTGTCAAGGGACTGCAGATGGCCGCCCAGCGCGGCATCAGCATCCAAAGCATCGGCATCGACACCTGGGGCTGTGACTTCGCACTACTTGGCGACGACGGTGCCCTGCTAAGATGTCCTCTGAGCTACCGCGACCCGCATACCGACGGCATGATGGAACAGTTCTTTGCCGACAGGTTGCCGCGGGAAGAGGTCTACCGGCACACCGGCATCCAGTTTATGAGCTTCAACAGCCTCTTCCAGCTCTATGCCATGGAGCGGCACGACGACAGCGCGCTGCGCGCCGCGACGAAGATACTCTTCATCCCTGATGCCCTCGGCTATATGCTCACCGGAAACGCCGTCTGCGAGTACACCGTAGCCTCGACATCACAGCTGCTCAATCCCATGACCGGCGACCTCGAACCCAGACTGCTCGATGCTCTCGGCCTCAGCCGCGACATGTTCGGTCCTATCGCCATGCCCGGCACCGTGCTCGGCACACTGACACCCGAGGTGCAGCGGCTGACAGGACTTGGACCTGTACCCGTGGCCGTAGTGGCCGGTCACGACACGGCCAGTGCAGTGGCGGCCGT
>CABVDL010000182.1 GCA_902497035.1 uncultured Prevotella sp.
AATAACTATTAAGAAAGGAAAATCATGTTAGGAAACTTCACTTATGAGAATCCCACGCGGGTTCATTTTGGCAAGGAGGCTCTCGACAGCCTGGCCGAGGAATTGAAGCACTACGGTCCGAAGGTGATGCTCACCTACGGCGGAGGCTCCATCAAGCGCAATGGCATCTACGACAAGGTGATGAAGGTGCTGCACGACGCTGGCAAGACGGTCATCGAGGAAGGTGGCGTGATGCCGAACCCCGACATCGAGAAGGTGCTGGAGGGTGCCAGGCTCGCACGCCGGGAGAACGTGGATATGATTCTCGCCGTGGGCGGCGGTTCCACGAGCGACTATGCCAAGGCTGTGGCTGCGTCGGCATGGCAGGAGCAGGATGTGTGGCAGTATTATTTCAAGGAGCATCATCCTTGCGACTGCCGTTGGATTCCCGTCGGCGTCGTGCTCACCATGGCCGGCACCGGCTCGGAGATGAACAGCGGGTCGGTCATCTCGTCCCACCGCGAGGAGCAGAAGCTCTTCGACTACTTCCGCAATCCCGACTTCGCCATCCTCAACCCCGAGTTCACTTATTCCGTACCCGAATACCAGATGGTGGCGGGCATCTACGACATCATGTCGCACATCCTCGAGCAGTACCTCTCCGGCAACGACGACAACACCAGCGACTACATTGCCGAGGGACTGATGCGCTCGCTCATCGTCAGCTCGCGCAAGGCTAAGGAGAATCCCAAGGACTATGAGGCGCGCTCCAACATCATGTGGACGGCCACATGGGCGCTCAACGGGTTGATTGACTGTGGCAAGAGCACCGACTGGGAGGTACACATGCTGGGTCAGGGCCTGGCTGCCGTGACCAATGCCACCCACGGCCACACCCTCGCCGCCGTCACCGCCGCCTACTATCGTCTGCTCATCGACAAGAGCGCCGATGCCGTGGTCCGCTTTAAGCGCCTAGCTGTCAACGTGTGGAATGTCAATGCCGAGGGCAAGGACGACAAGGCCGTGGCCATCGAGGGACTGGAGACGATGGAAGCGTGGATGCGCTCGCTCGGACTGGCCATGACCATCACCGAGTGTGGCGGCAAGGAGGAGGACATCGAGAAATACTGCGATGCCACCTTCATCACCACCACCGGCTACTACACCCTCACCCGTGAGGATGTCGCCGGGATATTCAGAAAGAGTCTGTAAGCACAAAAGACCTTTCGCCGCTTAGCGTTTCATCGAATGCTGTGTGGCGAAAGGTCTTTTGTGTTATCTTAGGGACACCCCCTTTTGTATACTCTTGTCAAAGAGTAACAACATATGCAATAGAGGTAAAGAAAATCATGGGCAGGCTGCCGCTGCTATGGAGCGTAAGCCTATCCATAACCATTTTCCATTAACTTTTTGGATGATTATTGACCACGCATTGGTGAAGTCAGGACAAGAAAATTTGGCTACGTTGCCCCCATGTCCTTGTCAGTCTTTATTTCTCAATCAGGTATCCCGTCATGGCCATAGCATCGAGTTCTAAATGATTGTTGAAGATGGTGACGTGTCGGCCGTCGTTTGAGCCCAACACATAGAGCAAGGGCTGGAAATGGTCGGCGGTAGGCACAGCGTAACGGGCATCGGGGTGATTCGAGTAGCCAATGACAGCAGCATCATCGCGGCGTTCCACGGCTTCGGTGATGTAACGGTTGAAGGCGACAGCCTCAGGACTTCCCTGCTGGCTGTCCCAGTTGACACGCCGCAAGTTGTGGACCACATTGCCACTGCCCATGATGAGATAGCCTTGGCTGCGCAGAGGTGCCAGCCGCAGCCCTATCTCATAGCACTGCCGGGGCGTGAGCGCACCGTTGACAGAGAGTTGTACGACAGGGATGTCAGCCTCGGGGAAGACATGCACGAGGGGTGTCCACGTGCCGTGGTCGATGCCCCAGGAGTTGTCCACCTCAGCCCCTATCTCCTTGATGCCTAACACTGCATCGCTGAGCGCGGCGCAGCCGCGCACGGGGTATTTCACTTCATAGAGCGCTTTCGGAAAGCCATACATGTCGTAGATCTGCTGGGGACGGTTGGTGCGCTGGACGAGGTTGCGGTTCTTGTACCAATGGGCCGAAATCATGAGAATGGCCTCAGGGCGGCCGTAGTCGCGGACGATGCGCTGACCCAGTTGGGAGAGCATATGCGTGAGTTGGTTGTCGTCAAGGGCAAGCATCGGACTGCCATGACCCAGGAAGACGGAAGGCATTGTATTCATTGTTTCTTGTTATTAATGCGTACAGAGCCGTAGCCCGACAGGAAGCGGAACCACGGCTCAATAATATAAATCTCAATCTATTCCACTACACTCATCTTTCCCTGCATGTTATAGAAGTGTCCGTCGGGCGCGGCGATATTGGTCCAGACGGTGCCCGTGTTGTAGTTCTGCACATGCACCACATTCG
>CABVDL010000183.1 GCA_902497035.1 uncultured Prevotella sp.
GACGGTTGTTGCCACTGGGATGGTTGTGGCAGACGGCAAGCACTGTGGTGTTGCAGAGCAGCGCGTCCTTGATGATGATACGTATGTCGACGGCGGTCTCCGTGATGCCGCCGTGACTGATGCACTCTTCCTTGATGAGTTTAAACGACTGGTTGAGCATCAGAATGTGGAACTCCTCCACGTCGAGATCCTGCAACTTGGGATGCATCAGGTTGTAGATGGCTGTGGCGGAACCGAGATCGGGGCGTTCCTCGGCAACGGAGTCTTTGCGACGCTTGCCGAGTTCGCAGGCCGCAAGGATGGTGATGGCCTTGGCCGGACCCATGCCATGATAGCGGCACAGCTCGTTTACAGTCTTCTTGCCCAAGGTGTTGAGGTTGTAGTTGCAGTCGCTGAGCACCGTACGCATCAAGTCTACGGCACTCTGCCGGTCAGATCCGGAGCCAATGAGAATGGCAAGCAGCTCGGCATCGCTGAGTGCTGCCGCTCCGAGGCGCATCATTTTCTCGCGCGGCCGGTCTTGTTCGTCCCAATGATTAATGCTGAGTTTTTCCATCCTTGAACATTTTTGATTCTATCCTTGCGTAATCGCCCATACCGTCGTTGGGGGCTGGCTTGATGCCAAGCAGACGGCAGACCAAAGCATAGACGGCGGTATTGGAAAACGCACCGATGTTCTCGCCGACACGGACATCGGGGCCCATGGCACGGAAGAGGGCGTGCATGTCGCTGTAAGCCGGGTCGAAGCCATGCACACCTCCATCGTGGCAGGTCTCGTCGGTAAAGAGAAAGCCCTCATCGGGCAGCACCAGCACATCGCCAATATTCGGGTCGGACTGGTAATGAAGCCACTGAGGGATGTCGGCTTTGCGCCACACATGCAGGTGGGCCACATGGCTCAACGCCGCCACAATACTGTCTTGCTGCCAGCGTTGCGCCGCATAGATGTTGGCCGGAAGATTGCCTTCGATGGATTGGTACCAGTCTTTATGAAGATAACGGCCAACGGTGATCTGGCGCGAGGGCGTGAACCAGGTCATGCCATGGTCAGAGACGACGACGAGATTGACCTGATCCTGCAAACCGGCTTTGCCGATACGTGTCCACAGGCTGCCCAACAGCGAGTCGATGTTCTCCACGGCTGCACGTGTCTGCTTGGCCTGCGGGCCATAGCTGTGGCCGCTGGCATCGGGCTCCTCGAAATAGGCCATGATGAGGTCGGGACTCTTCTTTGCCGTCAGTTGTTGCATGATGCCGTCGACGCGCTGGGTGAAAGTGAGATGTGGCTTCTCGTCGTAGCTGTGCCAAAGGTCGGGATAGTGACCGTCTATTGCCACGTCAGACCCCGGCCAATAAAAGACTGCGGTGTGCAGACCTTGGCGCTGGGCTGTAAGCCAAAGCGGTTCGCCATGATAGAAGCGGGCGTCGTACTTGGTCTTGGGATTGGACAAAGAGAAGCGCGCTCCCGTGGCGCGGTTGAGAAACGAATTGGCGATGATGCCATGATGTTCGGGCCGAAGGCCGGTGGCAAGGGTATAGTGGTTGGGAAAAGTCTTTGAGGGAAAGGAGGGAACGAGCTCACCCTTGACACCCTGGCGGGCCATCAGGTCGAGAAACGGTGTGTCGTACATCTCGGAATAGTCCCAACGAAAACCGTCACAAGAAATGACGATGGTGGTCTTCTTGGCTAACACGCTCACCATTCCGGACATCAACAAGACGACAAGAAACAGTACTTTCCTTGTCATGTGGAAGTTATTTCGGTTCATAGGCTGTCTTTTATAAGGATTGAAAACAGATGGAAACGAAGAGACTACTTATAGAAGTTCTTCTCGTAAGCGGTAAATTCGTCTTGTCCACGCACGCACCGTCGCCACCAGGCCTGAAGAAAGCCACAACCATAGCCCATGAGTTGGATGAAGGCAGCACGCACGCTGAGGAGTCCAATCTTCACGCTGTGGTTCTGGCGCGCTGAGTCTGCGAAGATCAGCAGACCGTAGAGTATCAGTGGTGCCAGAGCCAGTTCCATCGCATCGAGTCCCCAACTGCTCGCGTCAAGTGCTTCTGAGAATAAATAAGTCAGAAGGCCATCGACAAACACTAACACCAGAAAGGCCACACCAAGCGTGAAGACCATCGGCAAGAGATGGACAAGTTTGAGACTATCGGGATATTTCTTGTAGAGATTGATGCGGGCAATGCCACTGTTGAACACCTGACGCCAGAACTTGCGGAAGTCTGTTCTCCGCTTGTGATAGACCCATGCACCGGGAAAGAGACGGCAGTGACATCCGGCCTTGAAGATGCGGATGGAGAAGTCGATGTCCTCGCCGAAGCGCATCTTGGAGAAGCCGCCGAGCCGCTGGTAAACGTCGCGGCGGATGCCCATATTGAAGGA
>CABVDL010000184.1 GCA_902497035.1 uncultured Prevotella sp.
ACCTATGAGGTGGAATACGACCGCCACACCTACGACGGCCACAACTGGCGCTACCTCAACCTGCCGATGGACGAGATTGCCCAGCTGGCCGTTGCCTCGCTCAAGGACGGCCATAAGCTCTACTCGAGCTACGACGTGGGCAAGCAGTTCGACCGCTCCAATGGCTATCTCGACACCTGCAACTACAACTACGGCCAGTTGTTCGGCACCACGTTTCCCATGAACAAGGCTGACCGCATCAGCACGTTCGACAGTGGCTCAACGCACGCCATGACGCTCACTGCCGTAGATTTCGACGCCGACGGGCAGCCGCGGAAATGGGAGGTGGAGAACAGTTGGGGACCCTCTTACGGCCACAAGGGCTGTCTCATTATGACCGACAGCTGGTTTAACGAGTATATGTTCCGCCTGGTCGTCAACCGCAAATACGTGCCGGAGGCACTGCTCAGGGAGTATGCCCAGAAGCCCGTCATGGTGATGCCCGAGGACCCGCTGTTCAGCGAGGACCGTTAAAAGTAGTCGTGTCCCATGTCACTGGCGTTGCTGCTTTCCGCCCTGTTCACCTTTGTGGAGCTGAACTGTGAGAACCTGTTCGACACCCAATGCGAGGACTCGCTGCGCGACACCGAGTTTCTCCCGACTTCAGCCCATCGCTGGACCGAGGGGAGATATTGGCGCAAGCTCACCTGCATAGGCCAGGCGCTCGTGGCCTGCGGCAGTGTCAATGGTGAGGGACGGCTGCCCGATATGGCCGTGCTGACGGAGGTGGAAAACGACACCGTCATGCGAGACCTGTGTCGTCGCTCGCCCCTTCGCACGCTGCGCTACCAGTGGGTGATGACCGACGGCCCCGACGTCAGGGGCATCAACGTGGCGCTGATTTACTCACCTTTCTCTTTCCGGCTGCTCAATCACCGTACCGTCCGCATTGAGCCGCCTCCGGGGATGCGTCCCACACGTGACCTGCTCTACTGTTCGGGCGAACTGATGAGCGGCGACACGCTGCATGTGGTTGCCGTCCACGCCCCGAGCCGCACGGGGGGCGAGTTTTTCTCTCGCCCTTATCGCCTGAAGGTAGCGGGGAGGATTGTGGCCATCGTCGATTCCATCAGCCGCGTTTCAGCCCGTCCCCTTATTCTCATTGCGGGCGACTTCAACGACTACAGTACGAGTCCGTCGCTGCAGTTACTGCGCTCATGCGGCCTCACCGAGGTCACTGCCGGTGCCGTGGGCAGCCACGGCGCCAAGGCCTCCTACCGTTATCACGGCGAATGGGGCAGCCTCGACCACATCCTTTGCAATGCCGCTTTGGCCGGATATCTGTGCTGGAGCGGCATCGCCGACTTCCCTTTCCTTCTGGAAAAAGACAAAAAATACGGCGGAGTGAAGCCCCGCCGCACCTTTCTCGGCCCCCGCTATTTGGGAGGCACAAGCGACCATCTGCCTGTTGTCGCCGTGTTTCAGAAGAAATAAAAGCTATTTGTGCTCGCTATAGTATTTTGCGCCTGCCTGCACGTTCTTGATGAGCGCCTTTGAGGAGAAAGTGGCACCGGTGACGGCGTCCACTTTCATCGTGGCGGCTTTCTTCACGCTCTTGCCCGTGTATTTGGCCAGCAGCTGCTTTGCGCGGGCAAAAAACTGCGGACTCTCGTGGTTGGGCAGCGTCTCAATCTTCGTAATCTTGTTGCCCTTGATGTAGATTTTCACGGGTGTGGCACCGTGGTACCCACGCACGTCCTTGGTGAGGGTGGTAGTATTGACAACGGCCGTCTTGCCCTCTTTCGTAATGACGTTATTGTCGGCGGGACTTGCGGCAGCAGCCAGGATGACAGTGGCTGCGGCAGCTGCGGTAAGCAATGCTAATCTCTTCATTTCTTTTCTGTTATAAAAGTTTTGTCGAATATTATCCATAGGCAAAGTTACCAAAACTTTATATTTTCTGTTGCGAAGGTCGTATTATTTAACATTAATTGGGTTCATGCTGCCTTGAATAGTTACAATTATTCTTACAAAAACGCTTCCAGATTTTAACACATTTTTGAGCTGAAAATTTGCCTAAATGGCGCTTTTACGTCTTGCAAACCGCTCTTCGGGCTCCTTTTAGTCCCCTCTTTTTGTCCATCTGGCTTGAATGGCACTGCCATCTGGCTTGAATGGCACTGCCATCTGGCTTGAATGGCACTGCCATTTGGGTCATATCATGGCCCAATCTGACCCATGTCAGCGCTCCTCAACCCGGAAATTTTAAGCGGGGTGAATGTAAATATCTGACTGCCAATTGCTTGCCAAACTTTCGTGAGAAGCCCCGTCGTTTGGGCCAAGCAGCGGCCGTTCCGTTTCAAGGCCGTTCTCAGCCGCTTTAAATCACCAAAAAACTTTACATTTT
>CABVDL010000185.1 GCA_902497035.1 uncultured Prevotella sp.
GCGCGCTTCGCACATTGTACCTCTTCGAGGCACGTCATCAGTCTGACTCACTACCTTTAAAAATCCCCAGTCTGCGTGAGCTTCGCTCACTTAGACTGGGGTTATGGGAAATTCAGCCTCTTCGAGGCTAGAAGGATGTAGTATAGACCATCCTTGTATTGGATCTGTGTGTGACCAGTTTCTTCTCCTATTCCGCCTTCACATCTTCCAAAATCAAGCTGAACAGATAGTCTGAGAGACGGTTGAGATAGATGCGGACCACATCGGGGAAACTCATCTGACGGTTTAGCGTCACAAAGCGACGCTCGCAGGTCCGGGCCTTAGCCCGCGCAAGATGCAGGGTTGCGTCTGCAACACTCCGACCCGGAAGCAAGAATGTGAAATGGCGGTGACGGCCCACCTCTGCGATATGCGCCTCCATCTTGTCGATGGCCTGCTGCAAAGCCTGCAACGTTTCCGGCTCAGCCTTGCCATTGCTGGCCACAACCGTCATGACGCTCGTGAGCTGGCGCTGCAACAACTCAAAGGGCTCCCGCTCCCCACTCTGCGCTTTACAGAGTCCGAGTAGCGCGTTGAGCTCGTCCATCTCTCCGTTGAGCTCTATTCTCAGGTCGTCTTTCTCCACGCGCTCTCCCGTGTAGAGCGATGTCGTGCCGTGGTCTCCCGTCTTGGTTGTGATAATCATATAACTCAGTATTAGCAGGTTAAAAATCAAATAATAGTTTACTTAATGCCGCTTGCCCAAGACGACATACACGATCACCGGCGCACCGATGAGTGGCGTGATGGCGTTGAGGGGCAGCACCTCTCCGCTTCCCGGCATCGTGGTGAAGATGTTGCAGAGCAAAGCGATGGCACCGCCACACAAGATCGTCACCGGCAACAGCCGTCGATGGTCGCTCGTACCGATCATCAGCCGGGCAATATGCGGCACCGCCAGGGCGAGAAAAGCGATCGGACCGCAGTAGGCTGTCACCACAGCAGTGAGCAGACCGGTGAGCAACAGCAGCAGGTCGCGCACACGCTGCACCTTCACGCCGAGGTTGCTGGCATAGCCCTCGCCCATGAGCAAGGCGTTGAGAGGCTTGGCAAACAATAAGGATATAGCTGTGACGACAATGGTCAGACCAGCGAACAGCGGCATCTCGTCCATAGAGACACCACCAAAACTGCCCATTCCCCACACAGAGAAGACCTTCACGCCCTGCTCTGAGGCAAAGAAGTTGAGCAGCGTGATCGCACTCGAAGCGACATAGCCCACCATCATGCCCAAGATGATCACCATCACGCTGTTGCGTACCATGCGGCTCGCAGCCCAGATCAGTGCCGTCACCACCATCGCTCCCACAAAGGCAGAAGCTACCGACGACAACGCGCTCAGCGTGGAAGGCAGCATAGCCACCGGACTCAGCGTGACAAGGGCCACGGCGAGACTTGCCCCACTCGTGACACCGAAGACATCAGGCGCAGCCAAAGGATTGTGGAAAACCGTCTGTAGCAGCAAGCCACTGACGGCAAGCGCACTACCGGCCAACAGCGCCGTGATGGCCTGCGGCAGACGGGTCTGCAAGACGATATATTCCCATGCACTCATCGACGATGGCTCGCCAAGCAGTATGCCGGCCACGGCACGCGCGGGAATATCCACACTGCCATGAAGCAGACTCAATGCAAAAAACAGCACAATGGCAATGACCGGCACTGCCACGCTTAGGATCCATCTCCTTTGACTCATGGATTTTAGTTGTTCTCCTTTCTATAATATCTCAGTTTGCCTAACTTTGCCTGAGGGTGCAACAGCTGGATGAACTCGCGCAACTGCCAGTCCGGGCGCCAGCTCACTTCCTCAAAGTAAGGCACCACCGAACAGTCGCAGACATAGATCTGTCCGGTTTTCATTGCCTTCAGCACGCTATAGCCCTTGCATTCCTGCAACAGCGTCTGTTTGGTCAGCGGTTGCGGGCCATTGTATTTCAGAGCCCACACGTCACTTTGTCCGGCCTTGGCGATGACTTGTTCCAGCGACAAAGGCAGACTGCCGCTGTGCTGGTCGTCGGCAAAGGCATAGCGTGCGTGAGCATCACGAATCAACGCTGCTATCGTGCTCTTTCCGCCGGGCATATACCACACGTTGCCCGTCATCCGCTCGGTGATGATGCTTTTGCCCAATGGCAAACTGGCGGCATAGCTTTTCAGACTCTGATAAGTACTGTCCACCACATGGAACAACGAGTCGGCACGGCTTCCGCAGTCAAACAACCGGCCATAGTAGCGCATCCACTCGGCACGCCCCAGAGCC
>CABVDL010000186.1 GCA_902497035.1 uncultured Prevotella sp.
CCCCCTCTGATGCGCCTAAGCGGCGCATCAGAGTACCCTCCCCCACCCAGGGGAGGGTTTAAAATGGCAAATGGAGAACAAGTAGTGTAAGTTAAATTATTAACTGCGTATTTCGTGTTTACGCATCCTCATAGCCACAAGGCAATGTCTTTAGTATTGGTATTACTTTGCACATAGAACCCTCCCCTGGGTGGGGGAGGGCACCTCGGCCCTTTGGGCCGAGGGGGTGGGGCTAAAAGTCCATCTCCAAACTTGCCCCGAACACGTTGTTGCTGCGCGAGTAGTTGGCCACGTAGTGCGTCGGCACGTCCGGAGTCAACTGTATTGTTTTCTCCGTGTTCTTGGTCTCGTAGAACGTGTGGAAGTAAGACACGTTGACGCGCGTCTTCTTGCTCAGGTGTAGCATGAAGCCGGTGCCGATGCTGTTTGAGCTCACCACGAACGACTTGTCATCCATGTACTCGTCGCTCAGGCCATAGTTGGTACGCTGGTAGCCCGCACTCACGGTGACGAGCTTGATGGGGTCGTATTCCACGCCGGCGCTGTATTCCATGGTGCCGCGCTTGAGCAGCTTGTTGCGGTTGTTGTAGGCGTGAGCCTGCTTGTCGAAATAGTAGTGGAAGCCGGCCGTCAGACGCAGTGCGTCGTTGGGCGTATAGCCTACGCCCACGGCGGCAATGCCCGGCAGGTCGGCGGGAATTGACTTGCCGTCCTGGTATTCGCCCGTCGCGTTGTCGATGCCCTCGTCGAAGCGGGCCTTGAGAGCCTTCATCGTTCCGGCTACGGTCTGCGCTGACAGCGTACCCTCGGTGGTGGCCAGGGCCTGATCGGCCGTCAGGCCGCTCTTCAGCAGATTGGCGTTGAGCGCTTTGGCCAGGTTGTCGCTTAGGTTGCCAATGCTCGGGAACTGGTTGACCGACGAGTTCTTCAGCCGCATGCGGGTCTTGAACTCATACTTGGCCGAGAAGTTCCACCGGCCGAGGCGGTAGTCGATGCCGAGGATAGGGGTCACACCGAAGCCGCTTTGGTCGCAGCTCAGCTCGATGTCGGCCGAGTTGGTCTTCGATGGGTCCAGCACCTGATAGAGCGGCATGTTGCCAACCTTTATGTTGCGCACGTAGCCGTAGTAGTTGCACGAGGCATACACGCCGCGCGCGCCTGCAAACACGCTGAGGTTGTCGGTCACCTTATAGCCCACGCCGAGCGACACACCATAATAATATTGGCGGCCGCGCATGAAGCTCTCGGCACTGTATTTGCCCTCCTTGCCGAAATACTGGTCGCTGGAGAAGCCGTTGGCTGCCACGGCTTGTGCCATAGAGGCAGGCATTCCGGCGCCTATTAGCGTATTGGCCAATGATTGGTCAACAATGCCTGCCAGACCGCTGGCGGCGAAGGCCGTCTCAGAGACTATCTTCTCGAATGAGCCGAGACCGTCGTCGAAGGTGCATTTGCCGCCGCCTCCGCCAACGCCGGCGTTGGCCTGGAACGAGAAGCGGTGCCAGTTGTAGGCAGCCTGAATGGAGGGGAAGAAGGGAGCCAGCGAGTGGCCCTTGAAGTTGCGGTTGGTAGTCGGTTGCTGCGTATTGTTGGCGAAGAGCTCGTAGTTGTTGTCGATGTAGCGGTGCTGGGTGATGAGCTGCCAGTTGACGGCGAGGTGCAGTCCCGGACTGAGGAAGGTGGCGCCGGCGGGGTTGAAATACACGCCGTCGATGCTGATGGCACCCTCGCGTGAGAGGTTGCGCCCAAAGGCGGCGCTCATGTTTGTGTTTGTGTTGATGCCTCCGGCCATCGCGGCCTGTGTGCAGGTAAGGGCCATCGCGGCGATGGCGTACTTTAATGCTGTCATCTTGAATAAATCTTAAAAATGTGGCCGCAAAGTTATGAAGATTGTTCTGTATTTCCATAACATTGGCGAAAGTTTTAAGGCAAGTTAACGTTGCGAGGCTGTGCATGGCCTACTTTCCTCCCCATTATTGACTGACTTCATCACATCTTTGGCTGGATAAAGTGTCAGCATTGATTATCAATTAGTTATACGCATGTTTCTGCAATTGATGGTGACGCATTGACGAATTAAGGAAAAAGAAAATCATGTACATGCTTACGCTCCCTAGGGAGCTCTGAGTCTGTACGTGACTAGTTTCCAATAAATTTATGTCCGATTCAGGGCGACGCATTGACGAAGTCAGGAGGGTATTCCTGTATGCGTGTCTGTTTGTATATAC
>CABVDL010000187.1 GCA_902497035.1 uncultured Prevotella sp.
CCGTTGCGGCCGTAGAGCACCTGCAACAGGTCGGTCTGCTCGCTCTTCGTCGGCAGTCCGGTAGACGGTCCGCCACGCTGCACGTCGATGACGACGAGCGGCAACTCATCAATGACAGCCAAGTTGATGGCCTCGCTCTTCAGGCAGATGCCCGGTCCGGAGGTGGAGGTCACAGCCAGCGCACCGGCAAAGGAAGCGCCGACAGCACTTGAGCAAGCACTGATCTCATCCTCGCTCTGCACGGTGATGACGCCGAGACTCTTGTGCTTGGCCAGCTCATGGAGAATGTCGGTGGCGGGAGTGATGGGGTAGGAACCAAGATAGAGTTTCAGTCCGGCCCGCTCGGCGGCGGCGATGAGACCATAGGCAGTGGCTTTGTTGCCCGTGATGTCCATATAGCGTCCGGGCTGTTTGTGCTTGGTCTCGATGCGATAGGTAGAAGGCACGGAGGCGTGGGTGTTGGCACCATAGTGGTAACCGGCGTTGACAACCTTGATGTTGGCCTCGGCCACTCCGGGTTTCTTGGCGAATTTCTCCTTGAGGAAGTTGGCCACGAGGGTGAGGTCGCGGTTGAAGAGCCAGCAGACGAGCCCGAGTGCAAACATGTTGCGGCATTTCAGCACGGCCTTTGGTGGCATGCCGTCGTCGGCCAAGCACTCCTTGACCATGCGTGTGATGGGGCAGGCCACGACGCGGTCGGGGTCGATGCCCATCTCGCCGAGATAGTCATCACTGTGGAAGTCGGCCTTCTTCAGGTCGACGGGACCGAAGGAGTCTGTGTCGATGATGATGCAAGCCTGGGGTTTGGCATATTTATATTGTGTCTTGAGCGCAGCAGCGTTCATGGCCACGAGCACGTCGCATTTGTCACCTGGAGTATAGACCTTGCCCTCGCCGATGTGAACCTGATAGCCCGACACGCCGGTGAGCGAGCCTTGCGGGGCGCGGATGTCAGCGGGATAGTCTGGGAATGTGGAGATGCCGTTGCCCACAGTAGCGGACACGGTGGAGAAGATGTTGCCGGCCAGCTGCATGCCGTCGCCGGAGTCGCCCGAGAAGCGGACCACCACGTCTTCCAACTCTTTTACTTCTACTTTTTCTGCCATACAATTTGTGTTTTATTGATAGTATAAGATCTTCTGTGTCTCGAAGATTGTTCGGTATTACTTAGTTTCTCTGATTTCTCGGCAAAGTTAAGTTATCTTTGTGATATAACCAAATGTTTATGCACTTTTATTGTGATGGTTTCAACAAAACATCTTCTCCGCTACTTTTCTGTCATATTTCCATGATATCCATGCGGAATTGTTGAAAACGTAAGTGAAACATTGCTATTGAGGATACGAAGGATAGCCGATCAATAAGAATGTCACATATCAGTTGGTGTGAAAAATGCCGTCAGTTAGTTGGTCAAACGTTCGTTGGACAACCGTTTTGACGATTGTCAGCCAATTGGCAGACAATCGTTTGGCTTATTGTCCAACGAACGTGCCCATTATCAGATCGACGTTTTGACGGTTACAGCCTATTAGTATTTAAACGAGCTTCCACCCAAGAACTCACGGAGCAGACTCGTCGGCGGGATGTCGCGGTTGGGGATGGGCTGGAAATACTTCAGGAACTTGCGCAGGCGGTAAGCTTCGCTGTACTCCTCGCAGTTTTCCGGCACCTGTTCCAGAAGCGGTTCGGCCTGCTGTTTGATGACGGCGAGTTCGAAGAGCATGGCCGAGTTGAACATCACGTCGGCGTTCTCCTGATAGGGGAAGATCCATTTGTTCTCACCCGCACGCACCGACGGCCAGCGGTGGATCGTCTCCTGAGCGTTGACGCCACGGTATTTATAGTCGCGGATGATGCGGCGCAATAAGCGGTTGTCGGTCGTGGGGATGTAGTTGTGGTCGTCGAGCAGGATGGTGGTCAGCGCCGATACATAGACGCGGAACTTCTGCGCTTCGGGAATCTGTGCCGTGAGCTCAGGGTTCAGGGCGTGGATGCCCTCGACGACGAGGACGTTGTTGGGCTGCATGCGCAGCTTTTTTCCGCTCTTCTCGCTGCGTCCCGTCTGGAAGTTATACTTCGGCAACTCTATCTC
>CABVDL010000188.1 GCA_902497035.1 uncultured Prevotella sp.
GGCTGCCCTGTAGCCTGGCAGAGGCCCAACGCCTGAAAGCCCGCCGAGCGCTCGTCGGTCACCGGAAAGCACCGGATGCTGCCGCACGCACTGAGGTCGTGCACCAAAGGCGCATTGCGACTGCCCGGACAGACCACGGCGTAGCGTACGCCATGAGCCACAAGCAAGGCGGTCAGCAGGTTGACATTTGTCTTATTGGAATACACGGCCGCGGTTATCTTAGGATGTTGCGCATGACCTCAAGCTTTGTCTCCGTTTCCTCCCATTCATCCATGTCTCGGCTCTCGCTGATCAGGCCTCCGCCCGCAAACATGCTGAAGTTGCGGTCATTGCGCTTGCCCATGCAGCGGAGCGTCACAAAGAGGTTGGTCATGCCACGGAAGTTCCACGGCCCGCAAAATCCGCTGTAATAGTAGCGGGGCGTGTTCTCAAAAGCATCAATTGCCGCCATCGCCTTGTCACGGGGCAGACCGCAGACCGCAGGAGTGGGATACAGAACCTTGACAAGCTGCTCGGGCCGGCAGTCTGGTTTCAACTGGAAATTGAAATCGGTGCGCAGATGACAGAGCATGCCGGCTTTCATGGTGTAGGGACCGTCGACCCGGACATCGTCGGCGAAAGGCTCGATGACCGAGGAGATGAAGTCAGTCACCAGCGACTGCTCGCGCTGGTTTTTCTGACTCCACTCGCCCTCCTCCCGCATGGTACCGGCCAGCGCCATGGTGTGCCAGCTGTCGGCCGTGCGCTCAAGCAGCACCTCGGGCGTGGCCATGAGCCAGGTGTTGGTCAGCTGGCTGCTGGCATAGACTATCATCTGGTGGGGATAGAGGCGGCAGGCCTTAAGAAACAGCTGCACCCCGTCGCCTTTTCTGAAAATCACCCGGCAGTCGGCCCGCTTGGCCAGCACCACTTTCTCGAGCGCACCCGTTGACAGCAGGTAATGCAACTGTGAGAAGGCGTGGCGGTAACCCGACCGGTAACTGGCCTCATGCCACTGCATAACGTATGGAGCCGGCTCGGCCGGTACCTCCGACTTGAACACCATCGTAGGCTGGAAAAGCACCAGCGGACAATCGGGTGTTGTCTTGAAAGGCATCATCACGAAGCCCTCCACTCCTTTCAGTTCGCTCAGGTCGCCAAGTCTTATCACGTTGCAGATGAGTTTGTAGTAAACGTTCTCGTCAGGAAGACGGAAATAGACAAAGTTGCTCATTGTTCAATCTTTTCTTGGCGTAATAATGTAATTGGTGACATGAACCGTCGAGATGAGCTCATCCTTTGAGTTCCTGATGTCCACTTGCCACTCATGCAAGGTGTTGCCCTTGTGCTGAAGCCTGCCGTAAGCCGTCACCGTGTCGCCCTCACGTACGGCACGCAGGTGGTTGCCGCTCACATTGATGCCCAGGCAGAGCCGCTTGGGACAAAGTGCCATGGAGCCGACACCGGCAAGATTTTCAGCCAGCGCCAGCGAGGCACCGCCCGACAGGAAGCCAAAGGGCTGGCTGTTGCGACCGTCTACCCTCATGCGGCCCATCACGGTGTCCGGCTCAGGCGTAGAGATAAACTCCATGCCGAGGGTCTTGCTCAAGCCCCTCTGATTTTCAATGACTTGTTTTTCCTTGTCAATGTTCATGGTTTTACCCTCATTACAATAAACTATCGTGTTGTAACAGTACCAATCAAATCTTTTTGCAAACTTACAACATATCTGTCATATTTCCAAACCGACATAAAACAAATAAACTAAAGCAAAGTTAACGAACAAAAATCGGCGTGAGAAAGAAATCAGACTGACAACACCTGCGGTTGACCTGCAGACAGTACCCGAGTAATCCGACCCGAATTACTACAGTACTTCGCCTGAAGTACTCGGGTAATCTGACACGAATTACTGCAGTACTTCGCCTGAAGTACTCAAGTAATCTGACCCGAATTACTGCAGTACTTCGCCTGAAGTACTCAAGTAATCCGGCCCATGTCCAGGTACGGGGAAAAGGAGACGGGACAATTGTGCTTGTGGAGCTGTGCGTCATCGGTGACAGTGTAGTGGCCGGCCTAGT
>CABVDL010000189.1 GCA_902497035.1 uncultured Prevotella sp.
CGGCGTCAACCAGTGGTATAACACCGACATGACCTACCGCGCTGCCATCAACATGTTGATGCTCTGCGGCACCCTCGGTGTCAACGGCGGTGGCTGGAGCCATTATGTTGGCCAGGAAAAGGTGCGCCCACAAGCTGGCTGGGCCCAGATGGCCTTCGCCTTAGACTGGAAGCGCCCACCACGCCACATGAACACCGTGAGCTATATCTATGAGCATGCCGACCAATGGCGCTACGAGAAGGTGACCGTCGACGAGCAACTGTCCCCCGTTGCCCATAAGGAGCCATGGAAGGGCCTGACGCTCCTCGACTGCAACATCAAGAGTCAGCGGATGGGCTGGCTGCCGTCGTCACCGGCATTCAACCGCAGCTCTCTCACCCTGTGCCGCGAAGCCGCAGAGGCCCACATGAGCGAGAAAGACTATGTCTGCCAGCAGCTCCATGAGGGCAAGCTGTCGTTGGCTGCCGAGGACTTGGACGCTCGGGAGAACAGCCCGAAGGTGCTCTTCATCTGGCGTGCCAACCTCATCGGCTGCTCAGCCAAAGGCATGGAATATTTCATGAAGCATCTTCTCGGCGCACAGAACAACGTGCTTGGCCAAAACTTAGAGCAGTGTGGACAGCCCTTGCCGAAATACGAGAAATGGCATTCCGAGGACACCGTTGGCAAACTCGACCTCGTTGTTAATATCGACTACCGCATGACGCAGTCGAGCATATTCGCCGACATTGTCCTGCCTGCCGCCACTTGGTATGAGAAAGAGGACATCTCCTCAACCGATATGCACCCCTTCCTGCATCCTTTCAGCAAAGCCGTCGACCCCGTGTGGGAGAGTCGCACCGACTGGGATATCTTCCGTGAACTGTCAAAGGTATTCTCCCAAATGGCTAACGGACATCTCGGGCACGAGAAAGACGTGGTCTATGCGCCTCTGGCCCACGACAGCGCCGGAGAAATCAGCGAACCGCTTGACGTGAGCGACTGGAAAGAGACGGGAGAAATGCCAGAGCCGGGGCGCAACATGGGCAATCTTGTCGTAGTCACGCGCGACTACCCCGACATCTACCGACAATTTACTACCGTCGGTCCCTACGTCCGCGACAAGGGCATCGGCGGCAAGGGCATCGGCTGGTCGGCACAAAAGGAATACGACGAGCTCAAAGCCATGAACGGCGTGGACCGCGAGGAAGGCATCAGCCAAGGCATGCCGCTCATCCGCGAGGCGACACAGGCCTGCGACGCTGTGCTCACCCTCGACCCCACAAGCAACGGCGATGCTGGATACCGTTCTTGGAAAGCCCTTGAGAAGAGTGTGGGACTGCCTCTGGCGGAACCGCTCACGGCAGACTTTGGCAAGACGAAATACACCTATAAGGACCTCGTTGTCCAGCCCCGCCTGTCACTGCCCACTCCCATCTGGTCGGGCATCAACAACAAGACCACGGAGTATACTGCCAACTACACCAACGTTCACTATCTCATCCCGTGGCGCACGGTGACCGGCCGTCAGAGCTTCTATCAGGACCATCCATGGATGCAGGCATTCGGCGAGACCCTTGTAAGCTACAAGCCACCATTAGCCAAAAAGGAAATCAACAACCTCAAGGAACGGCTGCACCTCAGCGACGACACGCTGGCACTGAACCTGCTCACACCCCACAACAAATGGACCATCCACTCCTCGTGGAACGACAACCTGCTGATGCTCACCCTCGGGCGCGGCGGTCCCGTCATCTGGATGAGTGAGACCGATGCTGCCAAGCTCAGCATCCGCGACAACGACTGGGTGGAGGTAATCAACGACAACGGCTCTGCCATGGCACGAGCTTGCGTAAGCCAGCGCATCCCCGAGGGCGCTCTCTATATGTATCATAACCAAGGGCGCACCGTCAATGTGCCGCTCAGTCCGCTGACGGGTAACCGTGGAGGCATTCATAACTCCATCTCGCGACTCTGTCCCAAGCCTACACATATGATAGGTGGC
>CABVDL010000190.1 GCA_902497035.1 uncultured Prevotella sp.
TCGAACCCAAGACCCACAGCTTAGAAGGCTGTTGCTCTATCCAGCTGAGCTACGGAACCATCATTGACCGTAATGAGCCTCCATCTCATACGGCTGTGCAAAGATACGGATTTCTTGATGAATTATAACGCACGAAATGATAAATTAATATATATTAACCACACGGCGGCTCCTATATGGCATATAGATTGCTATTCCCGCAATAGAAAACATTTAATATATTATCAAGCAAAATGTACAAGAAGCGAAATCAAGGCCAACGGCCCGACCAGCCGTCATGGTTCACCTGGAACAGCGTCTTTTGGGTAATTATCCTGCTCCTGCTGTTCAACGGCCTGTTCTATCCTTTCCTCGGAAAAGAGGAAATCAAGGATGCCGACTACATCACATTCCTCCAGGATGTGAGCAAGGGAAAGGTGAAGAAAGTGCTCATCAAGGACGACGTGGTCTATTTCACGATGGACGCGAGGGTCAGGGAGCCACAGCCGGGGATTCTTCCCGAGAAGCGCGGGGCCAGGCCGCAATACGTGACGCGGGAGACCACCTACAAGACCACGGAGGTAAACGACCCGCAGCTCGTTGACCGTCTGCTTCGCGCGAAGAGCCCCAACAAGAGCGGTCGCATCGAGTTTACGAAGACGCTGCCGCAGAAGAACTCACCGCTGATGGACTTCTTCCTTTGGTGGGTGCTGCCCGCCCTCATCTTCTACGCCATCTGGCAGTACGGCGCGCGCCGCATGATGAAGGGCGCGGCAGGCGGAGGGGGCTTCCTCTCACTGGGACAGAGTGGCGCCAAAATCTACGCTGAGAGCGACGTGAGGACCACGTTTGCCGACGTGGCCGGTCAGGATGAGGCCAAGGACACCCTGAAAGAGATTGTTGACTTCCTCCACAACCCGGGCAAATACACCTGTCTGGGCGCGCGCCTGCCCAAGGGCGCGCTGCTTGTGGGGCCTCCCGGCACCGGCAAGACGCTCATAGCCCGCGCCGTGGCCGGTGAGGCCGGCGTGCCCTTCTTCTCCATCTCGGGCTCGGAGTTTGTCCAGATGTTTGTGGGCATGGGCGCCGCCAAGGTGCGCGACCTGTTTCAGCAGGCCCAGAAGAAGGCCCCGTGCATCATCTTCATCGATGAGATAGACGCCATCGGAAAGAGCCGCGACCAGGCCATGGGCAACGACGAGCGCGAGCAGACGCTCAACCAGCTGCTCACCGAGATGGACGGCTTCGACGCGGCCAAGGGCCTGGTGATACTCGCCGCCACCAACCGCCCCGAGTCGCTCGACAAGGCCTTGCTGCGCCCGGGACGCTTCGACAGGCGCATCATCATGGAGCTGCCCGACCTTGAGGGGCGCAAGGCCATACTGCGGGTGCACCTGAGGGACGTCAGGCACGGCGACATCGACATAGATGCCGTAGGGCGCGCCACGGCAGGCTCCAGCGGAGCCGACATTGCCAACATCGTCAACGAGGCCGCGTTGCGCGCCGTACGGCTGGGCAAGAGCCAGGTGGAGACCGAGGACCTGGAGGAGAGCGTGGAGACGGTTGTCGCCGGAGAGCAGAAGAAAGGTGCCATCATCGCGCCCGAGGAGAAGCGCATCATCTCCTACCACGAGATAGGCCACGCCATGGTGGCGGCCTGCCAGACCCACTCCGCGCCCGTGCAGAAAATCACCATCGTGCCGCGCACCAGCGGGGCCCTGGGCTACACCATGCAGGTGGATGAGGGTGAGAAGCACCTGCTGAGCAAGCAGGAGATGCTCAACCGCATAGCCACCCTCACCGGCGGACGGGCCGCGGAGGAGGTGATGTGCCACACCTGCACCACCGGAGCAAGCAACGATATAGAGAAGGCCACGCAGCTGGCACGCGCCATGGTCACCACCTACGGCATGAGCGACACCTACGGCATGATGCAGCTCGAGCGGCAGGCCGGCCG
>CABVDL010000191.1 GCA_902497035.1 uncultured Prevotella sp.
TCTACGCCGATGTATCTGCTGGCCCGTGTCATCAAGTCGATGGGCATCAAGATGGTGCTCTCGGGCGAGGGTGCCGACGAGATATTCGGCGGTTACCTTTATTTCCACAAGGCGCCTACCGCAGAGGAGTTCCATAAGGAGACTGTGCGCAAGTTGTCGAAGCTGTATATGTACGACTGCCTGCGCGCCAACAAGTCGCTGGCCGCATGGGGCGTGGAGGGCCGTGTGCCGTTCCTCGACAAGGAGTTCCTCGACGTGGCGATGTCTATGCCGCCGGCCTACAAGATGTGTCCGGGCAAGACCATTGAGAAGAAGGTGGTGCGCGACGCGTTCAGCGACATGCTGCCTGAGGCCGTGGCGTGGCGGCAGAAGGAGCAGTTCTCCGACGGTGTGGGCTACTCGTGGATCGACACGCTCAAGCAGGTCACCGCCTCTGCCGTGAGTGACGAGCAGATGGCGCATGCCGCAGAGCGCTTCCCTATCAATCCGCCGCGCAACAAAGAGGAGTATTACTACCGCTCCATCTTTGCCGAACATTTCCCCAGCGACAGCGCAGCCCTTTCCGTGCCGTCTGTTCCCTCGGTGGCCTGCTCCACGGCTGAGGCCCTTGCCTGGGATGCCTCGTTCAAGGGTATGAACGAGCCCAGCGGCAGAGCGGTGAAAGATGTGCATGAGTAGCCCCACCTGCCCCCTGCCACCGTCAGCAGGTATTGTATCACACAGATTATCAGCCCAAAGGGTACATACAAGTACAAAAGGCACAGTACCCGTTGTCAAAGGGATGGTAATACCGACGGACGGTGGCCGACACCAGGTCGGCCACTACACCAATACCATCAATACGTGTTTTTCTTTTATTCTTCGCTCTGCGGGTGCGATAGCTCTATAATCCGTTGGTTGGCAGACCCGCGGAACGGGAGGGTGACATCTCGCTGGGCGGCAATGTAGGGGCCGTCAACGATGACGTCGATGTAGGGCAGGATGGCTTTCATCGGTGAGGCGAGTATTTGCTCAAAGGTGTAGCCGGTATAGAGCCAGATGTCCTTGGAGGGCAGCCGGCGGCGGATGTAGCTGACGAGCGGCAGCAGGTCGTCGAGCGAGTCGAGCGGGTCGCCGCCCGAGAGCGTGAGTCCCTGAATGTAAGGATGGTCGAGCTCGCCGATGAGGTAGTCGCGCTCGGCTTCGGTGAAGGGCCGTCCACCGTTGAAGTCCCATGTCTCCGGGTTCTGGCAGCCGGGACAGTGGTGGGTGCATCCGGCGAGCCACAGCGTGACGCGGAAGCCTTTGCCGTTGTTCACGTCGCAGCTGGTAATGTTGTGAAAGCGCATAGTCTGTTGGTGTCTTTGGACGGCAAAGGTAGTAAAAAGGTGGGAGAACAATGCAGCCGTCTTCCTTTTTCTGCAAGTCGCTTTCCCTGATTTCGTCAATGCACCACCCATGTTTATTCCGTTGTTGGGGGTGACAAAAACAAATAAAACTCTTGCCGTGAGGGGTGACAAAAACAAATAAAACCCTTGCCGTGAGGCCAGGGCTGCGCCCCTTGTTTCTTCTCCGTCTCCGTCTTGCTCCGAAGCAAGCTTCGGCAAGCCGGAGACGAAGAAGAAACAGCCTTCGTGCCTCAGGCTTGCCTCACAGCAAGCAAAACCTTGAAAACAGGCTGGCGCATAGACAGTTAAGAGTTAGGAGTTAGGAGTAAGAGCGGGAAATGCCTTACCAAGAGGCTGGTGGCCG
>CABVDL010000192.1 GCA_902497035.1 uncultured Prevotella sp.
GCCGGCCTGGTGCCGGCCACCAGCCTCTTGGTAAGGCATTTCCCACTCTTACTCCTCACTTCTCCGCTCCTAACTGTCCTCCTATTTTTCGACCAGCATTCGCAGAATAGTTACAAAAAGCGAATGTTTTGCTAAAAAATGACAAGATTGTGTTAAAACAGTATCAAAACTGTTAAGGAAGTTGCCCAGCTGCTTGATTTTTAGTAACTTTGCCATATCTTGATTTTTCAAGAATACGACATCAACCTAAAAAACGGTTTACATGGGATTTGGAAAGAAATTAAGCATACTGGCACTCACATTATTATTCGGCGCCGCCGTAACTCCTATCGAAGCGCAGGACCTGTTGGCGAGACAGGCCCCCGTTGACAGAAGAGCAAAGAAGCTCGACTCCATCGAAGTAAGGTCATTCATAGAACGAGAGAACATTCAATCGCCCGCCGCCCAGCTCTACGGCGACGACTGGAGCAACCAGTATGCGCACCGTGCCACAGCCCTGCCCGACTCTTTCGACATCAACCTACGCCATTTCTGCATGCCGACGCCGAGCCGCGTCATTACCAGTAATTTCGGAGCCCGCTGGGGCCGCCAGCACAAAGGTCTCGATATAAAGGTGTATATCGGTGACACCATCCGCGCAGCCTTCTCGGGAAAGGTGCGCATCGTGCGCTATGAGGCAGGCGGCTACGGCAACTACATCGTCATTCGCCACACCAACGGTCTGGAGACCATCTACGGCCATCTGTCGAAACAGCTCGTGAGCGAGAACCAGACGGTACGCGCCGGTGAGCCCATCGGTCTCGGCGGCAATACCGGCCGCAGCACGGGCTCGCACCTACATTTTGAGACGCGCCTGTGCGGCGTGGCCCTGAACCCGGCCCTGTTCTTCGACTTCCGCAACCAGGACGTGACGGGCGACCACTACCTCTTCACGCTGTCACGCTACGAGCACGACTCCGAGGTGGCCACACGCGAGCGCGGCAAGAACGACGATGGCGGCTACACACGCGACCAGATTTACGGTACCGTGGGCCACAGCAACGACAGCGAGACGGCCGACGTGAGAGCGGCCATGAACGCGCCCGAGCGTGTATATTATAAGGTGCAGAGCGGCGAGACGCTGGCCTCTATCGCCAAGAAGGTGGGCGTGAGCGTCGACACCATCTGCCGCCTCAACGGCTTCCGCAAGACACAGCGGATGAGAGCCGGCATGATTATCCGCTACGTATAAGAAAACCAGATGGGAACCCTAACTTATCTAATAATGGCGCGCACTGCAAACCAGCCATGCAGCAGTACGGTCTGCAGCCAGCCATAGTGCTTTGCCATGACGTTGAAGCGCTCCTTGAGTGAGGCCTTATGGTTGCGTCCGGTCATACCCTCGTTGAGATAATTGGCAACCACCTCCCCCACATTCCTTAATGACAGGTGCTTAGCGGCACAGGCTTTCATGATGCGGATGCACCAGTCCACATCGGCCGAGAAACGGTAGCTCACATCGTAGGGGGTCTCCCTGGCGATGTCGGTGCGTGCATAGAATGCCTGATGGCATACGAGCATGCCCCATTTGAACGACCGCCACGTCAGCCGCCTCGGCGGGCGCAGACGGCGCGGATGAAGCACAAAACCGCTCTCACTGACAATGTTGGTGTCG
>CABVDL010000193.1 GCA_902497035.1 uncultured Prevotella sp.
ACGATGAGAGCCAACATTCGAAGAGGAGAACGTACAAGAGTGGTCATCGTGGATGCGGATTGGGCAGCCTGAAGCTGGCCGTTAGTCTGCGTCATTCAGGCTTTCAGGGTGGTAGTCGTAGACAAAAACAACTACAAGCAGAGCCTGCGACTGATATTAAGGTCAAATAGGGAGAAATGAAGAAATCTGCCGGTTATCAAATAATCGACACCGCTCGCTGCTTCAAAAAGACAAGTTCAAGGCTAAGTATGACAAAGCCCAGAAAAGGTGAGCTAAAATTGGCACAACGAACTGGACATCCCTAGTTAATAACATAATTTGCCGCAGCCTCGCTTCATTGCGTGGCTGCGGCAAACCGATAGAGAGTGCTTATTCTATTTCGATGAACACGGGCTCGCCCTCGTCGCGGTGGTCGATGAGCTGCATGAGGCGGTAGAGGGTGCGGCGGCTGTCGGTGACGCGGCCGACCTCGGTGTTGCGGCCCACGAGGATGCAGCCCTCGGTGTCCTGGGCGGTGTTGCCGCTGTGGATGCGGATGCCGCTGTAGTGGGGCACGCCGACGAGCAGCGGGAGCCAGCGATGGAACCGTGGACTCATCGTTACCACCACGGGGTAACGGCCTTCGGGGATGGCGGTCTTGCCCTTGGTCTTGCGACCGCCGTGATGGAAGTCGACCCAGTGTGGCTCAAGGGTGTCACAGAAATAGGTCCAAGGGGTGAACACTCCGCTCTCACGGCGGCGGATACTGAGGCGGCCGATGGTGTAGGTCGGACGCTTCGCGATGCGTTTCAGATGGATTTCTATCATAGCTTTTCAGTTTTAGTTCCGATACCTATAAATGCGACGGTGCGACACTGCGACACTGCGACGGTTGCGCTGTTGTTTTCTTGTATTTCCTGCTCTTTTCTCCCTTCTGTCTTGGCACAGGAACCACCCATCCGGCCTCATGCCATCGCCGAATGATGTTCCGTGCGGTGGAATCGGTGATGTCTGTCTTTAGCGCGAGGATGTCGTGGGAGGTGAAGGTGTCGGCCAAGCGGTCGAAGACGGCTCGGTTCTTCGAGTTGCGGCGGGTGTCGTCAGCGTCGGCGGCATACTGCTTGCGGAGGACGTCGCCGAAGAGGCGGCACTGCTCCTGAAGAACGTATTCGGCCATCATCAGCGCGAAGTCGATGACGTGTTTCGTTTCCTTCTCACCCGACAGCAGGCAGGCCACCACGCCACAGCGCATGCCGATGACAGCGGCACGGCGGCGGTAGGTGTCCATGACGCGGTCGATGCGCTGGAGTGCCTGCTGACGTTTGTCCTCGACCCACTGGGCGATGGCGCGGCGCAGCCGAGGGGTGTCCACATAGCCGTGCTTGGCGCGCAGGGTGCCGACGGCATCGAGAATCGCCTGGGCATCACGGTTTTTCCGGTCTTGGAAGGTGGGCATCGGAGCAAAGGCCGAGTCGGGCATCTCACTGACGATGACGCGAGAGGAGAGTCCATTCTCGATGTTCTCGCCCCTGAAGCACTTGCCGAGGGCTCCGTAGGTGCCGAGGATGGTCCAGTTGTAGCCCAC